>NZ_CP029550.1:3192500-3492500 GCF_003173715.1 Methylobacterium durans | reverse complement strand
CCTCTATGGCTGAACGCGAGGACAGGGTGCGCTCGTCGGGTACGTCATTGCCGCCGCAGGGGAGTATCGCAGCGTCCGAGCTCGGCCTCACCGATCCGGGTTCTCCGCACACAGAGCGTGCAGTGCGCGCACAAGCGACCTGCAGCGCGACATGGCGCGGCGCTCGTAGCGATCGATCTGCCCAAGTTGATCGATCTTCGTCAGCAAGCCCGCGCGGGTGCTCCGGATCCTGACTAGGTCAAGCTGCGCCTCGGCCACGAGGCGGGCTGCGGCGCGTGCCGGCCCTCCCCTCCTCGCGGCCCGGCGGTCGTGCGAGCAACCTCATCGACTTGCGCGCCACACGCGTCCGCCGACCTTCTCTCCGAGCACCGCGTGGACTTGCGGCCGCGAGGCTAACCGTTGCTGACAGCGATGGCCATCGTCCTGGCTCGATGAACCTCGGGCCGAGGCACTGTCCCGCAGATCAGGTCTCGCCGTGATGGCCGATCACATCGTCGAAGCGGCGGAAGGCGGACTTCTGCCGCGAGTACGCGCGGCGCTCGTAGCGCTCCAGGCGGCTGAGCGCTTCAAGAGCTGCGGCCAGAGGCGCACCGCGCCTGCTCCCGCTTGCCGGCTGCGCTGGTTCGGGCAGGCCACCGAGGGCCTCCTGGATCTCGCCTGTGATCTGTGACTTGAGGGCGAGGACGCGCTGAAGATGGATCTGCGCCTCCGCCACTTCATGGGCGGCGGTGATTGCGTCGGGTGTGCCCGCAGTGAACTCGAGAAGGACAGCCACGAGGCGCTTCACCTCACCTTGCACCTCCAAGCCGAAGCTCGCGGCGGAAAGACCGTGCTTGCGCGCGTTCTGGCTTGAGCGCGCCTTTCCAGAGACGGACTTTGGGCCTGTGCTGGCTCTTGCATTCCGCTGGTTGGCCTGCCGGGCGCGATCGCTGGTCATTCCACCTCACGAGCGCGAAACCGGGATTGCAGATGCTGCCGACCCGTTCGGATCAACGTCGAGTATGTCCGTGGAACTCCGGAGCTGCCGGCCGAAAGCGGACCGCCTCCGCTCGATTTCGCGCAACGCCGTATCGCGGCGAGCGCTTGCACTCGTGATTTGGCGCTCGATGCGCTCGATGACGGACAGGGTGTTCGCAAACGCCTGAGCGGCCACATTCTCGGGCATGATCCCTCGCTCGCGCAGTTGCTGATCCACCCAGGTCCGCTCGTGCTCGGAACCGCGCATCCAGCCCGTAGCCATCTTACGCGGGGAGAGGGGATGATCTGGATCGGGATCAACCTGCTCTTCTTCGCGGATCATAGGAGCAATGAGCTCCTCCACCGTTTGCAGCCGAGCCTGATCCAGGATGCGTTGCTTGTACCCGCGGTAGCGCAGCGTCTCCCAGGTGAGATCGATAATGTCCTTCGTCCAGATGGCCTCAATGGGTTCGCGTGGTTTCACCTCATGCAAGACGCTTCGCATCAAGGCGTCGTACTGCTCGGCGCTCTCCCCAACCAGAAGCGGACGCTCATCGAACAGGAAGGCGAGGTGGGCGGGGACCGGTGGCAGGATTTCGCCAGCTCCTGCATCCGAAACGTTGCCGTTCGTCGCTGGCTGCTGGCTGGAAGACAGGTCTCTTGTGCGCTGGTTCATGGGAGCCGCCGTGCGTGGTTCCCCCAGACCTGTCACAAGCTCGACCGTTGCGAAAGGGTAAACTGCCCGTGCCTTCACAGCGGGCGCTAGGCAGGGTGCTGCTGCCGGATCTGGATCGCTGGTGAGACCGCGTTGAGGAAGTCCTTCGAACTGGCGCCGAGGACCATCTGCGCGGGGTACCACCGTACCGTTGACCTTCCGCTTCAGCGGAGTAGCGCGTGAGCCTGGCAACGGCTGAGCGCTGACCGCCGCGCCGATGTGGCGGAGCTTCTGCCGCTTGGCTTGAGCCGTGCGGGCGTGATCATCCCGGGTCTTCTCACGGCCGCAGGCCTCGTGGGCCGGCCCCATGTTGTCGAGCTCGTCCGCGCCGCCCAGCTCGAGCGCGCGGATGTGCTCGATGATCCAGCGCTCGCGGGCGCCGTCGATGCGCTCGCCACAGACGACGCACTTGCCGTTGGTGCGCTCCCAGGCTTGAAGCCGTCGGCGCGGGGAGAGGCAGCTGCGCGGGGTCGTGCCGATATCCTCAGGGGTGATGAGGGGCATGGCGCTTATCCGTGCGGGTCGAGCGGCCGGAGAGAGCCTTGAGGGCGCGGTGGGAGAGGTTCTCCCACTCGCAGAGGAGTTGCTCGTAGCGCTCGATGAGGGCGCGAAGCTCGATGACCTGATCCTCGGGCACGAGCTTGGCGCGAAGGCCTAGAGAGGCGACGGTCAGGCGTGCGGGATCGGCCGCGCGCGAGCGCGGTCTCTTGCTGGGCATGGGGTGCCTCGCTGGTTGTGGGGGAGAGGTGGTGAAGGGGTGCTGCCGGGCGCCTCAGCCGACCGCGGCCAACGGGCCTGGGCTCAACCCTGCGTAGAGCCCAAGGGCTGAGGTGCGGAGATGCGTGAGACGCTGAGAACCGGGAGCCGTGGGAAGGGCTCGGATAGGCCGTGTTGCTTGGGAGAAGGCATCAGTGACGGCTGCGGGCTGCGACCTGGCGCCGAATACCCTTCCCCTGCCGGTGAGCTCACCTGATCCGGGTTGATGTGCGAATTCGCTCGCTGCGCGCGTTCGACGGCGCGACGTGCTTGATGAACTGCGAACGCACGAGCTTCCTTCGCGACCTGCCAGGTTCCTTTAAGAGCGGCGGAAAGGCAGATGTTCCAGGGCTCTCCTGTGACGAAGCGACGAGCTCTCGCTGCTTCGATTGCGGCGCCCATGATGGCACTGCGGTCGTATTTCCCAGCGCTGTAGAGGGGCGTCACACGAGCAATCATGTTCGCGCGCTTGGCAGCGATCTTGGTGAAGCCCACTCGGCTAGCGTGCGCGCGCCGCTGCGCAGGGGAGAGCTGCACGCGGTCAGCGCGAAGCGCTTGCAGGGCGGCAGCCCAGGACAAAGAGCGGGTAGATGACATTTGGCACACACGCTTGCGAACACTGCACCATGTGCTAATTGCTTAGAACAGGGAGCAGGCGGAAGTCAACACCCTGTGCAGCTTTTCTAGCACGTGGTGTAGAGTGACGCCGGCACAGCTGAGAATGGCCCGAGCGGCCGCAAAGCTCGGAGTTCGCGAGGTCGCAGAACTTGCCGCTGTCGCGCCGTACACCGTGAGCCGCTTTGAGACCGAGCAAGGCGGTTTGCGGCTGGACACCGCACTCAAGCTGAGGTCCGCACTCGAACGATTAGGGGTCCGCTTCATCGAAGACGAGCAAGGCTGGGCAGGAGTATCTTACCGGAAGCCCGAGACCCGTTAGCTGAGCGTGGCCGTTGTTGCTCAGGTGGCGGCTCAGACATTTCGAGAGTGCGACATGCTCAGGTTCCTAGGCAAATGGTTCGCGCTCTCCGTCGTCTCCGGCCTTCTGCTGGGGCGGTTCATGAAGGCGGGCAAGGGATCACCGATCCCGGACGATGGACAACGCGATTTAATCGGCCGCCTTCGCCGCTCGTCCGTCAGTGAAGGCTGAGCTGCTCTGTGGACCTGAGACGAGCGACGAAGTGCGGGAAAGCTATGAGCTCCGGAGGGTAAGCCGGAACTCAGGCGAGTGGTCGGGCTGTGTGGTGATCACAGCTGCCGGCAGAACCGGCCGGTCATCTGCGAGGCTGATGCGGAACGTGCGCACGAGCTTGGCCAATGCGTGGGTGGCCTCGACGAGCGCGAAATGAGCGCCGATGCAGATCCGCGGCCCGACGCCGAACGGCAGGTAGGCATACCGAGGCACCGGCGGAGCGCCGGGCAGGAAGCGCGCAGGGTCAAAGACCTCCGGATCGCGCCAAAGCCGCTGATGCCGATGCAGCACCCAGGGCGCAACAGCCACGATATCGCCCGCAGCGATGGCTTCGCCCCCGACGCGGTCGGGAGCTCGGGCCTGGCGCACGATGACGTAAGCGGGAGGGTAGAGCCGCAGTGTCTCGTCGACCACCGCTCGTGTGAATGGAAGCCGGGGGTCTGGAGCTGAAGAATCGCTGTCTGGCGCTGCTCCGGCCGCCTCTTCGGCAACCTGCTCCTGGATGTCTGGAGCAAGCGCCAGAAGGTAGGTTGCCCAGAGGAGTGCAACGGCCGTGGTCTCGTGACCGGCGAGGATCATGGTCGCCACCTGATCGCGCAACTCGGCGGATGTGAAGCTCTGGCCCGTGTCCGGATCTCACACGGCCGTGAGGAGATCGAGCAAGTCGCGGGTGGATCCGCCCAAGCGGGCCTCGGCGCGGGCGGTGATGACCTCGTCGAGGAAGGCGTTCCAGCGCTTGCGGAAGCGGGCGCGCAGGAGGTCGTGGGGCGTGGGCCAGCGCTGCGGCAAGAGGAAGTCGAGGAGATGCGGGCGCGCGAGAACGTCCGCGTACTCGAGCACCATCTCCCGCAAGCGCTTGCCGTGCTGATGCATGCCGACGGAGAACATGGTCCGCCCGGCGATCTCGAGAGCGAGGTGCTGCAGGTTGGTGAACAGATCCACCGGCTCTCGTGCCGCGTGAGGCTTGAGCGCCTCGATCGCCTCATCCACGGCCGCGTGGATATGGGGCACGAGTGCTTCGACAGCCTTGGGCGTGAAGGCGGGCGCCAGGGCGCGTCGCTGCTGGCGCCACGCTGACCCCTCGCTGATGAAGAGCCCCTCCCCCAGCGTCGGACGTAGGACCCGGATCGTGGCCGCGGTGCGCTGATAGTTGTCGTGGTTGTCGACGAGCACGTGGCGGATGGCGTCTGGATCGTTCAGCACGAAGGTGTTGCGCCCGAGGAAGGGACGGTGCGTCACCATCTCGGAGTAGGTCCGCTTTGCCCAGACCTGGGTTGCATTGCCCCGCAGCGCTCTGAGCAGCTGGAGGATGCCAAGATCCTCAGCGGGAGGCTCGGCAAAGGGCGGGATCACGCGCTCGCGGCTTGCATAGGCTTGGCCAAGATCCATGGCGCACATGCTCCAAGGTCAGGCAGACGTCCCAGACCGTCGTCGATCCTACCGGCGGCGACAGGAGAAGCACTCCCTGTTCGTCAGCCGGCAGCGCACAGGGCGGGGCCGAGACAGCCAGCAGTGAGCGGCGCACCTATCGAGGTTCGCCGTTCAGGGTGAGCCCGCAGAGAACAACCCGGCGGCATGACACGGTCGCGTCGTTCGGCATCACGAGTCAGATCTCCACGGATACAGTCAGAGTTTAATCGAACACTAGAACTTTGCCGATCTGATAGCATAATTCCTGAAACGAGGATTTCCAAGTAAATTTCCGGCTTTCTTCAACAGAGGCCTCCGAAAGGGCGCGAGCATCTTCGTCAGATAACCGGCCTAGGAACTCAACTCGTTCGAATAGACTCTCTGCGGATAAGGGATCAAAATAAAGCGCAGCCCGCCCTCCGACCTCAGGGTGGCTTGAGCTGAAGGAGGCAATACAAGGCGTCCCAACCGACATGCTCTCAATAATTGGTAGGCCAAATCCCTCAAACATAGACCCATAGATGCTAAAATACGCAAGCCGCAGCAGCTTGTATTTAGTGTATTCGTCCACAAATCCGGTATAAATTATGCGGCCGCTTTCGAAGCCGCGCATCACTGTCGAAGGAACAGAAAGCTGATCTTCAAGCCATCCCGATCGCCCCGTGAAAACGAAGCGGTATTTCTCTAAAAGCTCAGGCCATCTGGTCAACATGTCGAATATTATCTGGTGATTTTTCCGAGGCTCGCGAGTGCCAAGAATGAGAATGTAGGGCTCGACGTAAGCAGAACCAAGCTCCGCCATGAATTTGACAGCGAATTCTTCCGGCCAACTAACAGCATTGTATACAACACCTAGCCGATCTTCCTCAGTTCCAAAGTAGTACTTGATATCGTCTAAAGTTGACCGCGACACCGCCAAAGTTAGATCATTCGTTCTGATCTCTTCAGCAAGGTACTCAAGATGATATTTTATGTTGTGAATCGTGTGATAAAAGGGAGTGATGTGCGTTGATAAGTCATGAACGAAACTGATCTCCTTGTCGAATATCCCCGGCTCGTGTTTGACCGAAGGGTAAAGCCCGACATTGATGCCTTCACGCGAAAAAACATCGAGCGGAGAGAATTGCGCTCGCCTGAACTCAAGCGCACGCGACAAAAATGAACCGGTCCTGCGCGTCAATGTCTCAGCAATTGCATCGCGCGGGATGATAACGTCATCAAAGAAAAACTGAAATCTGTCGCTGCCTATAGAGCAGATTTCCTGCGCGTAGGCCGCTGCTACTGCGGGAATTCCTGTCCATTGGCTGAGAAGAATTGGCGAGATTTCATAGTAGATCGTGACGTCCCCTGCCTCGAGAGTGTCCATGAGCTTGGAACATGCTGACGGACGCTTCACAATAACTCTCCGAACGTCTGGAGCAGATCATCACATGTGAGACCTTGGCGATCCTCCAGAGCGCGCACAGATGATCCACCGCGGTGCGCGCGCGCAATGGCGGATGCCAAGACCTCCATGTGCTGGATCTTCGATACGGTTGGCACTCGCACAACGCGCTGGCCGGCTCCATCCTCAATTTCTCGGTACCGCGGCATGGCGTCTTGCGCGCGCTGTTCCCCCGATTCAGGCTGGGCTTCACCTAGACGGATGACCTGAATACCGAGTTTCCGGAGTCGCACCTCCGTCCATCCGCGCTCTGGATCGCCGTCGTCCACGATGGCGACCGGGAACATGACGGCCAGGGCAGAGCGGGGCACCGGTCCTTTGACCTTGGCGATCCAGAGTTGGGAGCGGCAGATCTGATCACCGCGCCGCTCCGCTAGAGTGGCGATCTCTCGAACGAAGCGCGTCCAGTCCGCCGAGCGATGCGCCCCGTTGAAGGGAAATACCGTAATGTTCAGTCCGGCCTCAGACGGACCAAGGTACTTCACGTAAGTCCTTAGCAGATCTGGGACTAGGCTTGCTGCGTCGGCCAGATTGTACGGTATCGCAATGGATGCTTCGATACTTGTTTTATCCTGACGCCGCCCCTGAACAAAATTCGGTGGCTCACTGAGCGGAGATCCTTCAGATCCAGTAGTGAAGGAAATGTTAGATGCAAACTCCGAAAAGGACTGTAGCTCAAGCTTACCTTCGGTCAAACACATCTGGGCTGCTGACCGCAGATCGTTCCTATCAACCCGCTTCCCCGACGGCCAGTGATTTATGTCATCCACCATGAATTCTGTAGGCAGCTCGCCGACCGGAGGGATTTCTGGGCCCAAGCAGAAAAGCTTCTCTTGACCACGCTCGTATCGGAGGACCTTCTGAACCGAGGCTGGCAAGACTCGGCCCGTTGCGAAGAGGTTCCCGGAAACGCGAACCTCGTCCCGGCGAGTGTGCCCTGCTTGCACGTAGAAGTTCCGGGCGAACTTGAGCACCCGGACATCGGCCGCGGGACCGAATCGCACATGTGTCAGTTTATGTAAAATGTCCGATGTCCCCGCCCGGAGGACGTGGGCGATGTGCTCGAAGCTAGTCGCGTGGCTGAAGATTTCTGGATGCGGCAGGAATGCCGAAACGATCTTCGCGCGTTCCAATGCGCCCGCGAACACGCTCAACTGGGCGTCTCCCCCAAACATGATCTGGTCGGGACGGAAAGCATGTAACCCGAGAGCAGCACCGCCGTAGCGCCCGAGTTCGTTCGGGACGCTGAACACGAGCCGCGGCAGCGTGGCGGTCATGAGCTCTTGACGTTCTCGGGCATCGGAATCGCGTGTGAGGGGAAAGGCATTTTTAACCCGGTTCCATCTTCAAACCGTGACACGTCAAAACAGTGGTTGCCAGAGCCCGCATTCGCTTCCGGTGCAGTCAATGGCTGAGTGCAATCTGTAAGCTGGCGCTCGCCAGCCTGCCAAGCGCGTCCAGGCCTACGGACTGAGAGCCGAGCCATACTGTGGGGACGCGCCAATCCTGTCGATGCACACCGCACGCAACGTCGGTTTGATCAAGTAGCCGCAGAGTTGGGCGAAGGCACTCCTAAATAGTGAAGGCTTTCTTATGAAAACGGGTATTCGGGGCTATATGGGCCTGGCAGCGATTGCACGCCCTTCTCCAAAGCTTGCTTGCTGTCCAACATGGCCAAGAAAACGCGTTCAGGAGTTGCTGTCCGTGACTTAATTGCGTCGGCGAACCCCATCATCATTTCCGAACTTGGGAACTCGCCAAAGCAAAACTGAGCAATCCTCTCTACGAAAGTCTCCACACCAAGTGAGCTGCAGGCCTGTGTGACGTTGAAGTTAGACACGTGCGTTGCAATGTCCTCGCAGGTCCACCGTTGCTCTGGGGCGATAATATCCTCGACATGCAGAAGCAAAGGGTACGCTCGCGATTGAACTAATGGCAAGCCGGACATACGCGCTTCCGCCACTGGGCTCTCTGTCTCATCGTCTAGGAGGACCGCCAGTGTAGCGCCGCTGGCGGCGACCGCGGGCGCGCGCAGGAGAAAGCCGTAGTGACCGTGAGATATACCGCGCTCCAGAAGGTCCCGCCGAAAGCGATCCGCGATGACACGCTGGACCGTTCCGTCATTGAAGGCGATGCGCGCGATCGCAGGTTTGGCAAACGTCGATTTGCGGAACCAACCGCTCACGGTGCCATCGCTTGAGAATTGCTCAATCTGGCCTTGCAGCATCCGGTGCTCTCACGCGATCCCAGTCCACCCAAGCCACCATCTTCCAACTCCCCAAGCCGGGAGGTCAGATCGGATCATTGCCGCTACAACACCATTGTGTCTCCTCCAAGCGTAACCATCCCGCCCCGTCTCGCAGTGGATAAGGACGACCACGCACCTTGAGCACCGGAGTGATGCGTCAAGGTACGGCAGCCGTCATACGGGCACCACGAGAGATCACCTCACGCGCAACAGTCTTTCTGGCGCTCGAGCGATGCAACACGCGGAGAGGGCTGCTGAGGCCACAGCCTCAATGTGCATGTCACAGATATTGCCGGACTGCCTCGCTTCGTGACGGAGGTGCCTGCGCCTGTGGCAGTGACTTGCGCCAGGGCTCCCTTCATTTTCGGAAAGCCCCGGGCGTTTCGATCTTTCGGAAAGCGGAGATCAAGCAGCGCGGAGCCGCCATCCACGAGGAAGCCGGCTGTCTCTCAACAGCCGGCTACAGCGCCCTGCGTCAGCGTCCGTACACGTCCTCGACGCGGATGATGTCGTCCTCGCCGGTGTAGGATCCGACCTGGACCTCGATCAGCTCCAGCGGGATCTTGCCCGGGTTCGACAGGCGGTGCATCGAGCCGATCGGCAGGTAGATCGCCTCGTTCTCGTGGACCAGCACGACCCGCTCGTTCAGCGTCACCTCGGCCGTGCCCTTCACCACCACCCAGTGCTCCGCCCGGTGATAGTGCTTCTGCAAGGAGAGGCGCCCGCCCGGCGTCACCATGATCCGCTTCACCTGGAAACGCTCGCCGATGTCGATGCGCTGGTACCAGCCCCAGGGCCGGTACATCCGCCGGTGCGCGTCCGCCTCCGGGTAGGCCTTCGCGCGCAGCCGCTCCACCAGCGTCTTCACCTCGCCCGAGCGCGCCTTCGAGCTCACCAGCACCGCGTCGGGGGTCGAGACCACCACGACGTCCTCGAGCCCCACCACCGCGGTGACCTGCTCGCCCTCGCTGTGGACCAAGCTGCCGCGGGTCTCGATCAGCTCGACGCGGCCGCGCACCGCGTTCCCGCTCTCGTCCTGCGCCAGCACGCTCCAGACCGCGTCCCAGGTGCCGACATCCGACCACGCGAAGGAGACCGGCAGCACGCCCGCGTGGCGCGTCCGCTCCATCACCGCGTAGTCGATCGAGGTCTTGGGGGCCTGCGCGAAGGCGTCCGCGTCGAGGCGCACGAAGTCGAGGTCCCGCGCCGCGTTCTCCAGGGCGGCCCGGGCGGCCGAGAGCACGGCGGGCGCGTGCGCCTCCAGCTCGTCGAGCATCACGTCGGCGCGGAACAGGAAGTAGCCCGAATTCCAGACCGCGCCCTCCGCGATCAGGCGCTCGGCGCCGTGCCGGTCCGGCTTCTCGACGAAGCGGGCGATCTTGTAGGTGCCGGGGGCGTCGGGGATGGCCTCGCCAGGGTGGATGTAGCCGTAGGCGGTCGCCGGCTGCGTCGGTTCGATGCCGAGCGTCATGATGTGGCCGGCGCGCGCGCCGACCGCGGCGGCCTCGACGGCGGCGACGAACGCCCGGGTGTCGCCAATGACGTGGTCGGCGGCCAGGATCAGGACGACGGCCTGCGGGTCGGTGCGGGCGGCATGGAGCGTTGCAACGGCGACCGCGGCGGCGGAATCGCGCCGCTCGGGCTCGAGCAGGATGTCGGCGGGGATGCGGGCCTCGGCGAGCTGCTCGGCGACGATGAAGCGGGCGTCTGTGTGGGTGAGCACGCTGAGGCGGCCGAACGTGGTCTCGTCGGTGACCCGCCGGGCCGTGTCCTGGAAGGTGGAGGAATGCTCGCTGACGAGGCGCGAGAACTGCTTCGGCATGCTCTCGCGGGAGGCGGGCCACAGCCGCGTGCCCGAGCCGCCGCACAGGATCACTGGTCGAATCATATCTCAGGAAACTCCACTTTCTTCCGGAATTATATCTTTAAATCCACTCGTTATAGGAAGGGGTAAGTGCCGTCGTATGGGCAAGGCAAATCACAAGCACCTCTCTTCATCATCTCCAGCGTCTAATCATATAATATCATCAAAACGAGTTTTTATCGATCCGATACAGTGCGAGCGAACCGTGCCAATCAACCTCGACCACTATATAGATAAAATTATCAGAGCTACATACAGACGAGTACCCAAAAAATGATTGACCCGATTTGTACCCGTTGCTTGCCAGCTCAAGGGCATCGACCCATGTTCTTCCCCTGTCATAACTAGTTTCGAGTATGCCGTTTCGACGCAGATGAGATTTACCATCTGCAGCCGAGCTTGCACAGTAAAGCCAAACCTCACCACGTCGTCCAATTGTGGTTCCAAAACAGCTATTGTTGCAAGTCTCAATTTTCTTCGGCACCCCCTGGAAAGCCTCCCAGGACCCGTCAATACTCGCAGCTCGGTAAATAGTCCTACTTCCAGCGCACTCGTTGTTTCTTCCTATTGAGTACCACCATCCATCCTCAGATCTGATGATACGATGCTCTGTCTCTCCCGCTATCGTTTGAACAACAGCGGGAAGTTGACGGCCAATTTTCCACTCAGATTGGCCAACTTTGTACAAAGGCCACTGACGAAACCCGGCATTGCGCAAAAAACCGTAAATTGGAAAAACTAAAGTGTCAGTTTTTGTGTCGAAAAAACCAGTCCCGGCAGATACATTATTCGTGTCGATCTCGTTGAAAATGGGGAGAAGTTTATAATTGCTCCATTTTAGAAAAGAACTGTCTTTTGCCGAAGTTGCCCATGCGATGGGGGCCCGGTTGCTGCCTCCAGCCCAAATAGGATTTCGGCCTTTTTTCAGACCAAAGTCAGAATTAGCAATCATGTGCAGGGTTCCGGCACCATCGGCAGCGATGCACATGTCATTAAATCCAATCGGCTCGCGCGGATCAAGATGTCCATCAAGCGCGTAAGCTGTATCTGAAAATGTCTCACCTTGGTCTAGAGATACACTTACTCCAATCCGGTAATCATCACCTTTATTCAAATCGGGTTGACCGTCGTCAGCGAGGCGCACTTCCGACGCGATGACGAGGTATGCATCATCGCGGGTTACATAGATAGCCGGAATTCGTCTTCGATCCCTTCCAGGCATGTTCGTGCCCGACAAGATTTCCCTGAAGGTTACATCCATGTCTACCGCGCCATCACTTCTACGAAGGTTAAAGCTCGATCGATTATACCCATACACACTCCGCGACGATAAATGACCGAGGCCAGTAGCATCGACGGCCCGCCCCTTTTGTGCGGGTGAAACAGCAGCACTTGCTAACATTTGCCAGCACTGATTGGGTCTGAGCTTTCCTCCGAGTCTTTAATGGTCTCATATAGGACGGATATATAGAGCGTTAGGCAACCCACTCTGTCACGAGAAGTTCTCTGGAAACGGGTCGGCCGGCGGCCGAGCGGCCACCTCAAAGCATTTCGATTTAACACCTGGAGGGACCAAGGCACCAGCGAGCTTGGCGGTGAGCGACGTTTTTGGGGGCGCTCCGTTGGCCAACCGGCGCACCCGTGCCAGCATCGCAAAAGCAAGCATTACCAGGCTGACATGCCGGTGCCAGCCGTGCTACGAGCGGCTCATGTTGTGGGCCAGCCTGAGTTCCGTCTTGGCGGTCTCGAACGCGTCCTCAATGGCCCAACGCCACCCCTCGACGGCCACCAGCGTGTGTAGGGGTGTGCCGGCCGGGCACCAAGTGGTGAAGTAGGAGAAGTTCCCGTCCGACAGGCTGTGCCGCACCAGCAGGCCGCGCGTCCACACGCCTGAGCAAGCGCGGCGTCGAGCGCGTCCGTTGGCCGCTGTCGCTCTCGCCGCCTGTGTCCTCGCTTGGACCTGAACGAGTCCCCTACTAGGGCCCCGACACTCGCGCCCAGAGAGTTTTGAACCATCCGTCATCAGCGGAAGTGCCCACGAAGCGTTCCAGGGCGGATCGCGCCTCTTCGCGTCGGCCGAAATATAGCAACGCGTCCGCCGCATGGCATGCAAACCGGGAATTGTCAGGCTCGTAGGAAGCGACTTGAAGCACGAAGGGTAAGGCGTCCTCCATGCCCTCATTGTCCCGAAGAGCAAAGTAGACAGCAATCAAATCTTCAGCTGAAGCCTCCCGCTTCAGCTTGTCCATGTTTGAACGAACGATTCGAAATAAGCTGCGTTGCTTGTGTTTACGCCCGAGCGATCTTGCAGCTTGGGCAATCATGGCGGCACTAGGGCTACTTCGCCGATACTGCCGATACAAATCTTGCGCGAGACGGACGCTCGAATCGTCAAACGTCAGCAGCCCTTTTGCAAGATATGAAAGTACCCCGGCTCCTTTTAAAGATGCGGCTACTGCGTGGCCGGCAAACCAGAACGGTAGCACATTAAACGTCTTACAACGATCTCTAAACTCCAACATCCTACGAATGTGGAATAGATCAATATCCGAAGGGTCGAATGTTACATAGTATTCAGTATCGCGGGAGAAAAAATTTCGAGCAGGAGGAACGACCGCACCAATCTCTTGCGCTTGCCATGCCCAGCGTGTCTCGAAAGGCGCCTCGGACGGTGTAATCGTATCTTGGGGGGCGAAGGCAACTGCACGCTTAGCTTCTAACCGAGCAGCAAATCGGAGGGCACCGTAGCCGCCCATCGAGAAGCCATAAGTAACGATCTCACGCCCAACGAGATTCTCCTTGAGGTTAGAGATTGCTTCATCAATGCAAGCCACCGTCCACCAGTGATCTTTGTCGCCGTGTTCAACGACTGAAAAGCCAACACCGAGCTTTTCTAGAAATCCTTTGGCGGTGATCTCCTGCCGAGTCGCACCTCCGAAGGCGTTGGAGAAGGCGACTATGTGGTGCCTGCTATTATCGTGCGGAAAATGGTAGACAGCAAAATCATCTGTCTGCGTTAAGATTTTCACCCCCTCCTCCCCTATTAGCGGACCTTAGTATTCACACCGAAGGCACGCGTCATAGGCGAGAAGGTGGGATGTGTCACCCATCTGAGCATGCAGACGATGCGTTCCGCGTCCAGCGCCGAAGATGCTGCGGTCCAAGCTACTCCTGCGCAGCAGGATTGAGCTGCCGCATTAGTAATCCGTTGAATAACCCGTACCCTTCCGCCGTGAAATGAATCTTATCCTCTTTATAGTTTGAGCAGTAATTCTGTCGGCCGCAGGTTAGAGCGTCATCAAGGTTGATGACAGCCACTTGTTGATCCGCAGCGAGGGTCTGACGGACAAGGGCATTGATCGCTTTACGATCTTCGTCTCTGAATGCGAAGTCCGCACCCCGCGGGGGAATCTCAACTACAATGATCTGAGCAGAAGACCACGCCGCTTTAATCTTTGCGACAATAGCCAGCAAGCCCTCAGCGATTGAACATGGCGGATCGCCGGCTCCGAGATTATTTGTTCCCGCAAGAACCAACACTTTTTCAGGCGAAGCTTGTATGAGGTTCAGATCAGCCAAGCGCCAGAGCACGTTCTGCGTTCGATCAGCGCTAACCCCAAGGTTCTGGACGTTAGATAGCTGCGCAGTGTCCCACTGCTGGATGAGTGAGTCTCCTATTAAAATCGTACTGTACGCCGTCAGCGGTTGTGCTTTTATCTGATAGTGCCGCTTGAGGGCCCATCCAGACTGTGGTTGAACCGGCGTCGTTGTTACCTGCAAGTCTAATCTGTCACAGCATAGTCCATACGTTGAGATGGATGTCTGCAATGCTAAACAGACAGCAGTCCCCAGCAATCTTTTCAATTTCATTTGTCATCTCATCGCATGCCTAGTACCACAGCGCGGGACCGAACATTTTAATCGCGCCCAGTGGCGTTCGACCCGGTTACGGTTGGTGTAGATCCACTCCAGACAGGCAACAGGAGCCTCATGCCGCTGTGGCGGGATCGCCGGCCGGGCGCCCATGCCCCAGACATGCTCGCGAAAGCGATTGCCAGTGTAACCCCGGTCGCCCACCACCCACTTGGGCACGCCCGGCAGCTGATCGAGCAGCGGGATGGCCTGAGGCAGCTCATGCGCCTGACCGGGCGCGATCCGGAATGCGATGGCGCGACCAGCGCCATCAGCGATCACGCAAGCTTTGGTGCCATAGCCGCCACGAGAGCGGCCAAGCGCCTCACGATGATCTCGCTCAGCTTGAGATCCCCCCTTCGCGCAGCCCCCGCCGCCTTCTGGTGAGCGCGCACGCTGGTGCCGTCGAGAAACACCATGCCGAGCTGCACGCCGCGCTCCTGAACGAGGCTGAGGAGCCGCTCCCAGACACCAGCGCGCGCCCACCGGATGAAGATCTGGGCGGCACGCCACCAGGGTCCGAGTTCGGCTGGCACGGCGCGCCACTTGGCGCCGTTCTGATGCCGCCAGAGGATGGCCGAGACGGTGCGGCGCAGATCCTGAGGCGGCATCTTGCTCTTCGGTTGGCAAGCTTCCACCGGCAGCTCCAACTCGGCCCATTGTGCGTCCGACAGCATCGCTCCTCCTCGCTCAGGAGAGGCGAAACGCTCACCGCATCAGCTGGTACAAGCGATCACAGGCCGTAGAGCCTATTCATACGCCACATGCAACCTCCCAAACGCCGCCGGGCAGCGGCAGATCATCACGCGTGCAGCCATGTCATGGAACTATTCGATCACCTCTAAGAGCCTGTTTGAGGCCGTCAGCCGGTCGTCCCCATCTGTCTCGCGTTGGACACGAATTCCGCCTGGCGGGGCGGAGCGGAGAGCAGATGTGGACGGACCGGCATCGGACGCGTCATGAGACGCGCCTGAAGGACATGGTGCTGCAGGCGGGCCTGGACGAGGTCGCCTGCTTTCTGGAACAGGCGGATCCACCGGGCCGTCCGGATGCAACGCCCGCGCGCCGGGTGCTGGCGGCGATTGCTTGGCACCTGCGGGTTGGCGGCGCGTGGCGGGCGTTGCCGGCAGGCTTTCCGCCCCGGCGCACCGTCTACGGCTGGTTCCGGCGCTGGATCGAGAAGGGCCTGTTCGCGAGCCTGATGCGAGCTCTGGCCCGCCGCCAGCGTCGCCGCTGCGGCCGCGGGCCGATGCCGCGGCTGGCGGTCATCGACACCCAGAGCGTCAAGTGCCTGGGCGTGCGTGGTCCACGCGGTTACGACGGGGCCAAGAAGCTGGTCGGGCGCAAGCGCGTGGCCATGGTCGATGCCGAGGGTCACCTTCTGGCGCTCGCGGTCGTGCCCGCCAACGTGCGGGATCGCGACACGCTGGCCGCCCTTGATGAGGGCAAGGCGCAATGGCCGAGCCTGCGCCAGGCCATCCTGGATGGCGCCTTCACGGCCGAGCGCTGCCAGCAGTGGTGCCATCTGCACGGCATGCGCCATCGCGTCGTCGAGAAGCGGCCCGATCAGAACAGCTTCGTCGTGCTGGAGCGCCGCTGGCTCGTGGAGCGCAGCTTCGGCTGGCTCAGCCACTGGGGCGGCTTGCTGCGCGAGCGCGCCGGTCGTCTCGACGTGGCCACTGGACGCCTCGCTTGCGTCGCCAGCCTCATGGCCGCAAACGCCCTCTACAATCCAGCCTGAAAGCAGTGCTCAAACAGGCTCTTAGAGCTGTTGCCGTTCAGACTGGGTCGTAGGCATCGTAACCTGCGGCGGCGAGATAGTTTCGGCACGCGTCGGGTTTGAAGCAAGTGAAGGCCTCCCGGATCGCAGCCCACAGGTCCGAGACGGTTCGGGCCGCCGCCGTGCGCAGCAACGCCTTCAGCTTCGCGAAGGCGTTCTCGATTGATGATGTGGATGGCTCCTGCTCCCGGCGTCGCACGGGGCCATAATCGGGATGTTGTGGTCCTGAGCGGAGGAGCCACCCATGCCCGAGCTTGCTACAGTTGACATCGACCTCGCGAAGAGCGTCTTCCAGATCCATGGTGTCGACGAGAACGGTAAGGTTCTCGTGCGCCGCCAGCTCCGCCGTGGCCAGGTGCTCACATTTTTCGAGGAGCAGCCGCGATGCCTGATCGGCATGGAGGC
This sequence comes from Methylobacterium durans, assembly GCF_003173715.1. NCBI lineage: Bacteria > Pseudomonadati > Pseudomonadota > Alphaproteobacteria > Hyphomicrobiales > Methylobacteriaceae > Methylobacterium > Methylobacterium durans. The sequence goes on along the minus strand of NZ_CP029550.1, from coordinate 3,475,820 downwards.
TTGTGCGGGTGCTCACGATTGGGGCCGCAAACTTCAGGCGCTGGGGCACGATGTCCGTCTGATGCCCCCGTCCTATGTGAACCCTTACGTGAAGCGCGGGAAGACGGATGCGGCCGACGCAGCCGCTATCTGTGAGGCCGTGACCTGACCGGCTGGCTAAGCGGCAGAAGAACGACGCGGCCGATGCCGAAGCGATCTGCGAGGCTGCGCAGCGCCCGACCATGCGCTTCGTGGCCGTGAAGAGTGAAGCCAAGCAGGCTGCCACGGTGGTCTTCCGGGCACGCGACGTACTGGTCGGCCAGCGCACCCAGCTGATCCACGCGATCCGTGGTCATCTCGCCGAGTACGGCCAGATCGCCCCGCAGGGCCCCTTCCACGTCGAACAGCTGATCACACTGATCGAGGATCCCGCCTCGGACATTCCGCAAGCCGCTCGCTCTTGTCTGAGCGTGCTCGTCGGTGCGCTCCGCCATCTGCAGGAGCAGACCGCAGCCCTCGATGCCGAGATCGCCGACCGAGCCAAAGCCGACGAGACGGCGCGGCGGCTGATGAGCGTGCCCGGCATCGGCCCGCTGATCGCCACCGCCATCGAGGCGTTAGCCCCACCCACCGACACCTTCCGCTCAGGCCGTGACTTCGCCGCCTGGGTTGGGCTGACACTGGTGCAGCGCTCGACCGGCGGCAAGGAGCGCCTCGGCCGCACCTCGCGTATGGGTGAGAGAACCCTGCGGCGCCTGCTCATCATCGCGGCCAGCGCAGTCGTGCGCTGGGCCAAGCGCAAGGGCGTGCCGGCGGACTCGTGGCTTGGCCGGATGCTGACGCGCAAGCCGGCGATGCTGGTCATCGTGGCCGTGGCGAACAAGAACGCGCGCATCGCCTGGGCCCTTCTGACGAAGGGCGGGATCTACCGAGCTCCGGCCGTCACCGCGTAGGCGGGGCGGACGCGAGGCTGTCGGCGGGCGTGAGGAGGCCGAAGGACAGGTATGGCGCAATGTCGGTGAGGCGGGGTTGGGAGAACAAGGCGCACGGGGAGTGCTTCGAGCACGTTCCAATGATGTGGTCCCGACCGTCGTACTCCCATACGGGCCCGCGGCGCGTGAACGGCCGCATCAGAGGCCGAACACATGGCAGCCCCCGATCACGCTCTGAACCGCACCGGGCTTTCCGGAGGCTGTTTGGTTTGGGTCAGGCAGCCAAGGCTTGCACCTCGGCCTGGGCATAATAGCGTGCCTCCGCCTCGGCGGGAGGGATGTGGCCGATCGGTTCGAGAAGCCGACGGTGATTGAACCAATCCACCCATTCGAGCGTGGCGTACTCGACCGCCTCGAACGAGCGCCACGGCCCGCGCCGATGGATCACCTCGGCCTTGAACAGGCCGATCACCGTCTCGGCCAGAGCATTATCGTAGCTGTCGCCGACGCTGCCGACGGATGGTTCGATGCCTGCCTCGGCCAGGCGCTCGGTGTAGCGGATGCTCACATATTGCGATCCGCGATCTGAGTGACACACAAGGCCGCTGCCGGCGAAGGGGCGGCGCTCGTGCAGAGCCTGCTCCAGGGCATCGAGCACGAAGTCCGCCCGGGCCGAGCGCGACACCCGCCAGCCCACGATCCGGCGGGCGAAGACGTCGATCACGAAAGCCGCGTAGACGAAGCCGCCCCAGGTCGCGATGTAGGTGAAATCCGCCACCCATAGCCTGTTCGGGCATTCGGCCTTGAACTGGCGGTTGACCCGGTCGAGCGGGCAGGAGGCGGCCGGATCGGGAACGGTGGTGCGGACCTTGCGCCCGCGCACCACCCCGGCCAAGCCCATCGTCCGCATCAGCCGCGCGACCGTGCAGCGCGCGACCGCGATCCCCTCGCGGGCCAGTTGCCGCCACACCTTGCGCACGCCGTAGACGCCGAAGTTCGCCTCGTACACGCGCCGGATCTCGGCCATGAGCACGGCATCCCGCTTGGCTCGAGCCGGCAGTCTGCCGGGATCGGCCCGCCGCGCGGCATGGGCCAGGTCACGTCGACGGGGCGATCGGCAGGACCCTGCAGATCGGCTCGACCCCGTAGGTGGCGCGGTGCTCGTCGAGTGACCGCGATCATGACCGGGACCGGCGGTCGAGCTCCGCCTGAGCAAAATACGCCGACGCCTTCCTCAGGATCTCGTTGGCTTGGCGAAGCTCGCGGTTCTCCCGCTCCAGCGCCTTGATCCGTTCGCGCTCGTCCGTGGTCGGCCCGGCTCGTACGCCGCCGTCGCGTTCGGCCTGTCTGACCCAGTTCCGCAGCGTCTCACCCGAGCAGCCGATCTTGGCCGCGATCGACTGGATCGCCGCCCCCTGTGAACCGTGCTCGCTCTCATGCTCCCGGACCAGCCGGACTGCCCGCTCGCGAACCTCAGGGGAGAAGGGTGGAATATGCTTCGTCATGGCTCCAGTCTCTCAAGAGTTGGAGCCTCCGAAAATCCCTGGGTGGTTCACGCCGCCCTTGTCTAGAGATTCTGCTTGCACCCGAAGGGGCGTCCACACATGGCCGTGGGGGACTGCGACACGGCAGCGCTGCCCGCGCGGCGCCCGCCCATTGCGCCGCTCCATGTTGGTGGCGGCTGCGGTCCCGTCTAAGAACACGACGCGCTCCGGATCGAGGTCGAGCTGGCCCTCGAACCCCGCTCGCGCGTCTCCTTCACGTCCGGGCGGTTCTGCTCGGCCGCGTGGAGCGCCCTTTTTTGCGGCTGATGCCGTGGCGCTTGAAGAAGCGCGACAGCCCACTCAGGCTCACTGTGGCGCCGTGTTCCTGCAAGGTCGCCCGCACCTCGCGCAGGTGGGCTTGGGACCGGTCCTCAAGGGTCTGCAGGATCAGGACCGCATGGGCCTCGGTTCGATGCGAGTGCCGGTCTCCGCCCATTGGCTTGGCAGCGATCTCACCTTCCGCCCCGAAGCGGGCGGGCCAGCGGATCGTCCTCGCCTTGCCCACGCCGAACCGCTCCGCCGCCTGTCGGCACGAGGCGCCCGCCTAGATGGCGGCGATCACCCGCTCGCGAAGATCCTGCGACAGCACTGTAGCCATGGTGCTTCTCCGTGATCCGAACATCACGGAATCACAGCACCGGCCACCACACTACCCCGGCCGACTCAGATCGAACGGCAACAGCTCTAGTCGACCGGAGAGAGAGCTTCAGCGAGATTTCTTCGCTCAAGAACATCAATTCGGCCGCCAACAGTCGCATTCACAAGATGTCGGCCACGCGTACTGAGCGCATCACGAACTTCAATGAAATGCTCACGCGCATGAGTTTCGTACGCAAAAGTCGGCCAATTATCCTTGATAGTAGGATCAAAGTAAGCCGCCCCTCCACCGCCTGTATAGTCCATATCAATCCCTACGAGCACGATTCGTTTCGCGCCTAAGTACGCACCAATTTGAATAGCCGAAAAAACAACAGAAAATCCCATGAATACTCCCGCGGTGATGTCATCAGAGAACCCACCGGGTGTTATGACTTTCACTCGCCACGACCTACCGGAGACCAAAAGTTTATGACGCGGCATAAGAAATAAAAACGGCCTATCGAAAAGACTGACATCAGCAAACGGATAAAATATCCGGTCCGTCGAACAAAATTTGTCGCCAGACAACGCTCTTACTTCGTGACGCAACTCCATCATTCTAAGGTAGTCAGTAAGAACGAACCCAGCATAGCTAGGCTGAAATCTATTCGCGAGCCGATAGGCATTATTCAGAAATAGGACATTTGCCCCATCAAGAAGCCCCAAATCGGTCTTCGCGATCGAAGGGCCGGTCCCTAGGCAGACAATCACGCCCCCTTTTAGTTTACCTTTCATCTCCGACAAGGCGCCAAGACTGTCCAAAGAAAGACGTCGAAAGGAAGTTAGCGTCCGAGACTCTTGAAACGGGCTCATTTTACAATCCTATCCGCAAGAATGTTCCTCCAGATCTCGCTGGCGGCTGCGACCGAATGGTACCGATAGCAAGTTCGAAGCGCACCGCCGCCAATGGCGTCACGAAACGCCTCATCTCTTAATAGGCGCAAGGTATACTCGACGAACTGCTCCGCATCCGCAGCCACACAACCACTCTCACCATCGCGGATGTGACTACGTCCATGCATATTGTTAAGTGTAACGATCGGCAATCCAAGAGACATAGCTTCCACGATCTTTACATTCTGGCCAGTGCCCCAAAAGAGTGGAGCGAAAGCTACTTGCGCGGATCTATACGCCAAACTTAGATCGTCCAGCCTTCCGAGCTTGATTAAACCCTCAGCGTTTGGAAGTTTCTCACATATTGATCCAGCTACTAGCAGCCTGAACGAAGGAACCTGCGAGCGAACAGCCGGCAAGATTTTCTTTATCAAGAAAGCAGCGGAAAGCTCATTGACCCAATTCTCGCTGGCGACAAAAATCGCACAAGGGTCTGGGGAAGGTAAAATTGGGCGGGGTTCGGCGGTAACAGGGAGATAAGTGACGCGTGCGTGCGGACAAATAGTAGATAACTGATCTGCATCGCGCTCAGAAATGGCTATGACTTCGTTTGCAGCTTCAAGGCGGAGGACCTCTTCCGCTAGATTTGCCCCCCTTGATATACATAGGCATCTAACTGGAAAATAGCGTCGCCATTATAAGCCATGGGCGACATACCAAACCTGCTCTGCAGTCGCGAAAGTATGCCTTCGCGAACACTCGTGAAATCGTGCGTATCGAGAACACACTTACTTCCATAGCTCTGCGCAATAACGCCAAAATGCATATGCTGCACAAAATTCACAACGACGAAATCTGGGCTGAATTGTTCCATAAGACGGATAAATCGGATCGTAGAAGAGCTCCGCTGAAAGGCGGCCCAATTGATTTCTCCTGAGTCGCTCGGTGCAGTTGAGACTGCCGCCTCCTCCTTCGAAAGAGCTGCTACATCGACGAGCACGCCATACTCACGAGAAAGTCGGGTCGCTTGAAATGTCGCGCTATCGAGGTCTTGCGGACGAACCTCACAAAATAGTACCACGCTAAAGCCGCAATACTGAAGGCAGCGAACATTTGCCAATACTCTTGCATCTGCCCCATTGCTCGGCGGAAATGGCACTCGGCGAAACGTTACTATTGCCACCTTCGAGCCCGGCAACAAACGACGCGTGCCAGACTCTGCAGCTGCGCGAGAAGCAAATTTCGTAAAGGAAAGGGCACTACCCACCGAGAGGGCACTAAGTGCCCTCAAAGGGGCATTATCCCCGCCGCCTGAGTCGACCTCGTTATGATAGTTATTCCGGAGAAGCCGAACAGCAGCCTCGTCGAGATGAATACGAGATCGAAAAATTGTGTCGACCTCACTGGGCGAAATCCTGCTCGATGACCCATCGCTTAACGCGCGCCTGATCTGAGCGGCTCCTGCCGTTTGGGGGAAACGGAGCACACTTAACCTTTGACTTACGCCTCGCTCGATTTCACGAGCAATTTGGTCATCGTCGGTAGCGTTTTGAGTGTCGAACAAGATTCTATCGCGCAATCCAAGGGATGCCCATTCGCTTTCGCTCAATGTTCCGCTGCCCGCGTACATAGTCGATGTAATCTCTGCTACATTACAACAACGCAACAGCTCGACGATTGTTTGAACGGGTGTATGAAGTGATGAAATAGCACTTAGAGCATGGCTCATCGGCCATTTCGCGAAACAGATCACACCGCCCATTGATGCAAGCGTAACCACAATGTCGGCGATAGACGAGCTGTCGAGTACTCGGGTTTGGGGACCTGCGCCAGCGAGCTCCGGAACGGAATTGTAAATTACAAACGCATCCGCACGGTCGCAGCCGGCAACGATATACTCGACCTCAGCATGCCCCTCGGCCAAAGATAATTAAAAGACACACAAAGTGGTTTTTGCTCCGCAGACAAATCCCCGAGAACGTCAGCCAAATTACAGTCGTTTAGGTCGACCGCGTTATTAAAGTAATTCAGCGCGCCATCGAAACTCGAGATTGATGCGCAGTTCTCTATGAACAGTCGAGGGCATAGAGATTCATTTAAATAGTTTTTACTTACAGTGAGAGCACGCGCAGTAGTCATGGAGTTTGTACAGAAAAAGATCGGCTCGACGGCTACAGGCGATTTCGCCGTCATCAGACCGCGATCCATAGCTGCGCGCAGCGTTACCGCATATTTTTCAACCATCACCTCGTCCGAGAGCTCCGAAGTCAGCTCGCTCAAATTTCGCTGGAGGAGTCGCCTCAGTGCAGGGCCGGAACTGAGCTGAACGATCGACTCAGCGATTGCGCTGCAGTCTCCGCTTTGCTCAACATAAAGATGAGATCGGTTCGGCGCAATTATCTCGAGACCACCTGGAGATGTCGTCACGATCGGCTTTTTTAGACGCGCTGCCTCAAGCAGCGAAAGCGATAAGCCTTCAAAATGACTAGTCTGAAGAAATATGTCGGACGTTGCAATAAACCGCAGAGGATCATCCCTCCAACCCATCAAAGAAACACGCGTTGCGACACCAGCATCGACGAGTTGCTGCTTGAGGTTTTTCATGTCGGGCCCGTCGCCGACCCAAAGGAAATGGACCCTCGGCCATTTTGCGGATGCCTCCTTAACCACCTGCACGAAGTCTAAGTAACCCTTTTGGGCATCTACCCGAGCAACGGTACAGGCTATGATAGAACCGGGCGGAAGCCCGAGCTCCTCCAGCAACCTCAGCTTGTTATCTTCAATTTTCTCCTCTGTGAGTGAGAGATATTGCTCCTCTACATACACCCCGTTCCGTATGACCGAGAACCTTCGACGGGGGATTCCAGAGGAAGAGCTGAGCGCGTCTGCCACGACGTCGCTAACCGCAATCAGAGGCTCACCGGCATCCGCGAGTTTTCTGAGCTGCGCTCCCATAAATGGAGAGAGTTCGGCATTTGGTCGGAAAAGGTGGAAAATGCTGATGACCGGGATATCGGCCTCCACTGCTGCACATGCGATGCCAGCTCCGCTGTCCGGCCACGGGTATGGAACGATCAACAAGTCCGGCCGTATGTCCTCGATAATTCGAGATGCGGCATCATGCTGGTGTTGGAAGCGCTCGCGCTCAGAGCAATCGCGCCAATATCCGATCGGCCCACGAGTTCGCTGCAACCCGTGAGACGCGGCTTCTGTCCAGAGGCGCGCTAAATTGCGAGTTGCCTCTCCGCAAACGATGGTCTCGAACCCTGCCGCTTTGAGACCGCGCGCCAGTGTCACGGAATGAATTTCTGCCCCCCAAATCCAGTACTGGGAGTAGCAAGGAGAACCCTCGGAAATTTGGACGGATTAATTTTTGGGCCCATCATGGGATCCTAAGGTCAAGGAAGAAAAACGGCAGCGAGTGACGACCATCCGGCTTATATCGTGCGCAAATTCGCCTTTTCGACGTGAAGGCGCTCGATAGAAGACATCAGATGCTGAAAATCGGAACGCCAATTTCCGCAATACTCTGCTAGCAGGATTGTACTGGCATCGGCCAACCCAGAGAGCAAATCTGGCTTCTCCTGTATCTCTTTGCTACATGCAACTAATTCTTGAACACTTTCCAAAACATGGAAAGGATGTACCGCGTTGAATCCCATCATGCCTTCGCGCGTTGAGATTATTGGCATTCTGTATTCGAGCGCCTCAAGAGTTTTGATCTTCAAACCACTGCCGCTTACGAGGGGATTTAAAGCAATATCAATCGTGCTGTAAAATTCGTCAAGATCATCGACACGTCCAATCAGCGATACATTTTGCGAAGCTACATCTATACTTCCGCAAACATCTCCGGCCACAAACAAGTGCATGCGTGGAGATGCTGATCTTACCCACTCGTCGACCAATTGTTGGTAGAATTTCTGGTTGATTCTGTTATTTGATCCAATTACACCAAATAATCCCATATTGATTCGGCTCGTCGTCGCACGCTCAGCTGGTGCATGCTTAAGTAGTTTGATTTCGGAAGAGCTGATCTCCGAGAAGTAGGAAGCCTCGGTCTCCTGGATCGCGACAACAATATCGGCACGGTTAAGACCAACGCCCTCTTGATCTGGACTCGTCCAGAAAAAATTGCGCGGTATATTCGCGCGGTCCAGCAGAAGATGGCGATCTCCGAATTTATCATGAGTGTCCAGCAGCTTAACGCAACTGGCGGGTGCCAGATCTAAAATCTTACTATACATCACGTAGTTGACCAAGATGACATCTGGCTGAAGCTGCTGTATCGCACGTTCCGCTTCAGCAATCGTCTCAGCGTCGATCCAATCATCGATATTGAAAATTTCTCCCTTCGGTTGACGCTTTATTTCTGTTGGCTCGATAAAATCGACGAGATCCCACTGGCCCTTCATAGCGGAAAGCGATTCTGGCATTAGCCCTTCTCTACCGGTGTAAAAGAAGCAAATTTCGTTTCCTTCCTGTCTTATAGCACTTAGCATATTATATATGCGGACTCGGTTTCCCGCTGTTAGCGGAGCAGTTGGAGTTGGTGAGAAGACAAGCCAGCGCATGAGATCACCTAATGATTATTTGCCTAAGCAAAACTCCGAGGAAACGACTGTCTTCCGAAGCGCGCACGCTGCATGGACGGTAGCGACGAGGGATGTTAAGCACGACTTGGAGTGCTTTCGCAGAGGAGGGTGGAGAAGGAATTGTGAACTCCACGCTTCCTTGACAGTCGAAGGGCGCCGCGCTTTGCAGCCCTTCGATTTTCTTTATCGCCGATTTTGCCCTCCTATGATCGATCGATGCAGTCAAGAAGAGCAGATTGTTCACATGAGCGGCCCCTCCCAACTCGAGTTCTAGCTTGACCGCTCCTCCCGGAACCTCAACCATCAGCACAGATTCAAGACGTTGATCACTCCAAATTTCCGGCACCTCTGTGAGCTCGACGTGATGCCAACCTGCACCAAAGCTTAAGCCTTGCTCACCGGGCCTCAATGAACCGAGAACGGCCTCTCTTGCCATTTTGCATGCTCCGAAATCAAAGTGAACATCAGGATTCAGATCGCGCTCATGATCTAGTGTTTTCTGGGCCGCAGGGGGATGTAAAGCTATTATTCCCAAATAAAAATATTCTAGATCGCAGTTAAACTAAAAACTTCTACCTCGATAGCGTGATAATATTTGTGCATCGCCCGGCAGCCGCTCCATCTTGGTTGCCGTTCGCTGTGCCGCATTGATGAGCATCGACATTGGGTCGTCGCTTTGCATTACACTCTAAATAATTAGGAAGGCAGAGGCGGGGGGAGATACATACCACAATAGAAACTCGTCGGCCGGCGGGGAGTTGGTAAGGAATTTCTGTGCCAAATTATTTGGACTCTTCGTTGTTTAGTTGAAAGCTGCGGGGGGATTTTTTGTGAGATACGACAGGTGGAAGCATGAAGCAAGCTAGATGCGGCCGTTATGCCGCGGCATCCGGCTGATTGTTGGCTACTGCGGCGTCTGAAATGTGGAGCCTTCCTTGATCTCGAATCCTGAATCGCGCGTCGTTTGGAAGGCAAACTTGGTAACAATCGATGTTACGCTTGCATTCTATACTGATTCTTTGGCTAGTGACTCCGTGTTGTCTTTCGTTATAAGTAGCGCGCGGTACAATTGCGTGTAAAACAACTTCTATCGACCTGTTGTCATTCTCTTGTCCACGAGCGCGCGTGCGCGTTCCAAATCGTGCGGCGTGTCGACGCCGAGAGGCAGGTCGTCGACGACGGCCGCGTCGATGCGCATCCCCGCCTCGAGCGCCCGAAGCTGTTCCAGCTTTTCGCGGGTCTCCAGGTGGCCGGGCGGCAGGGACATGAAGCGTGCGAGCGCCGTGCGGCGATACGCGTAGAGGCCGATATGGTGGTAGAGCGGCCCCTCCCCCCACGGGGCGCTGGCCCGCGTGAAGTAGAGCGCGCGCAGCCTGTCCGGCCCGACCGGATGGCCGACGAGCTTGACCACGTTCGGGTCGGTCGCCTCCTCGGCCCGGGTGATCACGGCACAGAGCGTGGCGATGTCGACGGCGCGGTCGGCGAGCGGGCTGACCGCTGCGCCGATGGCCCGCGGGTTGATCGTCGGCAGGTCGCCCTGCACGTTCACGACGACGTCGTAGTGCCCCTCGGGATCGACGGTCTCCAGCGCCTCGGCGAGCCGGTCGGACCCGGACGGATGGTCGGCCCGCGTCATCGTGGCGAGCCCACCGACCGCCTCGATGGCGGCCGCGATCTCCTGCGCGTCGGTGGCCACAACGACGGGGCCGATCCCGGCCTCCATTGCGCGCCGCCAGACATGCACGATCATCGGCTCGCCCGCGATGTCGGCGAGCGGCTTGTTCGGCAGCCGCGTCGCGGCGAGCCGCGCGGGGATCAGGACGAGGGGGTCGGACATGCTGTCAAAAGCCTTCGATGCAACAGTGGCGGTGCTTAACAGCTGGCAGTTACCGAGACATAAATTGTACTCGCCCAGAAATTTAGGCTGCCGATAACGGTACAGGATGATCGGATAGCTGCAGGCTAGACCTGCTGCACAATAGATCCTGACCCTATCGGCACGCCGCTTGATCTCCTTGTTGAGGCGCTCCAGCGGGTTCGTAGTCGGTATGAGGATGGCTGTGCCGCGGTTCGGCCGGGACGCGGGTTCCGGCATATTGTGCGACCGTCCGGGACAGAGGCACCGGGAGCTCAAAGGTTCGGGCAAGCCGAGACACAAGATGAGCTGAGAGCTTGGGTTAGTGACTGGCCGCCTCTGCGACTCGCCCAGTTGCGCTGAGAGCGCGGATGTAGGTGCCGTTTCGCCCGCCGCTCCCCTCCTGTGGTGATGAGAGGGGCTGCCATGCGCCGTGTGATCGGGATGGACCTGCACCGCACCTTCGCCGAGGTCGTGGTCTGCGAGGACGGCCGGCTCAGGCACGCTGGCCGGGTCGATCTGAGTCGCAGCGGCCCGGAGGCCTTCGCGGCACGCTACACGCCAAGGACGAGGCCGCGATCGAGGCGGCCGGCAACGCCATGGTCCTCTCGCACCTATTGACGCCACACGTGTCCCACGTTTTCGTCACCAACTCGCTGTAGGTGAAGGCGATCGCCCACGCGCATGTGATGATTAACAAGCAAGAGCGACACGGGCGTGCTTGCCAGCCTGCGTGCTGCCGATATCCTGCCGGAGATCTGGACCCCGGACGCGGCGACCGAGCAACTGGTCCGGCTCGTGGCGCGGCGCAATCATGTCGTTCGCTTCCGCACAGGGCTGAAGAACGAGACACATTCGATCCTGCACCCTCACCTCGTGCCTCAATGCCCGCACGCCGACCTCTTCAATCGACCCGGCCGAGCGTAGCTGGAGCGGCAAGTCCTGCCCGGCGACGATCACGCTACGATCCGGCGGTATCTGCGCGAGTTCGATGCCTTGAGGGAGGACCTCGCCATGCTCGATCGTGCGATCAGCGAGGCCACGGTCGACAGCCAGTTGTGTGCCGCCTGCTCACGGTCTCCGGCATCAACGTGACGGCGGCGACCGGACTCGCCGCCGCAATCGACGACGTGGGCCGCTTCTCCAGCCAGCAGAAGCTGGTGAGCTACTTCGGGCTCAATCCCGCGCGTGCGTCCGGCCTTGGCCTCGCTCAGCACACGGGCGCATCAGCAAGGCTGGGCGCAGCCGCGCCCGTGCCATGCTGGTCGAGGCCGCCTGGGCCGCCGCAAAAGCTCCGGGTTCGCTTCACGCCTTCTCCGTGCGCGTGCGCGCCCGGCGCCGTCATCAGGTCGCGACCGCGCGCAAGCTCGCCATGCTCTGCTGGCACCTGCTGACCAAGGAGGCGGACTACCTCTGGACTGCCTCACCCCCGTGGCCAACAAGGTTCGCGGTCTCGAACTGCAGGCGGGTCTGCCGCAGAAGAAGAGCAACCGATCCGGTCCGGCCTACGCTTACAACGTCAAGGCGCTTCGCGAGCAGGAGATGGAGATCGCCCGGTGGGCGGAGACGGCCTACGAGCACGTCGTGGCGCACTGGACGCCACGTCCTTCGAAGGCGGTGCACGGACGCCTCAAACCGGGAGCGGTCGGATAAGGCGGCTCGGCGGAGCTTGCAGCCGACGCTCCGCGCTTGGCCACGAGGTCGTCAGCGCAACAAGAAAACTACCATGGAAGGCTCGGCGGGTCTTGTCCATCTCATTCGTGCTGTGAAGCTTCGCCCGATGCTGGAGTGGGAAGGTCAGGTAGGCCAGCACGTCCTCGCACGTGGCCCCAGTGAAGCCCTCAAGCACGACTCTTCCATCCGGCCCTCAATAAGCAGCTCACCGCGTGCGGTGGGTAGAGGATGGCCGCCCTGGCGGCTGTGATGCGAAAGCTGCTGGTGACGCTCAATGCCATTGTTCGCGACCGCGCGCTATGCCGGCCACTCACCACTTGACCTTCAACACAGCCGCTCAGTTGTCTTGGCCCTGCCTTGGAGAACTGGGGCTTTGCGGGTCCATCGATGCGCCATCAGTCGCACACCACACAGCGGGACTGAACATCAGCGACGCACGAACTGATCGATCTTGACCCAATCGACTTTCCTCATGGCAGAGACAACCGGAGGCGCTCTTCCGGGACGCCCAATTACTGCCGCAGCATTTTGCTCCCGCAGCACAACCGCATCGACTCGGCTGCGATGTGCTCCTGCGGCTAGACCGCTGATGCAGCCAGTCTGCAGCTTGAGGATCCCAGATATGAGCCGTTGATACATTCCGAGAGTGAAGTCACGCAAAGCTTGGTCCACCCCGCCAAGCGAAATTGTTCTCCGCCAACCGGAGAATCGATCTCCTCATCTTACGATTTACCGGCTCTGCTGAGTTGAACGCATCAACCAATCGTTCCTCGAAATCATCGGGTTGGAGAGCAATCGGCGGAGGGAGTTGCAGACATTCGCAAAGCGCGTGATTTTTCGGAGTGTTCCCCGGAAGACTCACAGATCTCGCTCCTCGCGAAGCAGCAGCGACGAGATGATGAAAACGGCCGCTTACGAGAACATCCGCGGATCCGATATGGTCAAGCCATTCCCCACACGATTTCGGTTTAAGCAATTCGAGATTTGAAATCTTGTCCTGAAGGATCGAAAAGTGAAGATCATCTTCAGGCGGGCCGCCACCGTATCCACCTGATAAAAATGCGATTTTCTGACCATACTTCAGCGGCAACACCGCCACAGCCGCCGCAAATCGACCGACGTCTTCGGCCCCCAGTGCGAGCTAGTTCCAATAATAACCGAGTCGCTGAATCTCCTCCTTTGTCTACTATTCGCGACGTAAAGCGGAAGAGAATCAAAGCCAATGCGGGCTGCAATGCCAAGCCGTCGATATACCTGCAGACTGCTACGCTCCCTAGCCACGATGGAACTCGCACGGCTTAAACACGCCTGATACAGATTATCGTTTGCACTAACTTGTTCGTGGGTTACCCCCGATGGAAAGCAGGAATGATTAACAAGAAACACCTTCTTTTTATAGACCTCATTTGCGAGAAATATTAGACCTAGCAAATTTTTTGGCCCTCTGTGATCGCGGTGAAGCGTCCCTTCACCGTTTACTACAATAAAGTCGCATCGTTCAATTGATCTATGCAGAAATGGAGCCCTCTCGCGCAACAGCAACGAAGCAGAATGCGGTTCATCTAAAACCGCGACTAAGCTGCTCGGGAGGCCAATATCGCTATGTGTTGTCTCAACATCGAATGTTGTAATAAGAAATCCATCCCTAAGTAAGGCATCGAGCAATATTGAAGACGTCGCGTAGCAACCCCAATGATACTGAAATGCAGTATTATTAAGGAATAATACATGCCCGCTCTTGCCAGCAATGCCATTGAATCTATTTAATGAAAATAACGCCATGATTAATTGCGCCCGAATTATCAGGATAATCTTCGATCACCGCGTTAGGCATCGAGCGACAAGTGACAACAGTGAAGCGCAAGATGGTCTGAATCAACGACGATAGAGTAGAAAAATGCGATTTTCAACTTCACACCACTCCTCTAGTCCAGCCATATCTCAATGCCATTGCTTGACAAATTCTGCAAGCGGCTCGACTTGCTTACGCCAACTAAAATTTTCTCTGGCATATACAAAGGCGGCCTCTTCATTCTGCCTGATTACGTCAGGTTGCATTAGCAGAGTTTCGAGCGCTAATGCAAATTGTTCCAGCTCCGCTGTAAAAATCTTTCCTCTCACATGGATTGGAAGCGCTTTGGCGGCGTACGGTGTTGCGAGAACTCCTACTCCCCTCATCATGTAATCAATGGTCTTCAAGCAAGACCCTCCTCCACTGGCAACAGGGTTTAAAGCAATCTGCCATGACGACATCAAGTGTATCTTGTCACACTCGTCTAGGATTCCGTGAAGATGCACATTTTCAGGAACGGTTCCATACAGCTCCTCGCTGACATCGCCGACTACATCGAAATGAATCGCGGTGAGCCTAGGGGCGACATGCGAAACAATGAAACGAGCCGCTTCTACGTTTGGCTTATGCGCCGATCCGACAAATCCTACCCGGTTAGGAACAGGACAGCGCGAGACCGATCGCTCAGATGCGTGTTGGTCCGCACCGTGATCTACTGTCAGGACTTCTGATGCTCCCTCCGCCCGGAATTTCAAAGCGTCTAAGGTACTACACGTTACGACGAGATTGCTCTTCCAACTTAGACTTGCCTCGATTGAGGCGACAAAACTTACTAAACGCGCGGCGAGCGGTGACCTTCCGAGAATTTCACTCTTCAATTCCGCTTCTTTATTATGAGCTGAGTAAATTATACAGATGTTCTGAGAAATTTTCATAATGAATTCTATAAGAGGGCCCATATAGCAGTGCTCAAAAATCACTGCGTTCGGCTTGCTCTCCAACAGATCAGACAGCAATTTCTTCATGAAAGAATTTTTTGTCACTACGAGAGCCGTCGCAATGTCGTCGACTGAACATAACGTTTGCTGCGCAAGCAGCTTACGTATTGTTTTATGTTCGGAGGTCATTGGGATTTCGATGGCGAGAAGCGTCCGTTTAACTAATCTCACACAAAACTTATTGCCAAAAGTTAAAACTACAGCATTCGCGTCTAAATTAGATAGAGTATTTACAATGCGAAGCGCGCCCCCGATTTTCTGTCGATAATCGAGTAATCGTTAAGTCCTATTATAGAAGACCTTCTACGATCTGGAATTTTCGGCAGACTTCTTTGGTTTTGATAAATGTGAGCTATAGTATGCCTAAATATTATCCCCGACTCCCGCTCAGTCAGAAGCGGGCGCGCTGCGGGGAACTTACTTTCAGGTGGGATCCGCCCGCCCGGCGACGACATATTTCAGAAATCGTTCGCCAAAGCGCAGGTCCAGCTTCTCTTATCCAGAATTCCGAGGCGTTTTCATCGAGTCCGAGAGAATGTGCGGCGACCGGAGTGGCGATCACCGGGATGCCTAACACCCTTGCCTCAGAGACGCTCGCTGCCGCTGAACCAGCACTGCCGACAACCACGACCATGTCTATCGAAGATAGTAAGTTCACCCACGCATGGTTCGTGAGGCATCTTCGAACTTGGGGTGCTCCCAATCCTGCCTGCTCGGCGGGGGCGCTTCCTGCTTGAATGACCGTGAATTCAAACTTGTCACGGCACTCTTCCTGCGCTCGCTCCATGAAAGAGGTCGAACCGCCGGTGTCCGAGTTCGAAAATGCGAGTAGCAAATGGTAGCAGCGACCGTTGGCAGACATTTTTTTCTGCCAAGCCAATTCAAGAACTTCTTCGTTACATCCATCAGGAATGCAGAAGACACTGTCGGACCCAATTTGGTAGCTCAATTGCAGTATCGCGGAGTGTGCTTGGTTCGGAGTGATGATACCTCGTGCTCTTCGGCACAGAGCTCTTTCTAAACTCCAAAAGTCGAGCCAGCACTGCTCACTGACTAAATTTTCTGCGAAACGAGACGTACTGGCAGATAATGAGCTTTCTCCCACGAAGTACACTTCGGTGATAGGTGGCGCCTCCCGAAAGATGGGCTCGGAGAAGGGTGTCTCGTGGATTACTATAGAGCTGTCGCGAGATAGCGATCGCGCGAGGGTCCCGAATTCTGACGTTGGTTCTTGGACTGCCCGAGCGCAAGCGCACCCTAGTTGAACTCCATCTCGGAAAAACCCCTCACACTCATTGTCCTTGCTCGATATTGTTATTGGAACCCGGATTTCTCGTAAATTCGCCGTGAAATTTACCTCCTGTTGCGCCTTCCGCAGTACATCCACGGAAAGGATCGTGACATGCCAATCTTGAGAAAGTGCCTGAAAAAAGATACTCGAACGGCGTCGGAAAAAGCCGCCACTGCTCGCTGCAAACGGGTAGAGACTTATAACTAATATCTTACCCATTTGTTCTGACACCTGATCTATGAATTGCTCAGCCCTGTCCCTTCGCCACGCGGTCGAAGGCCCGCAGTGTCTCGAGGAGCGCGGGCATGTCCCTCAGCGCCACCATGTTCGGGCCGTCGGAGGGGGCCCGGTCGGGGTCGGGATGCGTCTCGATGAACAGGCCCGCCACTCCGACCGCGACCGCCGCGCGGGCAAGGACGGCGACGAATTCCCGCTGGCCGCCCGAGGTCGCCCCCTGCCCGCCCGGCTGCTGGACCGAGTGGGTCGCGTCGAACACCACGGGCAGGCCGCCGGTCACCTGCGCCATGACGGGCAGGCTGCGCATGTCGGAGACCAGGGTGTTGTAGCCGAACGAGGCGCCCCGCTCCGTCACCAGGACGTTGCCGTTGCCCGCCCCCGTCACCTTGGCGGCGACGTGCGCCATGTCCCAGGGGGCAAGGAACTGGCCCTTCTTGATGTTGACGACGCGGCCCGTGGCGGCGGCCGCCAGCAGAAGGTCGGTCTGGCGGCAGAGGAAGGCCGGGATCTGGAGGATGTCGACCACCTCGGCGGCGGCAGCGCAATGATCCGCCTCGTGCACGTCGGTGAGCACGGGCAGGCCGAACCGCTCCTTGATCTCGGCGAAGATCGGGAGCGCCCCGGCGAGCCCGAGGCCACGGGCCGAGCCTGCCGAGGTGCGGTTCGCCTTGTCGAACGAGGCCTTGAAGACGAGGCCGATGCCGAGGCGCCCGGCCATCTCCTTGAGGGCGGCGGCGATCTCAAGCGCGTGCTCGCGCCCTTCGAGCTGGCAGGGGCCGGCGATCAGGGCGAAGGGCCGGTCGTTGGCGAAGACGGCCCCGCCGACGCGCACGGCGACCGGGCTGGGAGAGGCGGAAACCGCGGTGGCTGTCTGGTACATAGGCTACTGGCTCCAAAACTCGCTCGGACAATCCTGCAATACTCTCAGGCAACTCCAGTCTTCAGCAGGTCGTGGTAGTGCACGAGGCCGACCGGGCGGCCCGCCTCCACGACGATCAGCGCCGTGATCTTCATGGATTCCTGGATCTCCAGGGCCTTGGCGAGCAGGGTCTCAGGGTTCACCGTGCGGGGATGCGTGCTCATCACCGCCTCGACGCAGACCCGGTCGAGGTCGGTTCGGAACACGTTGCGGCGCAGGTCGCCGTCCGTGACGATGCCGGCAAGGCGCCCGTCGGCCTCGACCACGATCACCGAGCCGAAGCCCTTGGCGTCGATCTCGGCGATGGCCGCCCGCATCGGCGTGCCGCGGGCGACGACGGGCAGCTGCGCGCCCGTGTGCATGACCTCGCGCACCTGCCGGAGCGAGGCGCCGAGGCGTCCGCCCGGGTGGTAGATCGAGAATTCCCGTGCCGAGAAGCCGCGCGCCTCCAGGAGCGCCACCGCGAGCGCGTCGCCCAGCGCCAGCTGCATGGCGGTGGAGGTCGTCGGCGCCAAGCCGTTCGGGCAGGCTTCCCGGGCCTTCGGCAGGGCCAGGCAGACGTCGGCCTCGCGCCCGAGCGTCGAGGCCGCGTTCGACGTGATCGCAACGAGCCCGACGCGGTAGCGCTTGGCGTAGCCGATGATGTCGGCGAGTTCCGTCGTCTCGCCGGACCAGGAGAGCGCCACCACCACGTCGTCCGGCTGCACCATGCCGAGATCGCCGTGGCTCGCCTCGGCGGGGTGAACGTAGAGGGCGGGCGTGCCCGTGGAGGCCAGCGTCGCCGCGATCTTGCGGCCGATATGGCCGGACTTGCCCATGCCCGTGAGGATGCAGCGGCCCGCGCCCGGCCGATCCGCTCGACCGCCGCGGTGAAGGGCGCGCCGAGGCCGTTCGCCACCGCCTCCATCAGGCAGGCGAGGCCCTCGCGCTCGGTGCCGATGGTCCGGAGCGCCGAGGCGACGGCCGCCCCGGCTGCTCCCTCGCGGGCCTCCGAAGCCTCGTCGCGCTCGCCGATCCGCTGTGCCAGTGCCATGATTGTACCCCCTTCTGCTGTTCAGAACTCAGTCTTGATTTGCCGCGATGTCTGGCAGCGCCTGTTGTTGAGGTCGTCAGCCACCACGTATTGGCAATATGATTAAGCGCCCCTGCTTAAACCAAGAACTTTTTAGATGCCAACAATTCCTTGAGAAAATGCGACCATACTTATTATCCCATTAAGTCCTTCAGCCGCGCAATCTGAAACAGCCAGATCACTTTTCCCGCATTCCGTGCGCCACTCGGTCGAATAGCGGGCCCAAGAAGTAGTCCAATGGGGTCTGCTCACCCGTGGTCACAATGACGTCTGCGGGCATGCCCGGCTTCAGCCGATCCTTGATTTCGGCCGGAACGCTGGCTGCGTCGACGACAACTTCACCTTGAAAGTAACTGTTCTGCGGGTTCTGTGGGTCAGTGACGCGGTCGTACGAGACCGACCGAACCTGGCCCAGCATGATGGGCACGCGACGGGAGTGATATGTTGGGAAACGCACCTCTGCCCTCAGTCCCTCGGCAACAGAATCTACATCGGCCGGCGAGATCTGGATGCCCACCGTCAATTGATCACCTGTGGGAGCAATCTCTAGCATCGTGTCGCCAGGACGCAGCACGGCGCCGATGGTAAATACCTTCATACTCTGGACAATTCCGGTGCGTGGCGCCCGGACCTCGACGCGGCTCAATATGTCCTTCGCGACATTTTCTTTCTCGGCTAACTCGGCGAGACTCTTGCGAACATCGATGATGTCCGAAGAAACCTGCTGCAGGAACTGCTTTTGAGTCTGGACGATCGTAAGCTTCGTCTCGTCGATCGCTTGCTCGCCCTTCTTGGCATCTGAAATCGCGCGGTCGAGTGCCCCCTGCAGGCGAATGCGCTCACGTTCCAGTGCTGCCACTCGCGAGACAGGAACTAGCTGCTTCGCGAGCAGCTGCCGGAGACCGCTTAGTTCTTGGTCGATTGTGACGAGTTGCTGCTTGGTCGAATCAGCATCGTTTCTAAGCGCCCGCACTTCCTGCTCAGTTTGGACGATCTTGGCATTGAGCACATCGGTTTGAGAGCGCAAGTACACAGCTCGCTCGCGGAGGTTTCCCTTCTCATCTTGAATGGCACGCGCGATCGCGGGTTCATGGGCCCTGGACGTTACGCTGTCCGGGAGGACAATCCTGTCGGTCTGATCCCGCTCAGCAAGCAGTCGCGCTTCCCGAATACGGTCAATCGCCTGCTGGCTCCTCGTCGTTTCCAGCGAGGCGCGAGCTTGCGTGTCGTCGAGGCGTAGAAGAGTTTGCCCCTCCTGCACCTGGTCTCCATCGCGCACGAGGATCTCACGAACGATCCCGCCTTCTAAATGTTGAACGGTCTTCTTGTTCGACTGAGACATAACAACCCCAGAGGCGATGGCCGCACTCTCGAGCTTGGCGAATGCCGCCCAACCTGCTCCTCCGCCGAAGGCAATAAGGATCACGAGATAGGCTAGCAGCACAGGCCTCCGCCAATCCGTCCGGATGGGAGGAGGCTGAATGGTGAGCGCGGTCGTCATTAGCGCACCCTCTTACCCGACGGCGGCGTGGCGTGTGGTGAGCTGCTGAGGGGCATTGGTCGCGGTGCTGCGCCCAGCACCCTGACCCGACAGCACCTCGTCACGCGGGCCGAAGGTCGACACGGTCCCGTCCTTCAGAACCAGGATGTAGTCCACCAGCGTCAGGATGTTGGCCTTGTGCGTGATCAGCACGCAGGTCGTGCCTCGCTTGGTCAGTGCTTGCAAAGCCTCGGCCAGAGCCGCCTCGCCCACCGCATCGAGGTTCGAGTTCGGCTCATCCAGCACCACGAGAGACGGGTTGCCGTAGATCGCGCGCGCCAATCCGATCCGCTGGCGCTGACCTCCCGACAAGGCGCTGCCGCCCTCCCCCACCTCGGTGCTGTAGCCTTGCGGCAGCTGCTGGATCACCTCGTGCACACCGGCGAGCTTGGCCGCCTCGAGCACCGCCTCATCATCGACAGCGCCGAACCGCGCGATGTTCTGTGCGATCGTGCCGGACAGGAGCTCGACGTTCTGTGGCAGGTAGCCAAGGTGCTGACCTAAGGCATCCGCGTCCCAGTGCTGCAACTCGGATCCATCAATGCGCACACTGCCGAGCGCTGGCGCCCAGATGCCGACGAGCGCCCGAACCAAGCTCGACTTGCCCGCCCCGCTCGGGCCCACCACCGCTGTGGCTGAGCCAGCGGGCAGCTCGAAGCTGACCTGACTGAGGATGAAGCGGCTGGATCCCGGTGCGGTCAGGGCAAGCCCACTCACCTCAACGTGGCCGTCCGGCCGCGGCAGAGCCAGACGTCGCGGTGCAGCCTCAGCAGCCCGGAACAGCGCCTGCAACCGCCCATAAGCCTGACGCGCTCGCAAAAAGGAGGGCCACTCTGCCGAAAGAGTTCCGAGAGGCTGAAGCAACTTGCCGGCGATGAGCATCACCCCAATCACGTTACCGGGCGAGATCTCACCCCGAATTGCGAGATACGCGCCGAGTGCCATACAGAGCCCGCTGAACGCTCCAGTCAAAGCACGCGTAACGGACGAGAAAAGAGCGGCCTCGTCTTCAAGTGCGGCTTGCTCACTGAGGAACCGGCGGTACGCAGACGTCCAGCGCCTGCGGAATGACACTCGCATGCCAAGAGCCTGAACAGCCTCGATATTTTTGAAGGTGTCTGTCAGGGCATCATTGTGAACGTTCGCGCCACTAAGTTGCGCAGCTCGTCTCGATTGAGTTCGCGTCTGGACTACAGCGGTCATGAACACAAGAGCGAGACCACCCGCTGCGAACCAACCGAGCCACACATGCATCGCGAAGCAAGCGGCGAGATAGATCGGGATCGGGATCGCATCATAGATCGCTGCAACACCGCTGCCTGAGATAAAGCCGCGAAGTACATCGAGGTCAGTTAGGCTCTGCTGCGCATGAGGTAGGCGCAATCCGACCGCGGCGCGCACCCGCCAGTTGAACAAATTGGGGCGCAGTTCTGCATCGAGCTGAAGCCCCACTCGTTCAAGGATCGCATCGCGGAATTTCGTAAGAACGCCGGCAATCGCAAGCTGAAGGACAAGGACACCAAACAGGATCACGAGCGTGACGAGCTGCTTGTGCACCATCACGCGGTCATTGACCTGCTCGACGAAGATGCTGCCCGTGAGCACAGACACGCTCAGGAAGAGGCTGATCAACGCCGCGTGCACGAACGCGAGACGCTGCCGGCTCAGCGCGCGATTCAGTGCGGTCCTCTCGCTCAGAAAGGAGCCGAGGGTCAGCCTGCCCGACTCCGCACTAGGAAGCACTCGGGCCAAGTTCCCGCTCAAGTGCTTCCAAGGTGCAGCACTGACGGCGCGCTGCATCGCTACTGTGAGGTGCCGTGCCATGCTTCTTACCCGACGGCGGCGTGGCGTGTGGTGAGCTGCTGAGGCGCCGCGGACGCGGAGCTGCGCCCAGCACCCTGACCCGACAGCACCTCGTCACGCGGGCCGAAGGTCGACACGGTCCCGTCCTTCAGAACCAGGATGTAGTCCACCAGCGTCAGGATGTTGGCCTTGTGCGTGATCAGCACGCAGGTCGTGCCTCGCTTGGTCAGTGCTTGCAAAGCCTCGGCCAGAGCCGCCTCGCCCACCGCATCGAGGTTCGAGTTCGGCTCATCCAGCACCACGAGAGACGGGTTGCCGTAGATCGCGCGCGCCAATCCGATCCGCTGGCGCTGACCTCCCGACAAGGCGCTGCCGCCCTCCCCCACCTCGGTGCTGTAGCCCTGCGGCAGCTGCTGGATCACCTCGTGCACGCCAGCAAGCTTCGCCGCTTCCAGCACCGCCTCGTCATCCACAGCGCCGAACCGCGCGATGTTCTGCGCGATCGTGCCGGACAAAAGCTCCACATTCTGCGGCAGGTAGCCGAGGTGCTGCCCAAGCGCGTCCGCATCCCAGTGCTGCAACTCGGACCCATCGATGCGCACACTGCCGAGCGCTGGCGCCCAGATGCCCACCAGCGCCCGCACTAGGCTCGACTTGCCCGCCCCGCTCGGGCCCACCACCGCTGTGGCTGAGCCAGCGGGCAGTTCGAAGCTGACCTGACTGAGGATGAAGCGGCTGGATCCCGGTGCGGTCAGGGCAAGCCCACTCACCTCAACGTGGCCGTTGGGCCTGGGCAGCGCCAGGCGCTGCGGCGCAGCCTCAGCGGCCCGGAACAGCGCCTGCAGCCGGCCAAAAGCCTGACGTGCCCGCAAAAACGAGGGCCATTGGCTCGCGGCCGATTGGACAACCCCCACACACGCCCCACCAATGA
The DNA here is from genome assembly GCF_003173715.1 of Methylobacterium durans. Taxonomy (NCBI): domain Bacteria; kingdom Pseudomonadati; phylum Pseudomonadota; class Alphaproteobacteria; order Hyphomicrobiales; family Methylobacteriaceae; genus Methylobacterium; species Methylobacterium durans. The sequence goes on along the minus strand of NZ_CP029550.1, from coordinate 3,453,185 downwards.
ACATCACGGCAAACATGGCACCGGGGGAGACGTGGCCGCCAATGGCTAGATAACAGCCCAGCGCAACCAGACCGAACGAGGTGAACGACTGCCAAAATTTTAGAACGAGCGAGATACCTTTGGAGAGATGAGCCGCCGTCAGCTGCCAAGCAGTCGCGTGGTGGTGAGCTGCGAGCCACCGCTCGCGAAATCCCGACACCATCGCCATCACATGCAAGGTCTCGGCCTCGCGCGTTGCCGTCGCCAGAAGCTTCTGACTCTGCTCTGCGAAGATGCCGGCCTGCTTCAAGTTCGAGCGGTTGAAAACCTCGTTCAACGCCGCAAGCAGCAGTACCACAACAACAGATGCGAGAAGCGCCAAACCGAGCCAGACATGCATGACAAAGGCGACCAATACGTAGATCGGGATCCACGGGAGGTCGAGGAGCTGGGCCAGTCCTTGGCCCGATAGAAATGTTCGCACCGTTTCGAGATCGCGGAAGGCACCCATGGTATCGTAGCGCCGCGTCTCAAGCGTCTCGGAATAGACGAGGTCGTAGAGGGGCGCAGAGACCTCCTCGTTGAGGGCGATCCCCATCTTCCGCAAAGCGGACGCCCGCAACGCTACGAGGGCCGCAGCAAGTCCCGTCCCGAGCAAAAAGATCACCGTCAATCCAATCAGCGTGTTGACGCTCCTCGTCGACAAGACCCGATTGAAAATCTCCATCGAGTACAGCACGGTCGAGAAGCTCAGCAGATTGATCACGAGGCTGAGCACACACAGGTGCAGGACGCCGGGCCGGATCAGCCGAATGCCGCGGTCGAGCGGAGTCTCCGCGTCGGCATCGCGCGCCCGTTTCGCCTGCCCTCCCATTGCCCGACACTCCTACCCCGCGCTCAACGGGCAGCGATCTCCGCCAACGATGCCGCGCCCGCGGTTATGCCACCGCTCGGAAGGGCCGACGCGGAGACGACCGGACACGCTCAGTCGGTCGCACTCCTGCCGCATCGTAACGCAACCGGCTAGACCAGTGGTTTGCGGCATCATCAAGGAGCCACCACAGGTCAACGTTAAGCTTACCTCAGTTCCAAGAACCCTGGTGCCCGCCCGCCTCACAACGGATCATCCGCGCACCGCGAAACGCACTAAAACGACGTTACCAGTCGCTCCCACGCAGCACGTCCATGGTCTCGCGTGAGCTCATAGTCGTGAAAAGCCTCACGGGCATGTCCCCCGAGGCTTGTCCGTATTTTGGCATTGCGGAGCAGGCTCAGGATACGCGTAGCCAGGGCGCGAGAGTCGAAGAAATCAATCACCGCAGCGCACTCATCGGTGAAATAGTCTCGGACCGGCGCCGTATCCGACACAACCATCGCTTTACTGGCACCCATAGTCTCAAGGGCTGACCACGAGAGAACGAACGGATACGTCAGATACACGTGCACATCAGAGTGTCGCAGCGCGTCGAGATAGCGTCTGCGGTCGACCGATCCGAGAAACCGCACGCGCGTCTCATCGATCGAACCGTTGAGCTCCTCCAACAACACGGATTTCCAAGTGCGCCCGTCGGACGGAGGAGCTCCGTATCCGCCTCGATCAGAACCAATTACGGAGACCTGGATTGAGGGATCTGCCCGAAGCAAGCGGGGAACAGCCCGCATGAAGGTGTGGAACCCACGGTGCGGCTCGAGGTGCCGGGCCACGAAACTGACGGATGGCCCTCCGGACGCCGTGCGGTCAGTTGCCCTGTTGTCAGCGGGCGGGACCTCCACGCCCTCATGGAAGACCTCAATCTTCGGGTGCAACATCGCCGGGAAGGTGGACTTCTGCCACGGCGTCGGCGCCACGCACACGTCGGCATCCTCAAGGCTTGCCAGCGTGATGGCATTGCGCGCCCGCATCCGGTGCAGCACCTCCGGAGGGGCTGGCGGGAACTCCGGGTCGAAGTTCACCTCCCCGCCGGAGCGCAGGTAATAATACTCGCAGTAGCAAACGAGCTTCGCGCGCGGGAATAGATCCTTCAGGTAGAGGGCCTCGCCCCATCCGGGATGCGCCACGATGACATCGGGCACGAAGCCATCGTAGCTGAGCGCCCGCGCCGCGGCCGCCGCTGCCGCCGCAAGCGTCGCCTTCGACGCCAGATCATCGATGACGATATCGCCCGTCTGCGCCACCGGCACAGGCGAATACTGCCTATAGCGCAGTCCCCTCCGCGCATACGGATTCATCCCGATCCCAGCGAGCTCGACGTCATCGCGCCGCTCGAGCGCCTCCAGCACAGCGATCAGCTGCGACGGAAAGGACTGGTGAACGAGGAGAACGCGCAGCGCCATCCGACAGGGTCACGGCTTGGCTGCAACAGCCTCGCCGAGCAGGGCCGCAGGCGGCTGCGACTCCGGCATCAAGGCGAGCGCCCACAGGTCGAAATGCGATCCCTTCTGCATGACGGCGCGCTCAAAGCCTGCCTCCACGAGCAGGCGTCCCAGGCGATTTGCCGTGAACGCAGTCTTATGCGCCATGAAGGCGTTACCTGCCTTCAGCGAGGGACGATGCCCGAACAGCATATCCACGGCCGTAATCGGTCCCGCCGGTGAGACGTAGGCGACCTCGTCGATCTTCCCCTGCACCACGAGCTCGGCCACCGCCTCGATGTCAGGCGTGGTGATCAGGGCAAAGCCCGTCGGCTTCAGCACCCGCCGGAACTCGGCCAACGCCTTCGGCACCTCATGATCGTACAGGTGCTCGACGTTGTGCGACGACCAGATCGCCTCCACGCTCCCTTCGCGGAACACGGACAGATCGGTGATCGTCCCGACGATGTCCGGCTTCACGCGCGAGTCGAGATCCATCCGGAGCTCGCGCCAGCTTCCGTCCCGGAAGACCGGATGCAGCTTCTCGGGCGCGAACACGCCGCAGCCGACGTGGAGCACCGTCCGCGCTGACGTCGATCTCTCTCCCGCTTCTGCCTGCAAGGGGGCGCCCATCGCTCGCTACCATCTCCACCCTGTCGCATCGCATTCCGACTTCGAAGGGGCGCTTCGCAAAGGCGGTAGCCGGCTTTGATGACGAAATAAGGCCCACCGACGCGAGAAGATAACCGCCAAGTCTCAATCCGAATCGAAAAGGCCGGGCGAGATGCCCGGCCCCTCCGTCTCGCTTGGCACGATCGCTTAATGACCGTGATGACCGTTGATGATGATCGAGTCGGCCGTCTTGTCCGCACCCTCACCGGACGAGGCAAGCTGGAGCACGAAGTCCTCGCGGGACATGCCGGCGTTGAGCTCCTTGACCCAGTACTCGTGGCCGCCCTGGTCGGCCTCGCGGCCGAACAGGTTGTGGTAGATCTGGTCGACGAAGGCCGGATCCGCGAGCTTGCCCGCACCCTGCTGGAACTCGGGGCTCTGCATGAAGGCGTGCGCGATGCTCTCCATGCTCTGGCCCGAGGCGTGCTGACCCCACCAGTACTGAAGGCCGCTGGCATCGGCGTCGCGCGCCATGACCGCCTCGTACATCCGGCCGATGACCGCCTCGTCGGTGGTGTGCGCGGTGATGAGGACGCCGTCCGAGAACTTGATGAAATCCGAGTTCTCGATCGTGGTGGACGTGCCCGAGTTCGCGTGGAACACCAGGACGCGACCACCGTCGACCACGGTGGAGAACTCAGCCTTGCTCAGCCCGAAGTTCACGGTGTCGAAGGCCGAACCGCCGGCGACCGTCTGCGACCCGTCCGCCAGATCGATGTCCTTGAAGACGGGGCTGTTCTCCGTGGGCAGGCGATCCGCCACGAGCGTGGTCTGCGCCGTGGCACTGACGCCCTCCGACGCTGACGTCAGGCCGACAAGAAGCTCGGTCCGGGTCAGAGCACCGGTGGCCAGCTCGTTCGACCAGTAGGCCAGACCACCGGCGTCAGCCGTGCGGCCGAACAGGTTCTGGTACACGGCGCCGACGAACTGCTCGTTCGTGACCGTGGAACCCAGACCGTGCGAGCCCGCCTCCGGCGCGCCGAGGAACTGCTCGCCGATCTGCTCGAGGCTCAGCTTGCCCGAGTTGTACTGGTCCCACCAGTAGTAGAGACCGTTCGCATCGGCGGTCCGGTCCATCACCGCGACGTACATGCGGCTGATGATGGCCTCGTCGACCGTGGAGGCATTCACCACCGTCGAGCCATCGGTGAGCTTGATGACGTCGACATTCGTCAGAGTCGAGGTCTCGCTGCCGTTCTTCAGGACGATGTTGCCCTTGGCGTCGAGGGAGATGTTGTAGCCCGAACCCGTCAGGTTGACGGTGTTGTCGCCGCTGCCGAGGTCGAGCTTGTAAGAGCCCGTGCCAAGGGTCAGCGTGTCGTCGCCGCTGCCCGCGCTGACGGTGGCGTGCTGGGTCTGGGTCAGATCGCCGGTCACACCGGCATTGCCTCCAAGGATCTTCAGATCGCCCGTACCGGCGACGATGGTTGAGCTGCCGGCGCCCGTCAGCGAGAGATTGGCGTCACCGGAGCCCGCCACGACCGTGGTCGGACCCGCGCCGTTGAAGGTGAGGTTGGCTTGGCCGCTGTCGAGCGAGACGAACTGGCTCTCGACCTTGCCGGTCACCGTGCCCGAACCGGAGATGTTGAGGACCGGGGCCTTGCCCGCGCCGGTGATGTTGCCACCTTGGCTGGCGTCGACGTTGGCCACCTCGACGGTCGGATCGACCTGGGCGCCCGGCGCCACATTCTGGACGTCGACGGTCACCGGATCGTCCGGGTTTTTCGTATTCGGCCGCGTCTTGAGCAGCTGCTCAAGCGCGTTCTTCAAACCCTCGGCCTGCGGGTTCTTGATGATGTTCTCTTTGATCTGCTCTACCGGCCGCGAATACGGATCCGCCACGTTAACCCCCTACAGTCAATCAGTGAAATTTGAGCGTCTCAGATGGCTGCCGACGAACGCGGCGCCCGGAAAATGCGGGCCGGCTTGCGCGGCGCCGGCTCAGGCCGGCTGCTCGCCACCGCCCGGCTCGACGAGCGCGGCGCCTTCGCCTTCACTTCAGAGAGCTGAAGCCGGAGACCGACGAGGTGCTCACGGCCCGTCGGACCCTTCAGATCGACCGGCGCCAGCGCCGGCCCGAAATGCGAGCCATCGCTGAAGACGGCCTCGACGATCAGCGCGTAGGCGTCGGCGTCCTCACCGATCAGCTTGAAGGTGACGCCGTTGATGGCGCGGGCCTGCATCCGGGTGCCGACGAACTCACCGGCGACCACGTCGGGCAGGCGCCCGAGCCCGAGAAGGGCGCAGCCATACGAGAGGTCGACGTTCGCGGGGCGGCGCGGCCACTGCACCGAGAAGCCCTCGATCCGCGCCTCGCCGTCCGGATCACCGAGCCAGTCCCCACCCGTGACGAAGAGGTCGCCCTTGCGCTCGATATGCCCGGCGATGCGCAGAGGAATGGCGCGATCGCCCGCGTCGGCGGCCGGCGGCACGTTCGCCGGCTCGGGAGCCGACAGAGCAAGTCTCGACGACGAACGACCACCATTCGGCGCGCTCTGATCCAGTCGATCGAGCTGCAGAGTCACGGCCTCCGGGTGATCTGCCCCTTCACCGATCGTTGTAATCAGAACGGTGGCATCGCGCTCAACAGAGATGACACAGAGATCACCGGGCTGGCGCAGCATACCAGGCGCGACGCCCGGACTAGAGAGCATACGAACATCGTCGGCCCGGTCTGGATCGACGGTCATGACCACACGAGGCGCGACACCACGGATGGCCGTTGCTACATAGCGCAGCGCAAACATGCCTCGAGCGACATCCATCGCTCGCACGGACACTTGCCCGCGCGTCGTGCCGACGCTGTTCACTGAAAGAACCCCTCACGCAGGACCGGTTGAACCGGCACTTGTCTGTACCGATCTAAGCCATGGCTCGCTGCGGCGCGTCAAGACAATTTGAACCATTTCGTACGCGAAAAGTGCCGAGTTCCCGGCCCTCGGATCGTTAACCTTAAGCTGTAACCCCGACGACACACCTGAATTCGGCGGCTGTGCGCCAAATGTTAGGCCGAGGTCGTTCCCCCGCGGCACTGAGCAGGAAGCCTGTATGTACCGATCCCTGAGAGCCCTGAAGCAGGGTTCGAGCGAGATAATCTTCGATCTTCACAATTATGAAGGCCTCGAAGAGATCCTGTTTTCGCCTGTTGTGGCCGTCGAGGCAAAGTCACTCGCGCGGCATTTCCCACTGGCCTGGCGCCGCGTCGGCGACAAGTTCGAATTCATCGCCCTCTTGTCTCTGTCGCCACTCGTCGTCGGCAGCAACCACCTGCTCGGGCCCGGTCTCACGCGACCACTTCTGGTTGAAGCCTACCCCCTGACCGTCACCGCGGTTGCCGGAGAGGACGGACAGAGCTCGGTCCTCATCGACGAGGTCCCGCATCGCCCCGAGAGCAGCGGCAACCCCGTCTTCACGGCCAGCGGCGGCTTCACGGAATCAGCGGCGCATCGCATGAACGCGCTGCGCGTCTTCGCAAGCGATCGCGACCGGACGGCGGCCTACACGCAGGCGCTCGCCGCCGAGGGCCTCCTGGAGGACTGGCCGCTCCGCCTCAAGATCGGCGAGGACGGCATCGAGTTCGGGGGCTTGTGCGTGCTCGCCCGCGCGCCGGCCCAGCGCGAGCGCCTCGCCACAATCGTCGCCCAGCACGGCTTCCCGTTCGCCGAACTCGTCACCTTCCACGACCTCTCCCTCTTCAATATGCAGCGCCTGGTCGATCAGCACCGGACCGGCCGATTGGCTGCTCAGGCGGCCGCAACGCAGGCACCGGCGGGAGAGTCGGCATGAGCTTCGCGCACGTCTCTCTGACCCCGGAGCGCCTGCAGAACCTGCACTGGTCGTTCCCGAAGGCGTTCCACTTCGCCCGCGCGCGGGTGTTCGTGCCGCTCATCCAGACGGAGATCCTCCGCGCGGCGCGGGAGTACCCGATCGCCTTCGCCCGCGAGGGCGAGCAGTGGCACCCCGTCGCCTATCTCGGCGACACGTCGGGCCAGACGAATCGCTTCGTCGACGACAAGGGCGAATGGCAGGCGGGCTACGTTCCGTTCTGGCTCCGCGTCTACCCCTTCGTGCACGCGCACGAGGCCTGCACGGTGCTCCTCGACCCGAGCTTCGTCGGCGTCTCCGGCAGCCACGCCTTCACGACTGCGGACCGCAAGCTGACGCAGGAGGTGCGCGGCGTCGCGGATCAGGTGCGAAAGGCCAGTGCTGGCGCCGCTCTTCTACAGGCGGCCGCGACCCAAATCGTCGAAGAAGGGATCGCGCAGCCGCGCACCGGGCTCTCGGCCCCCGATTCGGCGCCCCTTCTCTTCGTGGCTGCGGGTCGGCCAGCGGACGTCCTCGCCGCGAAGGCGGCCGACTGGTACGCGCGCTCGGCGCTGACGGTGGAACTTGCGATCGCCGCCGCGTTCTCCAGCGCATCGATGCCACGGGCCGAACCCGCCGCCGTCACGCTCGAGCCGCCGCCCGAACCGGCTCCGGCGCGCCCGGCAGCGATCGCCCCGACCTACGTGCCGCCCGCCGCACCGGCCGATCTCGACTGGCTCGACATGAGCGAGAAGATCTCGTTCTGACACGGATCCGTGCCAAGGTGGGCATGTGCGGCCCGGCACCGAACTTGCTACCCTTCTGAGCAAAGGTCGCCACAAGACCAGAACGAAAAGCGGCGGCCCACCAGGGGCCGCCGAGTCAGGGTTTTCCAGTGCCGTATCGAGACGGCGCAGCATCCCTAGCCGGCTTTGCGGTGGCTCGCCATCGCGAGCGGCTACGTTGTTGCGCGCAGTATTCAGATCGCACGGCCGCGTGACCGGAAATCCGCAGACGTGCGAGCTCGCGCCGCGCTTCGCGACGTCGGATCAGGCGGTTTCATCAAAGCTCTTGTTCGCATCAGCCGTTTCGCGGCCGGTCGGCGAGCGCTGCGTCGGAGAGCCGAGCCAAATCGCGGCCCAGCCGTCGGAGTGGGTCAGTCGGATTTTCCGGCAGTGATCCGGTCTCGTGTGGAAGAGCCGCCCTTGAGACGGGGCTGTCGAGACTCACGGGCATGCGCCTCTGCGGCCTCGACGCAGGCGAGAACGATGAAGCGGTACCAGATGTAGACACGCCGGATCGCTCGTCGGATCCCTCGGGCTTCGGTGTCGCTGGCCAGAGACATAGGCCTGAGTCTCGCACCCGAGCGCTCAGGCTTCCGCAACAAATGAGGCTCGCAGAGCGTACCAGCTCAGCGCCACGTCCCGTCGGACAGAGCCTCCGCCCTTCGTCGAGCGGCGCGATTGACGCGCTAATGTTTGAACAGGGCAGCGATCTCGAACGCTAGAACGGCCACGCTGAACGCGGTGAAGGCAGCGAGCAGGCCCGTCGCAGCTAGGATTGCGGGCATCATCAGGTCGCCGCCCCGCTTCAGCACAGTAGCCGCATCATTCTGGACCATCAGCAGGCGCGCTCCACGACGTCAGATCGGCAGCCGCAAGATAGAGGCCACGCGAGTCTCACCCGATAAGGACGGATCGCAACTGAGCGCTTTGACGCGGATCAATGGCACGGTCTGCATGAAAGTTGTGTCCCTGCGCGGCGGGCTCAAGGCTGAACACCGCGGCTATGCTGAAGTCAGCGACGAGGTCACGCAACATCATCGCCGATTATCGTGGACGGTTTCGCGCGTGCGCGCTCTCGGCTCCGTCGGCAGCGCATTGAGGTTGGCAGCTCTGAGCCCGTGTCCGATTGTGCTGCCATGCAGCCGGTTGATATCCGCACTCGAGAGGTCTCTCGACGGCGAGCGCGACGACACGGAGTGAGGACTGCTTTCGGGAGAGATCGGTAAAGATCTCGGCAGTGGGCGATGGACACGCCGAGCGATCGCTTCGCCACGAACCGACGCAATGCCCAGATCATTCAATCTGGGCATTGCGCGGAAGCTGAATGTTCGCCGCATTGGCCTACAGAATTCGGTCTGCAGCCCAGGCTACAGCCTGTTCGAGCAGCCTGTCGTGAACGCCAGTGCGAAGGTCATCAAGACCGTACTGCGCACTCGCCATATACAGCCCCCCGATGTAAACGAGGTTTGTTTCGCTTGATGGCTCACTGTAGAGGACCGCCGGATTGCTAGCGGTCCCGTTGCTGCTGGATCCTGCCACAGTCGCCAAAACCACGGCACTTGGATCGACCGAGCTCGGAATCTCCCAGTTATTCGGAGGAGGCAACTCTGTGAAATTACTAATTGATTTCATCATTGGGTGACTGGGATCGACCACGTTGAACGAGTATGAACCGCTAATAAAGGCGTAAGTGCTATCTATACCGATCGGGGAGATGTAGTCTGCGTCGAGCTTGTTCTGCGCCGACAAGGACATAGTCCCGTAATCGTACCAGCCCGTAGTCACCACGTCACCGCCGTGCTCTGCAAACCCTCGAACAGCAGCAAAGACCCCCGTGCTGGCTAGTTGTGAAGCGTCATTGAAGCCGCTGTCACCCATAACGACAACCTCATAGCTCTTCAGCACATCTGCCCAGGCGGCTGAATTTGCGTATGCGCTCGCTGAGACCGCTGTAGCGTCGAAATCGAAATAGGTATCGTCGTTCAGTTGTGCGGCCACGTTGACGGCAGATGAGCTAGCACCTCCGATTACGAGAACTTTGATAGGCCCAGTCGGCGCCTCGTTAGTCCCCGCGACAGTCCACGAGACCGAGGCTGGCGTGACGGCGATGCCATCCGACACACCGTAGGCGACGCTAACAGTCGCGGCTTCGCCTGCCGCCAAGCTCTGGTAGGCCGCATGCGCTGGGTTCAGTGTAAAGGAGTGCGTTGCAGCATCGTAAGTCACGCCGCCAGGTAGGCTAGCCGGTATGTTAACCACTGACAGGCTCGTGCCGCTATCCGGGTCCGAGGCGTTGGCCAGCGCGTCAAGCGTTACTGTTGCGCCATCTTCTGTGGCGGCCCCCGTCACTGCGCCGAGGACAACGGGTGCATCATTTGCGCCAGTGATCGCGACAGTCACGGTTTGATCGGTGATGCCACCGTGCCCGTCCGACACGGCCACCGTATAGCTCTGCGTTTTGGTTTGACCAGCCGCCAAGCTGTCGAGTGTGCTGTCAGCCACCGAGAAGGTCCAACTCACCTTGTCACCGAGCTGATCGACCGTCCCGAGGGTCAACGAGCCAAGGTATCCGGAGCCTTGCGGCGTCACAGCCGCCGTGTGGACGTCAATCGCGTCCACATCCGCGAACGCAATTGTGCCGCCGGCCGTGTGGATCGTCGTGTTTTCTCCGACCGCCTTATCCGCGATCTCTGCGATCTTTCCAGAGCTAACCGACGAAGACCCGAACTTCACCTCTACGACTTGAGTGCCTGAAGCGACAAAGAGGCTCGATCCCGTCCCGTCACTTGACCGGCCAAACTGCGCCTCGCCGGAGTCGCCGGCGATGCCAGTCGCTACGGTCGTCCGACTGCCAGTCACAAGATCAACCTGGACCCAGGTGCTGCCCTCCTTGATGTAGGCACGATCAGCACCAGGAGCGATCTCGAAATTGTTGCCGAAAAGATCGCTTCGGACGAGCTTATAAGTCCCGCTCGCCAGATCGGCCTCAAACAACTGGCCGCCCGATGTTTTGAAGAAAGTCCGACCAGTGACATCGTCGTGTTCAACACCGTAGCTGTCACCCGGCAAGTTCAGGATCGTCTTCGTGATCGTCCGAGTCGCGATGTCGTACTGGATCAATCTGTTCGCGGTCCCGGCGCCGTCCGTCGCGAGGAGACGCCCATCGCTGGTAATGTCCATCCCACTTTCGATGTTGAAGCCGGAAAGGGCGGTGAGCACCTGAGTAGTACGGGTGGCCACATCGAAGCGAACCAGCCGGCCATCAGACGTGATGCAGAAGATTCCCCCCTGATAGAACTCGATATCCGTCGCAACGTAGGGAAAGAAGCCATTGCCGGAGGCATTTCCGGTTAGGTCTCCCGTCAGCTGCGTGACGCTGCCATCGGCAGCGATCACCTTGAACAGCGAAGCGACGGTGTCCTGTTCCGCAACATAGACGGCGCCGGTAGCGTCGTCGATTGTGAGAGCCGCCAGAGTGGCTGGCGTGGTGGCTCGCACGGTTTGGCCTGTAGGAGTGGTCGGCAAACCAGACGCGACGATCGTGGGCGCATCGTTGGTGCCGGTGATGGTGATGGTAACAGCCTGATTGGCGACGCCGCCCTTCCCGTCGGACACAGTCACCGTGTAGCTCTGCGTCTTGGTCTGACCCGCCGCCAGGCTGTCGAGCGCGCTGTCCGCGACCGAGAAAGTCCAACCGACGCTGTCACTGCTTTGATCTAGGGGTCGGAGGATAAGGTTGCCCAGATAGCCCAAAGCTCCCGGCGTGACGATTGCCGTGTGAGTGTCGAGCGTATCGACATCCGTGAAACGGATTGTGCCGTCTGCCGTGTGGTTGGGAAGCGTGTTCTCCGTTGCTGAACCGTCTGCCCGCTCCGTCACGGAGCCAGTTGCGGTGGTCGAAGAGGCCACGATGACGGGGAGGTCATTTGTGCCCGAAACCGTGAGTCTAACTGTCGCCGTATCGCTCCCGCCCTGTCCATCCGAAATGGTGTAGGTGAATGTATCCTCGACCACCTGACCAGCCGACAGTTCATCGGCGTTCCGCGGCGTATAGGTGATGACATCTCCGGACAGCGTGACTGTTGCCCCGCGCTCGCTAAGGACACTCACGGCTGTGACCGCGAGCGGATCTTGATCAGCATCACTGTCGTTTGCAAGCAACCGCGGGGCGCCGATCTGGACGGATCCGTTTTCGGACACCGTTATAGTTTGATCCGGGTCTCCCAGGCGGCCGCCGATTTCAATCACGTAGCCGAAGGGACTAGCCCCGTTGCTGTCGTTCCAATAGCCGCCCGGCCACATATGGACGTGATCTTCGTCGCCCAGGTTGTTCGGCTCGGTGCCCGGCTGCCAGTTTGCGAACTGACCCGACGAGGCGCTTCCGTTCGTCCCACCGTTCCAAAAGGTAGTCCCAGTTTCAGGACCAGACACCCAGCGCCATTGACCCTCGGTCTGAGCGTCGCTTCCGCCAAGCCAAGCATAAGCGCCCGCGGTGAGGCCGAAAATGAAGCTATTTTCCTGAGCAGAGGTTACGGTTGCAAGATATCCGCCGCTCGCCGCCGCCGCCGCTTGGGCCTGAACGAAGGTGTACCCGCCGTCTACGAATTTATAATAGTGCCCATTGACGCCGTTATAGGCGAATCCCGCCGTGTTTACTGAAGAGCTCGCAAAATTGTCATCGACGGCGACCGGCGGCGTGTTGTCCGCCGCGCCGGTAATTGTGACGGTGATAGTCTGGTTGGCAACACCGCCGATTCCGTCGGCAACGGCTACCGTGTAGTTCTGGACGCGAGTCTCGCCGGCGGACAGGAAATCCAATGCGGAGTCAGCCACCGAGAAGGTCCAGCCGACGCTGTTGGCTGCCTGATCCACGGAGCCGAGGCTGAGGCTTCCCAAGTAGCCAGAGCCCTGCGCCGTGACCGTCGCGCTATGTGTGTCGAGCGTATCGACATCCGCGAAGCTGATCGTTCCACCCGCCGTGTGATCCGGCAGTGCGTTCTCCGTAGCGGACTTGTCGGCCCGCTCCGTCACGGCACCCGTCGCGGTGGTCGAAGCCGCAACAATCGTCGGAGCATCATTGGTCCCGGTAACGGTCCACGAGGCAGAGGCTGCGGTCGTGACAATCCCGTCCGATACACCGTAGTTGACGGCCACAACCGTGGTCTGACCGGCCGCCAAGCTTTGGTAGACGGAGGCGCTTGGATCGAGCGTGAAGGACTGCGCGGCAGCGTTGTACGTGACGCCAGCCGGCAAATCGGCGGGGACATCGACGACCGCGAGCTTCGTGCCACGATCGACATCGGAGGCGCGGGCTAGGGCTGCCAGAGTAGAGCTCGCGCCGTCTTCAACAGCCGCGCCCGTCACCACACCCGAGACGACCGGCGCATCGTTCTGACCACGGATTGAGACGGTCAACCGGCCCTCTGTTTGTGCACCAGCGCTGTCGCGCGCCGTGTAGAGAAATTGCTCGGCCGTGCTGGCGTCTGCGGACAAGCCCTGGATGAAGGGGTTGCTGTTGTCCAATGCGTACAGATAGCTGCCATCAGCGTGGATCGTCAGCGTGCCGAGTTCGCCCTGCAGCATCGTGCCAGCCGCTGCCGAGCGCAGGCTTCCGCTGCTCGGATCGAGCCTGACCGACGTGACCTGCAGGCGATCGCCTGTATCGATGTCAGTGTCGTTCCTCAGCACATTTCCGGCGCTTGAGGGCCCATCCTCATTGATGACGACGAAGTCGAGCTCGGCGACTGGTGCGTCATTCGTGCCAGTCACCGTCCAAGAGACGGTAGCCGGCGTGGTGATGATGCCGTCCGAGACACCGTAGCTGACACTCACAGTCTTAGTCTCGCCCACAGCCAGGCTTTGGTAAGCCGCGACGCCCGGGTCGAGGGTGAAAGACTGCGTGGCCGCGTTGTAGCTGACGCCCGCGGGCAGGCTTCCCGGGACATTCGCCACCGACAACGTCGTGCCCGCATCTACATCCGTGGCGTTGGCGAGAGCCGACAGCGTCGACACCGCCCCATCCTCCGTGGCAGAGCCCGTCACCGGTCCCGTCACGACAGGCGCGTCGTTCGTGCCCGTGATCGTCACGGTCACGGCCTGCGTGGCCGTGCCGCCGCGCCCATCCGAGACAGTCACATTGTAGGTCTGGGTTCGCGTCTGGCCGGCCGCGAGACCATCCAGAGCGCTATCCGGCACCGAGAACATCCAGCCAACAGAGTTGCCGGCCTGATCGACAGAGTTGAGTGTGAGGCTACCTAGGTAGCCCGTGCTCTCAGACGTGACGTTCGCGGAGTGGGTGTCGATCGTGTCCACATCCGCAAAGGCGATTACGCCCGTAGCCGTGCGGCTCGCAATGTTCTCGCCCGCGGCGTTATCCACGATCTCCGTCACAGAGCCTGTCGCGGTGGTCGAAGCCGCAACAATCATCGGCGCGTCGTTGGTGCCGGTGATCGTGACGCTAACATCCTTCGTCACCGTCGCGAGGCCGTCACTCAACCGGACTTGAAACGTCTCGACCTTGGCCTCCCCCTCGGCGAGGGACTGGATCTTGGCGTTATCGACAGCGTAGTGCCACGCGACGGACCCTGCCCCGCTCGCATCGGCTGTGATCTCGGCCGTGAGGACGCCCAGCGCATTCGCGGAGCTAGGTCCGACGCTCACCGTGTGCATGTCCTTCAGGTCCGCATCCGTGAAGGACAAAGACCCGCTGGTCACCACAAGGCCGTCCTCGACGACCGAGCCCTGATCAGACCCCGTCGACGTCGTGGTCAGGACCGCGTTGTCGTTCGTGCCCGTGATGGTGAAGGTCACCGGCTTCGTGGAGGTGGCGTTCTGTGTGTCCGTCACGGTCACATTGTACGTGACGGTCAACGTCTCCTCGGCCGACAGGAAGTCGACGAGCTGATCCGCCAAGCTGAAGTATGCCTTCACCGAACCCGAGCCGGTGTTGGCGGACTCGATCGTCGTCAGCGTGAGAGCGTCCGCGAGAGCCGCAGCCGTGCCAGCCGGGATGGTGCCGTTCGACCAAGTCGCGGACGAAAGCGCGCTCGTCACACCATGCGTGTCGGTCAGATCGGCATCCGTGAAGGCGAGCGTCGCAGTGGCCGCCTGCGTGCCTGACCCACCGGTCGCGCCAACGATCTCGGTCAGCGCGTGCGTCGTCGGGTCAGCCGCCAGGACCGGGCCGTCATTGGTGCCCGCGACGACCACAACGACCGTTCCAACGCCGGTATCATTCCCGCTGCCGCTGTCATCCTTGGCGGCAACCGAGTACTTCAACGTGAGCGTCTCGCCGACAGCGAGATAGTTGAAAGCCTCAGACCCGGAGTCGAACGCCCACGCCAGGTTGTTCGCGGAGCCCGCATCGGCGGCAAGCTGTGTCGGAGAGACCGAGAAGAAGCCCTTCAGCTGTCCGAGGGTCAGCCCGTTGGCGGAGCCGCTGAGAACCTCGACCTCACTGACGGACACGGTCACGACATCGGTGAGGTCACGGTCCGTCACCGTCACGGTGCCGGATGCCTTCAGACACGCATCGGTCTCAGTGAGAACGGTATGAACCGTGTCACCCGCCAGTGCCTCGACGATCGGGAAATCGTTGGCCCCCGTGATCGTAACAACGACGGGCTTCGTGTCGGTCGCGCCGGCATCATCCGTGACCGTGACGTTGTAGGTCAGCGTCAGCGTCTCGCCGGCTGCTAGGAAATCGACCCGCGGATTGCCAAGGCTGAAGCTCCAACCGATAGACCCTGAGCCATCGGCCGTACTGTCATCGGCCAATGCGGCCGAGAGAGCGCTCGCCAGCGCATTGGCCGTCGCGGCCGGAACCGCGCTGCCACCACTCCACACCACGGACATGAGCGTCTGGCTCACGGTGTGGCGATCCGACAGGTCCGCATCTGCGAACGAGAGCACACCTGATGCCGCGATCGGATCGGTGATGACGCCGTTGGTCAGCTGAGCGAGTTCGCTCAAGCTCGCGGACGCACCCGCCGCGACGACTGGCTGATCGTTCGTGCCGGTAACAGTGACGGTCACGTCTTGGTCAACGGTGCCGCCGTGACCATCGTCCACCCGAACCCCGAAGGTCAGCGTGACGCTGTCGTTCGCGCCGAGGAAGTCGAGCGCACCATCCGCAATCGCATAGGTCCAAGCGACCGAACCGGACCCATCGATGGATGAGGACGGAGCGGGTCCGATCGAGAAGGCGCCCGTCAGCGCCGCTTGCTGATCCGCGGTCAGGCTATAGCCGTTCGCCAGGCTGGTCGCCGTGATCGCGCGGCTCAGGACCGAAGCAGCATGCTCGTCGGATAGGTCCGTGTCCGAGAACGTGATGGTCCCCCCTGCGGACAGGGTCCCACCTTCCTCGGGCTCTGCCTTCTCATCGACGGCGCCGACCTGCTCGTCAGACGTGACAATTGGCTGATCGTTCGTGCCGGTCACGATGATGGCAACGGTCTGACTGGCGGTGCCGCCATGCCCGTCCGCCACCAGAACAGTGAACGTTAGTGTTGCGCTGTCGTTCGCCCCCAGGAAATCGAGCGCTGTATCAGCAACGTCATAACTCCAAGCGATCGAGCCTGTACCATCGACGGCTGAGGACGGGGCAGGGCCGACCGAGAACGCATCCTTGAGGGCCGTTTCCTGAGCGGCCGTCAGGCTGTAACCGTTGGCCAAAGTGATGCCCGCGATCTGCCGTGACGTGACGGTCGCGGTATGGTCGTCGGATAGATCTGCGTCCGAGAAGCTGATGGTCCCCTTCGCGGACAGAACGCCCCCCTCTCCGGGCTCAGCCTTCTCGTCCACAGCCCCCGTCTGAGCCGCCGATGTGATCACCGGCTGATCGTTCGTGCCGGTGACGGTGACGGTCACATCCTGATGAGCCGTTCCGCCCTGACCATCGTCCACCAGCACTTTGAAGGTCAGCGTGACGCTGTCGTCCGCGCCCAGAAAATCCAGAGCGCTATCTGCAAGGGCGTAAGTCCAGGCGATCGAGCCGGACCCATCGACGGATGACGACGGAGCAGGTCCGATCGAGAAGGCGCCCATCAGCGCCGCTTGCTGATCCGCGGTTAGGCTGTAGCCGTTCGCCAGGCTGGTCGCCGTGATCGCGCGGCTCGCGACGGACGCAGAGTGATCGTCAGACAGGTCGGCGTCCGAGAAGCTGATGGCACCCGCCGCCGACAGCGTCCCGCCCTCCCCCGGCTCAGCCTTCTCGTCAACGCTGCCCCCCAGCGCGCCCGAGGCAATCACCGGCTGATCGTTGGTCCCAGTGACCGTGACGGTGACATCCTGGCTGGCCGTGCCGCCGTGGCCATCATCCACGAGGACGCTGAAGACCAGGGTGACGCTGTCCTGCGCGCCCAGGAAATCGAGCGTTGCATCGGCGACGTCATAGCGCCAAGCGACCGAGCCCGTGCCGTCCACGGAAGAGGACGGTGCAGCTCCGACCGCGAAGGCGCCCTTGAGCGCCGCCTGTTGCGCCGCCGTCAGACTGTAACCGTTGGCCAGGCTGGAGCCGGTGATCTCCCGTGCCGTCACCGCCGCAGTGTGATCGTCGCTCAGATCCACGTCTTTGAAGGCGATGGTCCCGCTCGCGGAGAGCGTTCCCCCCTCCCCCGGCTCGGCCTTCTCATCGACCGCGCCACTCTGCGCGGCCGACGTGATCACCGGCGCGTCGTTGCGCCCCTCGATCGTGACGGTCACAGTCTGGGTCTGCACATCTCCGTCAGCGTCCGTCACCGTGTAGGTGAAGGTATCCGTCGCCGTCTCGCCGACCGCGAGGTATTGCCAGTGCTTCGGATCGGGCGTGTAGACGAACTTCGCGCTTGCGGACGCGCTCGGATCCGCCAGGTTCAGGACGAGCTGAACGGTGCCATGCCCCGGCTGAGTGTGCGCGAGGCTCTTGATCAGGTCGGGGACGCTGTCATTGGCGAGCACATCGACGGCGATGCTCGCGCTGTCCTCGTTCGTCCGCACCGCGTCTGCGCGGAGTGTTACCGCCTCATCGCGCGGGTCGACGAAGACACCGTCGACCATGACCTGGAGCGTCTCGAACTTGGAGACGCGCAGATCGAACGCTGTGAAGCGAAACTCGGTGTTGTTCGCCTCGCCATTCGCCGAATTCGTGTTTTTCGCCAGAAACGCGAGATAGTTGGCGATGTCCAGCTGCAGAGCAGGATTCATCCACTCGGCGCGCGTCAGAACCAGCCGAACCGTGTCCTTCCCAGACCCGCCATCATAGATATCCGTAAAGCTCGTCGCACCGTTCCGATTCTCAGCAGCAACATAGATCGCGAGATCATCGCCCGCGTCCCCCTTGAGCGTGTCGTTACCCGCACCGCCATCGATGATGTCGTCACCGGACCCGGCATTGATCCGATCGTCGCCGGCCATGCCGTTGATGTAGTCGGCGCCAGCACCGCCGTTCAAATTGTCAGCACTCGAGGTGCCCGTAACCGTATTCGAACCGGACAGGCCAGCAGAAGTCGCCATGACGAATTTCCCCCTCGGCCCGGCCTAGATTGTGCTGGGCACCGCCCCTTTAACGGAGCATTAGCTTTGTTATTCGACTTCAAATCTCCGCACGCAAGTGCGCCGAAACCCCGTTGAACGATTATAATTAACTGGCTCCGCGGATGTCTCCCATCCGCCACACCCGGTCCGGCAGCTCAGCAATGGAAGCTTCAGAGCCGCGCCGAATACCAGCCAGATGGTATGCCTGCCGGCTGAAATCTCGTTTGCTGGCACTGGGAATTGATGGATATTTATGCCTATCCGATATCGCACCGCGGACAAAGCCGAGCTGACGGGAGGCGATTGTCGCAACACAATGAAGTCGCTCAGTCCCTTCGACGACCGCTCTCAAGGACGCGGTCGCCATCTCTCACAGAGACGGATCAACATTATCGCGGCCGAGCATGTGACCCAGCCCACGCGGCGTCGTATGCCTGCTCGGCGGGGATCAAGACGCCCTGCCGCACCAAACGATCTCGACCGGCTCGATTCGAACTGTCGTCCGCCTGACTGCATTGCCGGGTTCTATCGGCTAGCACTACCTGGGCAGGATTTCTGAATTAGGCAGCAAAATCAAGGGTTTATCGGAAACGCACCCCTTTTCTAGGTCGTTGATCCACAACGGGTTCTCGGAACAGTGCCCAGGTCACGGCCTGGGTGGGTTGCGCAGCCAGACGCCCAGTCAACAGATCGACAGAGCTTCAAACTGTTGCGGTGCGCGCCCAGGCTGCGGTCAGGCGCGGCAGGTAGAAGGATCGGTCGGCTGCACCCGGCTCGGCCCGCAGACGCTCCAGCAGGGTGTCGACATCGATCTCCTCGGCTGTGGCAACGCCGGCAGCGATGATCTGGGGCTCCAGACTGCGAACGACGTCGACGATCATCCGGGCGACCGCGCTGTCGGCTCCGCCACCCACGATCGAGGTGGCCATCAGCTCAGCCTCCAGTCCGGCGCCTCGGAAGAGTCCGAACAGCTGCGAGCCGGTATCCGGCTCGAACCCGCCACGGCGGAAGGTCTGCAGCATCCAGTCGAGCATCCGCAGGGCGAGGGGCGACGGAGAGGAACCGCCGTTCACGGAGAGGTCCATCTCGATGAAGGCGAGCGCGCCGCCGGGCCGCACCACCTCGGTCAGGCGGCGGATGAGGGCGGCACGCTCGGGCACATAATGCAGCACCAAGCGTCCGACTGCCGCGTCGAAGCCCTCCGGCAGAGACAGGTTCTTCGGATCGGACAGGTCACCCTGCACCGTGGCGATCTGCGAGAAGCCGGCCTGCTCGGCGCGCGCCCGTGTGGCGGCCAAAGCCTCGGGCGCGCGGTCGACGGCGAGCACCCGTCCGGTGGGGCCGACCATCTCCGCCAGCAGGAGGCTGACATCGCCGCCGCCGCAGCCGAGATCGATCACGCGCACGCCCGGGCCGATGCCGGCCGCCGCGAACACCGATCGGGTGAACGGCGCCAGCAACTGCCCCTGGCGGCTCAGGCGCACGAGCTCTTGTTGGGCGTGGCCGAGAGCGTAGTCTCCGAGGGTGTCGGACATGACGATCTCTCCGCGAGAAGACGAGCCCCATCCCGGCGGTCGAAGCAGAGGCCAGAGAGGCCGCCCGCGGCCCTCAATCCACCCGAACCTGCCGAAGTGGGCCGAAGGCCGCGTAAGGAATCCAGAGTAGGGACGAAAGGCGCCTCCAACCACCATCGGCAACCGTACCCGCGGCCGGAGGAGCCGACGCACTGTCGCAGGCGACGAGGCAGAGGGACCACTCGGATCGGAGGCTGCTCGGGCCGAGTTTGAAAGGGCCCCGGTGAGCGCGAGGGCCGAGCAAGAGCAACGCCTCCAGCCTGGGGCGAGGACGCTGATCTGGGGGTGCAACCGGAGCAGCCATGAACCCCGTCGCCATCGCCCTAATGCTGACGATCGCGCTCGGCTTCCCGGCGCTGCTCTACTTCGCGATCTCCCGCGGCCACCCCGACCTTCTGGTCGCGCTCGTGCTGGTGTTCATCGCCGCCTTCCTGCGGTGGAGACGACTGGGCTGATGGGACCTGGGTGAGGCCACTCTGGGATATTGCTGAGCCGGTCGATTGGCGTTCAGCTTTCCCGCCCTACCCTGATCTCGCGGCTCCGTTGCCGCGAACTGGACGATTCCCATGCCTCGCTCGCTCGTTGCTGTCTCGGTCGCCGTGATCCTCACGACGGCCTCTGGCTCTGCGTTCGCCCTCTCCACGAAGGAATGCTCGACCAAGTACCAAGCGGCTAAACAGGCCGGCACCCTGCGCGGCATGAGCTGGAACGACTTCCGCAAGGCGGAGTGCGCGGACGCTCCGGCCGCGGCCGCCGCACCGGTTCCGAACCCGTTGTCTCCTGCCGCGAAGGCAACCCAGCCGTCCCCGTCGGCGGCGACGACGGCGAAGCCCCCAGCGGCGCAAGCGCCGACAGCAGCCCCAGCGACCGCGGCCGCGAAGCCCGCCCCCGCCCCCGCACCACCGGCCGCGACAGGCCAAGCCGTGTCCCCGCGCGCGGTCGACCCGAAATACGCCAGCGAGCCGGCCGGCAAGGCCCGCCAGCACACCTGTTTGGACCAGTACAACGCCAACAAGACGGCCGGCGGCAGCGGTAACGGCGGCCTGAACTGGATCCAGAAGGGCGGCGGCTACTATTCAGAGTGCAACAAGCGGCTGAAGGGCTGAACCACTACCGGATTTGACTCGCCGCCCACATCGCGCTGCGGGCACGTACCACGGTGTGTGGCTGAAGCTCCGCGGTCCGCCACCGCAACGAGCCGACGCGCCGTGCTCGGCGCTGCCCCCCCAACGCGCTGTCGGCGGCTTCGAAGCGCAGCGTACAAAAATGCCCGCTCGGCTGGGCCGGGCGGGCCAAAGGTGATCGGAATGCGGCGCACAGGCAGCGCCGCGCACCGGATTGACTGGCCCGCCGTCTGCCCCGGCAACCCTGCGGTCTACGCAGGCCGAACCCTCAAAAGTCCCGACGCGAACGAGCCCGCCACGGCGAACCGGGCGGGCTCAAACTGCAAAGCTGAGCGCGACCTCAGACGAGGTGCCAGCCCTGCTCGATGACGTTCACGAGGTGGGCCTGAGCCTCGGCGCTCTCCGAGATGGACACCGCGACCTCCGCCCGGCTGGCGCCGTGCGTCAGAGCGTCCGTCCAACCCTGCAGCCCGGCGTCATCGGCGTGGCGGCCGAGAGCGCCGAGGTACAGGCTGTCGACGAAGGCGGCGTCGGTGGGCTGGACGTATTTGGTCTGGAACTCCGTCGAGGCCGTCAACACGTGTGCAAGGTCGGTGCGCGTCAGGCTCTGGGTGTCGAGGGCGCTCGACCAGGCCTGGATGCCCGCATCATCCCCAGTTCGGCCCAACACAGCCTGATAAAGATCCTGGACGTAGGTGGCGTTGTCGGCTCCCGCGTGCGCGGACTGAAACTCGAAGGAGTCCGTGAACGCGTTCGCGACCGCGGCGCGGCTACCACCCTGTGCAAGCACCGACGACCAGGCCTGAACGCCGCCGTCATCTCCGGTGCGCGCCAGGACCTGGTGGTACAGGCTGTCGACGAACTGCGCGTCCGTCAGGCCGGTGGTGTGGGCCTCGTACTCGTCGGATGCGAGGAACGCGCGGGCGACAGCCTGCAGGCTCGTGCCGTGATCGACCGCGTTCGTCCAAGTCTGGAGACCGGTCGCGTCGGGGGCTCGGTCGAGCACGCCATAGTAGAGGCGCGCCACGTCGGAGGCGGTCGGATCCGGCGCGAAGGTCGTGTTCGACGAGAGAGCGGTCAGCCCGGCCACATTCTCAGCGCTCTGCGCGAAGATCAGCGCCACGTCCGCCCGCGAGCCGCCCTGATCCAGGTACTGCGTGTAGGTGGACAACCCGTCGGGATCACCGCTGCGGTGAAGGGCCGTCTCGTAGAGCTGCTCGACGAAATCGGCATTGCCGGTCGCGCCGACATGGGCCTGCGCCTCGGCGGAGCCGAGCAAGGAGGCCGCGATGTCGTGCAGGGACGCGCCTTTCTCCACCGATCGGATGTAGGTCTCGAACCGGAGGGCGTCCGGCGCGCGATCCAGAAGAGCGTCGTAGAGCGCGTAGACCGCCTTGGCCGTGTCGCTCAGATGCGGGCCGAAGCTGCCGAAAAGGTTCTGGTTCGGCACCATGTCGAGGGTGAACGAGAAGGCCGCGCTGGTACCCTCATTCCCGGCCGTGTCCGAAGCCGATGCGGTCAGGTTGTAGGTCTGGCCGCTCCCCGTACGCAGATCAGGCAGGGCGAAGCTGAAGTTGCCCTGCGCATCGCTGACGGCGGTGCCGAGCACGGTACTGCCGTCGCGGATCGTGACCGTCGCACCGGCATCGTCCGCGCCGATCGTGCCGAGAATCGTGTGGCCATCGATGAGGTTGGTTGCCCCCGTCACGCTCGTGATGGTCAGGGTCGGGGGCGTCGTGTCGGCCCCACCAGCCGAGATATTCCCAAAATCCGGAGAGTCGAAATAAAAGGGCTGCCCGTAATTGTTGATCGCAAAAACCCGAAGCGTCGTGATTCCAGTGAAGTTGAGAGTCGTCTGTTGCGATGCATAGCTGTGCGTAACATCTGTCGGATTGTACGTAACTTGCATGGAGGCAAGAACGTTATCTGTCGGACCGAGCCCCTGAAAAACCAGAATATCGGTTGTACTGCCGGCATTCACGCCGTAGATTGAGTTGATATCAAACGTGCTGCCATCAGATGCTTTAATGTCAACATTATAGTAAGCGTTTGTTGTCTTGTAGCTCGAAAAGAACGACCCGTTGAACCCCCCATTCGTGTCGTTCGTTTGAACCGCACCAGCATTCAAAACATTGATGACAGCGTCGCCTTCGTTGCCGTCAGTGACAACAGCCACATTGATGTTAACCATTTGTTGAATCTTCGCTGATCTTGGCTTCAGAAACGGGAAGCAACAGCGATAAATTTAAGCCTAATCGTTGGATAAACGTTAAACTTTCTCGATTGCGACCCGCACGCTCCGAGTGTGCGTTGAGATTGACAGAGAATTATCACCGCAATCTCAGCCACTTCTACTGCTGCACCAGCCTGAATCTACGCTCTCGAATCTCAAGCAGAGCGGCCAAGTCGCGGCGAACCGCACAGGTCGAGCCCGGATATGACTGACCCCGCCTCGGCGGAGGGGTTGGGATGCCGAAGCGGGCTTTGCGAGGGCGAGTAGAATCGGTCCTCGTGAATGTGGGTTGCCAGCGTTGAAGATCGAAGCCGCGGGGCGTTAGGGCGACCCGTGCCGATGCGCCATCCCGTTCAGGAGCGCGAGAATGACGCATCCGGACGCGAGGTTGCTCGGGGCCGGGGGCGCGCGTTCGCCGAGCGCGGCGCTAAGACATGAAAAAGCCCGCCGCGGCGAACCGGGCGGGCTCAGCGGTTGATCGCCGCAATTCGGCTCAGGCGAGGTGCCAGCCGAGCTCGATCTGGTTGAGGTGCACGCTGTGGGATTCCGCGCTGTCCGACAGCAGCACCGCAAGGTCCGCACGCGACGTGCCGTGGTTCAAGAGATCCGTCCAGTATCCCTTGCCATCCGTGTCCGCCGGTCGGCCGAGCGCGTTCACGTACAGGGCATCGACGTAGTCGCCATTCTGCATGCCGCCGTACTTCGACACGTTCTCCGGGGTGCCGAGAAACGCCTTCGCCAGATCGCTGATGGAGCCGCCCTGATCCAGTTGATTGGCCCAGTACTGCAGGCCGCCCGCGTCGGGCGCGCGGCTCAGCATGGTGTAGTAGAGTCGCGCCACGTCCGCCGCCTGCTTGTCGGCCACGAAGACGCCGGCATCGAACGCGCTCTGCAAGCTTGAGACATGCTCGGCCGAGAAGACGAAGCTGTTGGCCACGTCGATGCGCTGGGCGCCGTGATTGTCGATCTGGTCGGTCCAGTAAGCCAACCCGCCGCCGTCGGCCGGGCGACCGAGCGTGGTCTGGTACAGCTGGTTGACGAAGTCGCCGCTGCTGAGGCCTCCGGTCCGCGTCTGGCCTTCCGGGGAAGACAGGAGCAACTGGCCGAGGTCTCGCGCGGATGTGCCGTGATCGAACCGGTCCGCCCAGTATTCCAGGCCGCCGGCATCCGGAGCGCGTCCGAGCAGGCCTTCGTACAGCGCGTAGACCTGCCCGCCGGCGGAGCTCACAGTCGTGGCAACATGGCCGAAGGAGGAGGCCTGAGGCGCGACGGTCAGATCGAACGATCCGTCCGCGAACTTCGCGACCTCGACGCCGCGAAGCGTGTCAGTGCCGTCGCGCGCTGCGTTCGCATCGACGACCGTGAATTCGATCTGCCCATTCGCGCCGACGTGGCTGGAGATGGTGTAGTCGGACCGATTGCCGCTGAACACCGCGGTATCGCGCCCCTCGCTACCCAGAACGGTGTCGTTCCCAGCGCCGCCGGTGAGCGTGTCGTCGCCGCCCCAGGCATCCAGCACATCGTTGAAGGCCGAACCCACGATGGTGTCGGCGCCGGCAAAGACGGACTTGTTCACCGTGACCGGGCTCTGCGACATGTAGATGGCGGCTTGTTCCATCGTAATGGCGAAGCCGCTCATGGCGTAAGCGGCGGAGCCATTCTTGAACACCGTCGCAGACGTGGTCGTGCCTGAGATCGGAAAGCCGGATTGGTAGGCTAAGTCAGAGCCCGTTAGATCGATGCGGGTGTTTGCGTCAACGACGGCGGTGAAACCCGTCGCGGTCTGGTTCGTATAAGTGGCGGTCTTGTAATATCCATACAGATCAAGCGTGGGCGCATCCGCGGGCTCGAAACAGATAAAAGTCGTCATTGTTCCCCCTCAATCTACAGTTTCAGCAGCAGGACAGCAAAACGATTGTGGCCAGAATTCTAGCGACGCATACTGCTGCGGATCCGCTCGTGGCGGAGCGAGAACAGGATTGTCCCGCTCCAGAACTCACTCACGAGCGGTAGCACTGATTTCAGCCCCCGAGAACCCGACGCTTGTCCGTCATGTCCAATATCGATTCTCAAAACAGCGCACCGTTGCAGAAACCCAACAATTCGATTGAAATCGGAATTTGTTCTTATCGACAAAAGAGTGGGCTTTACAGCACTTTATCAGAACCGAAAAGGTATTTGAGTCTCTATTTTGCAAGTCTTAGACATTTGTGGACTAGGGATGCAGGATATAAATTCTGCCAGAAGCCAGAGGACTCGGAGTTCGTTAAATGAGACTGCGAAGCTCAATAGCGCAAGCGGTTCAGCCGGTGCCGGAAGAGCCTGCGCGCCAAACATGAAAAGCCCCGCGAACCGTGAGGTCGCGGGGCTTTGTCGGTTGGCTATGCGAGATCGAGCGGGCTGACCCGTTATGACCAAGCCGGAGGAGTGTCACGGTCCAAAATGCCGCTTCACCCTGCTTGCCCATGGCGCTGTTGCGCAACCATACCGGTCGACGGGTTCAGCTGACGCGGCCAGAGATAAACGATGCAACCGGTGTTTTCGGACCAATCTTCATGAGGGATGGCCGATCAACTGCATTCGCTTTGAGCCAAAAGCCTAGATCTTACCCTCGAGCCCCATCTGGTAATACTTGTGCATGATCTTATCCTGGTTCTCGAGCAGCCAGTCGATCGACGGCTCGTTGGTCATGGCCTTGCGGATCGCCTCGGTCATGCCCTTGCGCTGAATCTCTAACAGCGCCTTGTGGTCGACCGTTTCGGCCTGGATCACGCCCGGGCTCAGCCAGACCGAGCAGATGATGCCGAGATCATTGACCCGGTCCTTCGGCAGGTAGCCGGCCCGCACCGCGTCGAGCACGCCGTTGGCGATAGCGAACTGCACGGTGCCCATCAGGATCGAGGTGTATTTCGACTCCGTGACGCTCACCTTCGACACGCACAGCGTCACCGGGCGCACCATGATGTCCGTGTTCAGGAGCGCGAAGACCCGGCTGTGCCCGACGACCTGATCGCCCGTGAGGGTGGCGATGGCCGTGCCCACCGGACCGTCCAACTCACCGATGATGACTTCGGGCTCGGAGGCAGTGTTGGGGGACCGCCCGCCACGAGGGCCTCGCCGGCGCGTAGGATGATGCGTTCGCTCATGCTCGGTATCCGTCCTGATCAATCCGCTCGCTGACCGAGAGCCGATCAGCGCGGCCGGGGTGTCTCACATGTCCCTGAGGTGGGTCCACCCCACCTCCGGAACACGCCGCTGTGCTGTCCCGGCTTGCTCTCCCTCAGGGCCCATTGCCACCGCAAATGCGAATAGAGCGCAGCCACGCATGAAGCATGGCCCACGGGAGAGCCGCACCAATCCGGTTGTCTCGAGCACCCCGATTGACCGGACGATAGTCGGCCAGGCGCACGCTGCAGATGGCTGAACAATCACGAACGAAGCGCGCCAAGCGTTCACCCGGCCGAGGCCCCAGTCGATCTCGAAAGGACACCGCACACCACAGGGTGTGCGGCGCGCGTCCTTGAGCATCAGGGCCGCCTGAAAGATCATCCTCGTCGTCGCACCCGAGGAGATCCGCAATGTCCGGCAATCCGACCTCGTATTCCTGGTTCTCTTTCCCCTTCTACGCGCCCCTGAGCGGGTCTGTCAGCCAAGACATCTCCCAACACCTCTATCAGGGCGTTCCCGAGATCGAGGCCGCAGTCATCAGGGAGGTTGCAAGTTTCGGACGGCAGCTCGGGATCATCTCAGAGGCCCTCCTGGAGCTTGCCGACACGCTCGCTGCGGACCCGCAAGGCAAGGAGAGATCCGCCCTGTCCGCCACTCAGCTCGCAGACGACGGACCGCCGCTCGAGAAGCTCCGCAATTTGGTTTCCCAAGTTAGGGAGGTGAAAGTGCGGCTACGAAGCGATCGTCGAGCGCGACGCAGAACGTGCGCTCGAGCGCCTGAAGCGGCTCGATGCCAGCGCTCCCGAGAAGCTCGCGGCGCGTTTCAAGCCGTGATGCGAAGCGGCCAAAACTTCAGGCCGCCCTCGCGTCAGCATCCTCAGCATGCCACGCAAGCGACAGGCCGAGAGACGCCGTCACCACTACCTCGTCGCCGGGATCCCTGACGATGATCCGTAGCTTCTGATCGAGGTACTTCCGAGGATTGTCGATCGCGATCTCGCAGAGGGCACGAAGGGCTTCCTCTGAAACGGCCGACACCTCAGCACAATCGACACCCTCATGGTCGATGATGGAAGAATGAGCCTCGTGCACATCAAAAAAATAGCGGGCCATCAAAGCGCTCTCGCAGGCTGGTCTGCGCATAGGGATGAAGTTCTGGGAATGCGTCGCGATCGAATCGGGCGCCGCGCTCGACCTAAGTAAAATCTCACCTCAATTCAACTTGCGAACATGCCGAGATTGCGTATGACACCATACGTACAATTGTCGAGAGTGCGCCTCTTACGATCACAGGAAGTGTAATTTGCTTGGATCTGCAATGGTTTAGATGTAAACCATCTCTTCCGGCATGAGCGGAGTCCTACGGCGTGCGAGTGCGCATTCGCACGGACGTGTGGCCCGCGCGCCGCGGCTGAGCGATGCATCCTGGACCGGGCTTGGGCGCAGACTCCATCGTGCCTCTCCAACGCTCGGCGTCACGACCATGGCTTGCGTCCTCATTGCGTCAAAGCAGGCCCAACGACCGGCTCCCCGCACCGTCGAGACCGCTGACTCGTTCCTCTGGCACCTTCGATCGTAGGCGAGAGCCCGACGCCGAGGCCGGTCGCGCCCAGTCCCGTCGCGTTCCGCACCCACGGTGGTCGGACCTCCGGCTGCCCTTTCGCGGCCATAATGCGGAGGCCCGATCCCGACGCGTGCAGAGTGATCCAGCCTCGCAGGATCGGAGTAACCTATGCCCTTCATCCGCGCCCTCGCACCGAGCGCTGTCCTGGTCTGCCTGATTGTGGCGGCTCTGCTCATGCTCGAAGATGAGGTGTCTGGACGGCCGCCAGAACCTGCTTCGCGAGCGGAGCAACCGGCGATCAGCCCGCGGCAGGCTGGCGACGACGAGGCCGACTTCACACGCTGGACCGATCCGCCGCGCCGCTCCGCAGATCGACGGCGGGAAGCTCTGGCTATTAGTGACGAGCCTGCTGAAGATTGAGGGAGGCGCCACCGTCTCACAGAAGGCGGTGGTGCATGATGGACTGCCCACGATCGGGTCACAGGATCAGCACCGCGCGCTGAAGTGGTGCGGGGCAGCCCACGGCCTCAGTCATGCCGTCCGACGCGCGGCTTCGCGCCTCGAACGCGAACACCCTTTGAACAACACAGCCGTTAGCTGCCGAAGCGTCGCAGCATGACCGCAGCCCTGGGACACCGCTGGGAGAGATCAACCTCGCACCGGCCTCTCCCCCTCTGTTTCGGCCCGGCGGGCCTGCCGGAGGATCCCACCGCTTCGACAATCGGCGCCTCGGTCGTGGATGCGGTCGGAGTGCGGTTGCGCGGGATCCCGCCGCACTGGGACGGGCTGGACGAGGCGACCAGCTCACTTGACCGCGCGACACGTCGTATCGGCCCACTGCCGCACCCCGATCGGCCCGGTCTCGCACGCCACTCGTGGCGCCCCTTTGCTATACCGAGCCGACGCACGGCAGGGCTGTTCTACGATTTGCTGCAAGCGCACAGTCCCTGGCATTGCACAAGCAAAAAAGAACGCAGCTCCCTTCCTGCGTAGAACTTTATAGCGATGGATCTACGTCTTTGTGGCAGTTGTCACTCCACCCCGCCGACCGCAGTTTGGAGAAGACGTTTTCAGAGACTCCTGAGACTTAGTCTGCGTTTCGGGCGGAGCACCAGCCATGATCGCGCAAGATTTTCCCGGCGCGGACGATGAGATCGTCTACGCGGTTTTCGATAGTTTGAATGGTCGAGCTCCAAACCCAGGCCGAGTGCTCGACCGAATGTGGGATGTGACTGGTTCCGACACCGCCCATAAAGCTGTCGATCTGATCGAACAATACTTCGAGTCACGACAAGGTCAAGATCATTACGGAGATCTCAATCGGCGCGAGTACGTCGAACATCTCTATGAGGACGTACTCGACCGCCCCGCCGATAGCACCGGCCTGAACTACTGGATCGCTGCGCTTCGAGCGGGTTCGGAGCGCGCCGAGGTAGCCATGCACTTCGTGCTGTCCGAGGAAAACTTGGCGAAAATCGGCGGGGTGCTCGCGGCAGGTGATGTGGCGCGCCTCTACCATGGCCTTCTGGACCGAGCGCCGGATGCGGAGGGCCTTCACTACTATCGCGATGCGATCGCGCATGGGAGTACCCTGAGCGACGTCGCCGAGATGTTCCTGAACTCAGCGGAATACCGAGCCAACCACGTGGGCTTGAGCGACACGGCCTACCTCCAGAACCTCTACGAACATGCTCTCGGTAGGCAGGCCGAGAAGACGGGCCTCGAGTTCTGGGAGGGGCAGTTGGGCCACGGCGCCTCACGCGCCTCCGTGGCGTCCGCCATCGCGGACAGCGTCGAAGCCCATTATCACATGGCCAGCCAAGTCGCAGAAGCCTGGCATATCTGAGGTCGTGTCACGGCGCACCGGACCCGGCCCACGCGATCCGGGGTCAGGTCTGGATCTTCCTGTGCCGCTCAGCGCGCGGGATGGTTGGCAACTGCCCGTCTTGATCCGCCTCCGGCTGTGGAATGGGCGGACCGGGCCGCACTGTCCGTCCGGCCTCGCCAGCCGTATCTGGGAAGAGGACGGCGACGCCTCCTCGCGGGAGCGCGATCTTGGATCGCGGAAAGCCCTGGGCCGCGAGCCGCGCGGCGATGTCCTCGGACTCGACAATGAGCGCGTCGGTCGCGTGCTCGAAGGCGAGAACGAGGCGGGTGTCGTGGTCGGGCCACCCGCCCTCGGGCCGATAGACGATGGTCCGCGTCCCCTTCGCGCGGCACTCGGCGAGGATGGGGAAGAGGCGCGGCACACCGATCAGGATCGTATCGAAGCCGGCGAGCGCTCCGCGGATCTCGCGCCAGGCCGGATCATCCGGCTCCGGCAGATCGAAGGGCTCCCCGTGAAACCGGAACGCCCGCTTTCCGGGCTCCGGCAGCGTCAGACCGTCGAGGCTCTCCACCTCACACAGATCGACCCGCTCCGCGAGGCCGGCGAGGGGGCCGCAATGCAGAAGATGCACCCGGGTCGGATCCGAGCCTCGCGGCCCAGAGAGACCGCGCGCAACCGCAAGCCCCTGCAGGGAATGCTCGTCGAGCACCAGTCCGAGGAGACGCTGCCCGGATCCGCGGGCGAGATTCGAGAGCGGGGCGCCACCGATCTCGGTCCGCAAGGTCTCGACAAGCTCGGCCGCATCGAACAGCGTTCGTGTCTGCCAGTGCCAGCGCTTCGGCGGCTCGGACCGGCCGACGGCCGTTCGGCAAGTCAGGAGCGCTCGCCTCACCCGAACGCGGGCATCCGGCTGCAGCGTCGTGACCTCGCTGGGATCGGGCGGCAGGGTCGCGTCGATCCACGCCATCGCCGCCAAGGCCTCGGCCATTTCTATCTCGCCATCGGAGACACCGGCCACAAGGTCGGCCCAGCGGTCGCTCGCCACGAGGATCATCGCGGGTTTGTCGCCGACCGGCGTCTCCTCCGATCGGCCCGATGTCTGTCCGCTCGTCAGCGCGAGCCCTGCCCACCCCGCGCCACGGGCGACAGCACCTTCGAGGCGACGCAGCGTGCTCTGCAGGATCCGGGCGCGGGATAGGGAGGCGACGAGGTCCGGATCCGCGAACACGAGGAAGGGCGGCAGCCCTCCGCCTTCGGGCTCGGCCCGCGACCGCGCAAGCCCGTCGGCGAGATCGTCCGACGCCAGCACCTCGCGCCGGTCCGCCCAATCGGTGAACCGAACGAGCCCTGCCTCGGCGACGAGGCCGTAGCGCGGGTGATGCGCCTGCTCGAAGCCGAGGAGGGTCCGGGCCGCGAAGAGGGACGGGTGGCGCTGGCGCAGGGCGCTCAGCAGGACGGGTCGCTGCCGGGCGGCATTGCGGACCATACTCTCCGGCCGATAGCGATAATCGAGCCCCATCGCGGGCTCGCAGATCCCCCGGAAACCCGACGCGTAAGCCTGGATCCAGAATTCCCAATCCTCGTAGCCCGCCCGCATCGTCTTGTCGTAGCGCAGGCCTGCCGCGAAGACGCGGGCCCGGATGACGGAACTCGCTTCCATGAAGCTGCCGGCGAGCAGGGTGTGGAGCGGTGAGACCGGCACGTCGACATGGCCCGCCCATCCCATCCCGAATTTGCTGAGCTGCGGGTAGACCCAGTCCGCCTCGGGGTGTCTCGTCAGGGCAGAGAGGCCGATCTCGAGGCTGCGCGGCGTGAGCCTGTTGTCTGCATCGAGCATGTAGAGCGCCTCGATGCCCGGCCAGCACGACAGGGCGTAGTCGATCCCGGCATTGCGGGCCGCACTCAAGCCCCGGTTCGGCGTGCGGATCACGTGCACGTGCGGGTCGGCCAGCGCGAAGGCGAGTCCGAGCGCCCGGGTCTCGGGCAGCGGACAGCCGTCATCGACGATGACGATCCGGTGGCCCATCGAAAGGCTCTGCCGCAAGGCCGAGGCGACCGATTCGATCAGGAAGTGCGGCTGTCGGTAGACCGGGATGACGACCGCGATCGCCGGAGCGTCCTGCGTCGCGGGCACGCTCGGTGCCCGATCCGAGGCAACGATGCGCCTCACTGGTAGATCCGCAACCGGCTGAGGACGGCCCAGGCGGACCCGCCGGCCTCGGGCCCTACCGCATCGACCGAGAAGTGCAGGTCGGCGGGCGCCGGAAGGGGCGCGGGCAGCAGCAGCGAGAGTGTCTGAGCGCTCGAACCACCGACCGTCAGAGTCTCACTTGCCAGACTTGTCGGCGCCCTCCCCTCTCCGGCCTCGCCAATGCGCAGACGCACCGTGAGTGCGCGCGGCACATCCGCGTGGACCGAGAGATCAAGAGCAATGCCCTGCGCCTCGGGCCGAAGCGCATCCGGCAGCCGCCCTCCGAAGCCTGGCCGGCACAAGATCGCACCGGCCTCCGGAACGAACAGCACGAGCGGCTCATCGTCCGCCTTGCGAACCTCGTTGCTCACGGCCTCCGGGGCGAGGCGCACGAGGGTCTCGTGGGGCAGTGCCCTCAGCGCGAAGGGTGTCTGCCGCGGTCGTTCGGCAGCGACCGGCAGCAGCGTGCCGTCCGCATGGGGCGGCGTGGTGTCAGGCAATGCAGCGTAGGCTCGAAAGGCAAGCGAGTGCGGTGCGATGCTCTCGCCCGTCTCGATATCGGTGAGCTGGGCCGATCCGAGCGGTTGATGGCCGCCGAGAGCGAGATTGGCACAGGGCGTTCGGGCCGAGCCTGGCTCGACAACGAGGGCGAGCGTGCGCGTCACGCCTGCGCCGGCGCGCGGCAGGCCGAGCCGCACCCAGCCATCCCGCGCCGGAGGCGGGATCTGCCACTCGGCCAGGACCTCGCAATCCTCTACGCTCATTAGGCGCGCGATCAGGTTCGAGCGGCGCTTCGGAGCGGCGGCGCAGGCGAGCTCGATCGCGGCAAAGCCCGTGCTCGGGATCGGCAGCAACTGGCGCAACGGGCTACCCGGCGTCAACTCGATCTGCGTCTCGTAATCGGGCTCGCGCGTGCTGAACACGCAAGTCATCTGGGCGAGCCCAGTCTCGCCCAGGAAGCGATCGACATCCGCGCGCGCGGCCGCCATCGCCTCGATTTCGACCCGCAGGCTCGCGACCTGCTGCGCGTGCTCGGCGGCCGCGCGCGCCAGGGAGAGCGATAGCGCAAGCAGCCGCCCGAGCACCGCCTGCGTGACGCGTGCCGTCTCATCTGCGCCGTCGGCGAGAACCACATCCGGCGCAGGATCGCCACCGCGCTCGATCATCCAAGTACGCACCCGCTCCAGCAGCGGTCGCGCGACGCGGCTGCCGAACAGCCCGAGACAGGCCGTCGGCGGCAACAGGAAGGTCCGAATCTGCCCGGCATTGTCACGACAGAGGAGACCGTCCGGTCCGAGGTCGACCACCTCAAGCGTCGTGAGCGAATCGGGAAGCGCTTGGCAGAACGCGGCGTCCGGGTCGGCAATCAGTACACAGAAGCCTTGCATGGCCTCGAACCGGTTCACGTTGTCTCCAGGCGACATACAGCCCGGGGAATAAAGGTTTCACTACTGTCGGTCGAGTGCGTGCATGCCGGTGTCTCGACGGTGCTGGACACGCGTCAGGCCGTCGTATCGGGCGCGGGTCGCCGCCATCAGTCGCGCCAGCACCTGTACTCGAGGACACGGGCGAGGTCGTTGGCCGGCCACGCGAGTCCGATTGACGCCGCGGGCTCTACGGAGTGGATGCGCGGCACCGCGCCCCGTCCCCAAAAGAATTGGAAAGCGTCGCGAGCGCCGTGAAGCTGGCGAGCCCAAAGGCAACAAGCTTCGGAGCGAAGCGGTTGCGCCCGGTGCGTTGCGGTTCATCGCCTCGCAGGAGACCGAGATGCCGACCTCGACCCGCCAAGAGAATGCGCGAGCGCTGAACGCTGCCGTCGGCGCTCGTGAAGTCCCCGTGCGCCCACGGTCCGGGCCGGGCGAGCCCGAATTGCGGTCGACGGTGCGACGCCCCTGACCGAGAGAGGACGTCGCAGCGGCTGCGGGGGCTGGCTTGGGGCAGGTCATGCGTCGGCGAGCGTGGAATTGCCGGCCCTCAGCGGGAAGAGGCCGGACGTATCTGCCCTGATCCCTGGGCAAGGTTCGGATCAAACAGCGGGCGGCTGTCAGCACCGTCTCACCTTGTGCGGCCACGGCGAGGCGGGCAGACCTAAAAGAAGAAACGGCGGCTCCATGAGGGCCGCCGAAGTCGGGTGTTTCCACCATGCCGCGTGAGGCGGCGAAGCTATAATAGTGACATTTGTCCATCGAACTCCAGACGTCCGCTCATTTTGTCCGCATTTTGTATAGTTCATGACAATATGGACTGCGCCTTATTCACTCGAGAGACACGAATTTTCCTGAGGCGCGGACCTGTTCTGCGATGCCGGGCTGAGCGGGTCATCGGTCCCGACCCCTCCACGTCTCGCGCTCGCGAAGATCGGTATTCCGACGAACCTGGCGGCGGCCACGACATGTCAGCCGCACCGATGTTCGCCCCGCTTGTCCGGGCACAGGTCGCGCCACAAACGCCTAGGACAGGGGCTGTGGCCGCTGAAGAATATCCATGATCCGTCGCCAGAGTGCGCGGCATTCCGTGTTGGTCAGACCCGACCAATCTGTCTCGCTTGGCACGCGGCCCGCGGCCAGATCGTAGCTGATCGACCTGCGATCGGTGATCTGTTCATCCCAGAGGGCGTCTCCGAGATCCGCCATGTCGCGGCGCAGGCGCCGTAGGTCGAGAGCCTCGATCCCGAGCCGTTTGGCCGGAACCTCGGTCGGAACGACGAGGTAGGGCTTTTCCAATGCGTTGACGTCGTCCACCGTCGCCTGGAGTGCCCAGCGGTCGGCGACATCGCACTTCGTCGGCACGATCACGATGTCGGCCGCCGCGAGTGCTGCGTCCGTGACAGTCGTTCGGCCCGCCGGTGTGTCGATCAGGCAAAAATCGAGCATCCGTTCCCGGGCGTGTCCGATCAACAGCGCGAGTTCATCCGGGTCGGCCGCAGCCACAACCAACGGCCAGCCGAGTTCGCGCTGGCCGGACCAAGCGCAGGCGGTGTGCTGACCGGCATCGGCGTCGATCAGCACGGTCTTCAAATTGGCGCGCGCGAATAGGGCAGCGAGCAGGATGCTGAGCGTGCTCTTGCCGGCTCCGCCCTTGCGCGCGGCCATTGTCACCACGCGCATGCGGGCTGCCCCTCAGGCAGGCGCGGACGGGTTCCGCGTTGGAGCGGCGATGCACTCACGCGCCGCCAGCTCCGCAAACAACGACGATGCCCAATGCGGTGCCCCGGCCCGACACGATCGGGCTGGCGTAGCCTGAATCGCTTCCATTCTCCAATCGGTTATCGGCGAAAGAACAGAAGCGTACACATCCGCGTCGCGGCGCATCCGTACGGCCGCCCCGCATGTGCCGGGCGCGCCAGGGCCGGCTCAGGGATTTGCCACGCCTGCGGCCGCCCGACGGGCCTCAATGCGCCGCTGGAGTGAGGCCTTCGCATTCTCGGAGATCTCGATATCGCTCGAGCTCAGCGGGCCGCAGGCGACGCGAGCCTGCTCCTGATCTTCTGGCAGGTTGCCACCGGTGTCGAGCGTGATCTTCCGCCAGGCGCAGCCGATGATCTCCGCCCGCGGCAAGGGCGGACACCCCTCTTTATAGCAGGCCGCGAGCTTTCGCTGGCTCTCGATGTCGCCTGAGATCGCATTCGAGACCAGCGCAGAGGCGTCATCCTCGTCCCGGCGCGCCTGGAAGGCGTGATTGATGATGTAGCCCGTCCCCACGACCGAGATTAGCGCAGCGCAGATCGCCAAGCCATTGATGATGATGTCCGTGAAACGGTTGTCGCGAAGCATGCAGCCCCCCGAAAGGCTGACGAACACGCGCCGACCTTGAGCGAGTTCGCGGCGTGACCGTCTCGTCGGAACACGCGGACGCTCTTCTGCCCCGACCTTTCAGGTTCCGCAAGCGAGGACGTCACATCGACCACGCGTGGGCTGGCCCCTTGCGAGCCGCTCGCGCGGCACAGCGCCGTAGAGGATTTGGACACCCTCTACCGACGCACTCCCTTAAGCAAGCTCCGTAACCCGGCCGTAAGTAAATAAAACCCGTCGAATTTTAAAGCATTAACGAGACGTTCCATCAGAATTTCTTAGAGTTAATCGGAGCGTAATTTCGGGTTTTGTTTTCCATTTCGCTGGTTCATTTCGTTTAACTACGCTTCTAAACCTGAATTACTCAAGCGGCAGGCAATCTGTTCCTACGAATTTCGGAGCAGATCGATGTCCACCGTGTCCCTCGGCAAGCTTGCCCGCCAGCTTTCTCTTGAGACCGCCCCCACCGTTGCCGCCGCTTCGTCCGCGCTCTGGCACTTACAGAACGGCGGCTCGGTGAGCGGCATCGATGCGGTCGATGCCTGGGCCTACGCCACCGGCAACGGCGTCTCGGTGGGCGTCTTCGACGACGGCAACAAGCACGCGACCGCAGTCACCGGCATCATCGGCGCCAAGCCCTCGGCGGCCGCCCCCATCGGTGTCGCCTACAATGCGGCGATCACGAACTTCACGGTGATCGGCATC
Organism: Methylobacterium durans; assembly: GCF_003173715.1. NCBI lineage: Bacteria > Pseudomonadati > Pseudomonadota > Alphaproteobacteria > Hyphomicrobiales > Methylobacteriaceae > Methylobacterium > Methylobacterium durans. Next base: position 3,416,903 of record NZ_CP029550.1, on the reverse strand, counting down.
GCGAATGCAGCGATCGCACCCGTGCTGGCCAACGCCGCCAAGTTCGACGTCACCAACAACTCCTGGGGTTGGGACGCGACGCTCTACATCAATCGTCTCTCGAGCGCCTGGACACCGTTCTTCGCGGCGATCGAGAATGCGGCCGAGACCGGACGCGGCGGGCTCGGCACCACACAGCTGGTCGCTGCCGGCAACAGCCGCGCAGCCGGAAGCGATGCCAACCTCTCGAACTTCTCGAACGACCGGCACGTCATCACGGTCGGTGCCGTGACGTCCGAAGGCAAGGTCGCCTATTACTCGAACCCCGGCGCCTCACTCCTCGTCTCGGCCCCTTCGAGCGGAGGCAACCGCAGCATCACCACGACGGATCTCGCCGGCAGCGCGGGCTATTCCGCGACCGACGTCACGGACACGTTCGGCGGCACCTCGGCCGCGACCCCGCAGGTCACAGGCGTCGTCGCCCTCATGCTGGAGGCAAACGCGCATCTCGGCTGGCGCGACGTCCGGACGATCCTCGCCATGACCGCCGAGCAGCCGACCGGCATCGCCACGATCACCAATGCCGGCACCCACTGGAACGGCGGTGGCATGAAGTTCTCGAACGACACCGGCTACGGCGTCGTCGACGCCCGGGCCGCGGTCCGCCTCGCCGAGACTTGGACCGCGCAGAATACCTCGTGGAACGAGGTCAACATCGATGTCTCAGCCAAGGGCACGCAGACGCTGTCGGCCTCGCGCAGCATCAGCTACACCTTCAACGTCTCGCAGGCGATCTCGCTGGAGAGCGCCGAGATCACCCTGTCCGGCAATCACAGCCGCGTCGGCGACCTCAAGATTCAGCTGGTCTCGCCGAACGGCACCGTCAGCACCCTTCTCGACCAGAAGGGTGGCAGCACCGCCTTCTCGGGCTTCACCTTCTCCTCGAACGCCTTCCTCGGCGAGGGCGGCACGGGCCAGTGGACCCTCAAGGTGAGCGAGGGTGCAGGCGCGGCGACTGGAACCTTCACGGGCGCCACCCTCTCGCTCCACGGCGCGGACACGACCGACGACACCTTCGTGTTCACCGATGCCTATGCGGGCCTTGCGGGCCGCAACGTCCTGCAGAGCACGTCCGGCCACGGTGCGATCAACGCGGCGGCCAGCACCGGCAACGACGTGATCGACCTGCACGCCGGGGCGTGGTCCACGATCGCCGGCAAGGCCGTGCAGATCAGCGGCGACAGCCTGTTCACGACGGCGATCGCGGGCGACGGCCACGTCAAGCTGATCGGCAACGACGCGGCGAACCTTCTGGTCGCCGGCCACGGCAATGGCAGCTTCTACGGTGCGGGCGGCAACGACATCTTCGTCAGCGGCTCCGGCAGCAACTACATGGATGGCGGCACCGGCATCAACACGCTCGTCGAGAGCGGCTTGATGGGTCAATACTCCCTCGCGCGGGGAACCGGCAGCTCGTGGACGCTCAAGGGCGGCGACGGCAAGGTCGACACCTTCGTCGATGTCCAGCGCATCCACTTCGACGACCACGTCCTCGCCCTCGACATCGATGCCAATGCCGGCGGCGCCTTCCGTCTCTACGGCGCGGCTCTCAACCGTGCGCCGGACGTGCAGGGTCTGAGCTACTGGGTGGATCAGCTCGACAAGGGCCAGTCGCTGAAGGCGGTCGCCGAGAACTTCATGATCTCGGTCGAGTTCACGAGCCGCTTCGGGGAGAACCTCGACAGCAAGACCTTCGTGGCGAACCTCTACGATTACGCGTTCAACCGGACCGCCGACGCGGGCGGCCTGCAGTACTGGAGTCAGGCTCTCGACACGCACGCCATGGACCAGGCCGACCTGCTGATCCAGTTCAGCAACAGCGCCGAGAACGCGAGCCGATTGGAATCGAGCGCCGACGCCGCCTCGCGCCTCTACGCGGCGGCCTTCGATCGTGCGCCGGACGCGAACGGCCTGTATTACTGGATGAACCAGATCCACCAGGGTAGGACGGTGGACAGCGTGGCCGATTTCTTCATGCAATCGGCCGAGTTCAAGGGGCGCTACGGCGAGAACCTCGGCAACGGCGCCTTCGTCTCGGAACTCTACCAGAACGTGATGCATCGGGACGGCGACGCCTCAGGTATCGCGTACTGGACGAACGCCCTCGATTCCCACGCCCTGGACCGGGCAGACGTCCTCGTCCAGTTCAGCAACAGCGCCGAATACCTGGGCCGCCACGTCGACACGTCCTACGGCCTGATCCTCGCCTGAGGCCCGAGGTTCGCGGCGTCTCGCGGGCGATCGTCGCGGGATCCGGTCCGCCGCGCGATCCAAAAACCGCCGCTTTCGCGGATCATGCCGCGAGAAGCGATCGGGCGGCGTCCGGCTTCGTCCCGGGCGCCGCCCAGCCCCTTGAGTGCCACACAGCCGTGATCCGCTTCGAGAACGTCACCAAGATCTACAAGACCGACGGTCACCGCCGCACGATCTTGGAGCGGGTCTCCTTCACGCTGAAGCCCGGCATCAGCTACGGCATCCTCGGCATCAACGGGGCCGGCAAGTCGACCACGATGCGCCTCATCGGCGGCACCGAGGGGCCGACCTCGGGACGGATCAAGCGGGGCCTGCGCGTCTCCTGGCCGCTCGGCTTCGGCGGCGGCTTCCATCCGCAGATGACGGGCCGCGACAACGTCATCTTCGTGGCGCGCATCTACGGCGAGGATCCGAAGCGCGTCCTCGAATACGTCGAGGACTTCTCCGAGCTCGGCAGCTACCTCGACGTTCCGATCCGGACCTACTCCTCCGGCATGGGCGCGCGCCTTGCCTTCGGGATGAGCATGGCGATCCCGTTCGACTGCTATCTCATCGACGAGGTGACGTCGGTCGGCGACGCCCGGTTCCAGAAGCGCTGCGAAGCGGTGTTCTCGGAGCGACGCAAGAACGCCGACGTGATCATGGTCTCGCACAGCATGGACGTGATCCGGTCCTGGTGCACGCAGGGATTGGTGCTCCTCAACGGCCGCGCGATCATCTACGAGGACGTCAACGACGCGATCGAGCTGTATCACCGCCTCAACGCGTGAGGGCGCTCCGAATGGACACGGTTTTGCCGCGGGCGGGTGCCAGAAGGGCACGTTAGGCGCGTCGCCCTCGGGCGCGCACCGCACAGGCAACGGACACGTCAGGGCCGATGAGCGTCGAGATCCGCAATCCGCAGGGCCAGCCGCTCACCCCGGCGGATCGTTCCCAGGCTGTCGCCGAATCGCTCAAGCAGCTCGCCCGGCTCTCGCGCTTCGCCGATCGCAAGAAGGGCATCCGGTCCTACCAGAGCCACGTCAAGAGCGACCCCTGGGTCCCCGTCCTCTTCGCGGTCTGCTTCGGCCTCCCGACCCTCTTCGCGGTGCTCTATTACGGGATCATCGCCTCCGATCGCTACGTCACCGAGGCGCGCTTCGCCCTGCGCCCGGCCATCGGCGCCGTCGACAAGGCGAGCCCGGATTCGGTCGGCACCACCAGCGGCTCCCAGATGCACCAGATGGTGGCGCAGGATACGCTGATCACCTACGCCTACATCCACAGCCGGCCGATGATCGAGGCCGTTCAGGCGAAGATCCCCCTGCGCGAGATCTTCTCGCGCGACAGCATCGACTATATCGCCCGGTTCGACCCCGAGAAGCCGATCGAGAAATTCGTCAAATACTGGAAGAATCGGGTCGAGATCGAGATCGAGCAGACCTCCGGCATCATGACGCTCACCGTCAACGCCTTCGACGCGGGCGAGTCGCTCGCGGTGACGAAAGCGATCCTGCAGGAGAGCGAGCGGATGGTGAACCAGCTCAGCGTCGAGGCGCGCAACGACGCCCTGGCCGAGAGCACCCGCGAGATGAAGCTCGCCGAGGAGCGCATCACGCGCCTGCGCCTCGCGGTTCGCGACCTGCGCAACCAGGACGGGGTGCTCGACGCTCAGAAGACCAACGAGACGAACCTCAAGGTGCTGGCGGAGCTGCGCACGGCCCGGATCAATCTCTCCGTGCAGCTCACGATGACGTTGCGCGACCTCGCCCCGGAATCGCGCCGCGTCATCGACCTGAAGACGCAGATCAAGGATCTCGACGACAACATCGCCCGGATCGAGCGGCAATCGGCGAGCCAGGACCCCGAGCAGAAGCGCCTCCTGTCCGACGCTCTCACCCGATTCGAGGCGCTCGACAACGAGCGCAAGGATGCGGAGAAATACTACGCGAAGGTCATCGCGGCGCACGAGCGGGCCCGCATCGTCGCGGCCCGGCAGGTCGAGTTCTTCAACCTCGTGGTGCAACCGGTCCTGGCCGAGTCGGCTCAGCAGCCGCGGCGCGTGCTGATGATCAGCCTGATCGCTGCGGGCTCCGCCGTGCTGTTCGCGGCGGCCCTCTTCGCGCGCAAGCAGATGACTTGAGGCAGGCGGCGGCGACGCGCATCGCGTTGCCGCCCCTTGCTTCTCTCCCTCAGCGGCCGGTGCCGAGGGTCTGCCGCGGCGCAGGCGTCTCCGGCGCGGGCCGGTCCCGGTCGGCCGGGTAGAGCGTGTGGCCGCTCTCGGTGTCGAGGCCCGTCGTCGTCGAGGCCGCGGCCCCGACCGCCGTCGAGCCGATCTCCTCGGTCGCGGGCCGGATTCCGCCCGCGGTCCAGCCCTGCGCCTTCCACCCCTGCGCCCGCTCGTCCACGTCGATCGACCCGTGCCGGTCGAGGATCGCGGTGACGCGGTCGGCCTGCACCTCCTCGGCGCGCACCGTGACCAGCGTGCCGCCGCGGCGAACGCCTTCCGCGTAGGTCTCCGCCTCGTGCTCGCTCAGGCCCGCGCCGGTGAGCGCGCCGAGAAATCCGCCGGTGGCGGCACCGACGCCGGCTCCCGTCACGGTGGCGACGAGCCACCCCGCCGCCACAACGGGGCCGACCCCCGGGATGGCGAGGAGCCCGAGCCCCGCGAGAAGGCCGGCTCCGCCGCCGAGCACGGTGCCGAGCGTCGCGCCGGTTCCGGCGCCGTCCGCGGCGTCGCTCTCGTTCGCGGCGCTCGGGCGCGCCGTCGCGTCGCTCGCGAGCCGTCCCGCATGCCGGTCGCCCTCGTTGCTCGCCACGATGCTGATGTCGCCGTGCGGGACGCCCTCGGCCTCGAGCTTGTCGACGGCGCGGGCCGCATCGTCGTAATCGTCGAACAGGGCGGTGATGGTACGTGTCGCCATGGCTGGCTCCTTCGCTGTGCCGGATGGATTCAGGGTCTCGTCACTGCGCGGCGACGTTGCCCTTGAAGTCCATGCCGATGGAGACCTCCTTGCCGGCATGGGTCGCCCTGCCGTGCCAGATCCCCTGATCGTCCTTCTTCAGATCCTTGACCTCGCCGAAGCCCATCTTGGCGAAGCGCTCCTTCACCTGGGTCTCGGTGAAGCTGTTGGCGCCGGGCTCGAGCCTCTCTCCCACCGCGCCGTGCGCTGCGGTTCCCGTCGTCGCGGGCCTGTCCGGGGCGGCAGGGGCCTGGGCTCCCGCGATGCCGCCCCCAGCGAGGCTCAGCAAGGCGGCGAGAAGGAGGGACGTGCGCATGGAGGAACCTCTCGGGCGGCGTTTCCGATCGTGTCGGTTCAAGCAGATGGCTCCGCCTTGGTTCCAGCTTGAGTGGGCCCGCGCCGACGGGGATTAACGGGGCGCTAACCATAGACCCGGCAATTCTTGCCGGTTCGGCGACGGGTTCGGGTTCGAGGCTTCCTCCCATGAGCGAGACGGCATCCGCAGCGGGCACCGGGAGCGACCTCCCCGGGCTCGGCGGCTTCCAGCTTCCCGACCGGGCGAGCCTCCGGGCGCTGACGAAGCGCACCGACCTGTTCTTCGCGACCGCGGTGATGGGCATCCTCGTGGTGCTGATCTTCCCGCTGCCCGCGATCCTGCTCGACCTCCTGCTCGCCGTCTCGATCATCCTGTCCGTGCTGATCATGATGACGGGGCTGTTCATCGACAACCCGCTCGAATTCACGGTCTTCCCGACGCTGCTCCTGATGGCGACCATGCTGCGGCTGGCGCTCAACCTCGCCTCGACGCGGCTCATCCTCGGCCACGGCCACGAGGGCACGGCGGCCGCGGGCCACGTCATCGAGGCGTTCGGCAACTTCGTGATGGGGGGCAACTTCGTCATCGGGATCATCGTCTTCGCGATCCTGATCATCGTGAACTTCGTCGTCATCACGAAGGGCTCGGGCCGCATCGCGGAGGTCGCCGCCCGCTTCACCCTCGACGCGATGCCCGGCAAGCAGATGGCGATCGACGCCGACCTTTCGGCGGGCCTCATCGACGAGAAGGCCGCCAAGGCGCGGCGCGCCGCGCTCGAGGAAGAATCCTCGTTCTTCGGCGCCATGGACGGCGCCTCGAAATTCGTGCGCGGCGACGCGGTGGCGGCCCTCCTCATCACCTTCATCAACGTCGTCGGCGGCATCATCATCGGCGTCGCGCAGCAGGGGCTCGATTTCGGGGCCGCGGCCAAGACCTACACGCTGCTGACCATCGGCGACGGGCTCGCGAGCCAGGTGCCGGCACTGATCGTCTCGACGGCCGCCGGCATCCTCGTCTCGAAGGCGGGCGTGAAGGGCTCGGCCGACAAGGCGCTCGGCAAGCAGCTCGCGAACTACCCGAAGGCGCTCGGCATGTCGGCCGCCGTCATGGTCCTGATCGCGCTCCTGCCGGGCATGCCGATGCTGCCCTTCCTGCTTCTCGCCGGCGGCGCGGGCTACGCCGCCTGGAAGATCGCCAAGACGAACCGCGAGTCTCCGCCCCTCTCCGCCGACGGCACGCCCGCCGATGCGGCCGGCGCGGCGGCCGCGGTGGAGGAGACGGTCACCGATCTTCTCAAGCTCGACGACCTCAAGCTCGAGATGGGCTACGCGCTCCTCGCCCTCGTCAACGGCGAGGGACAGGACCGGCTGACCGACCAGATCAAGGCGTTGCGCCGCCAGCTCGCCGCCGAGCTCGGCTTCGTGATGCCCTCGGTCCGCATCCTCGACAACGTGCAGCTCGACGCCAACGCCTACATGATCCGGGTCAAGGAGATCGAGGCCGGGACCGGGCAGATCTTCCCCGGCCAGTTCATGGCGATGGATCCGATGGGGGGACAGGTGCAACTGCCCGGCCAGCACATGCTGGAGCCGACCTTCGGGCTGCCCGCGACCTGGATCGACGCGTCGCTGCGCGACCAAGCCCAGCTCAAGGGTTACACGGTGGTCGACGCGGCGACCGTCGTCTCGACGCACCTCACCGAGATCATCAAGGCCCATGTCTCGGAGCTCCTGAACCACGTCGAGGTGCAGAAGCTCATGAAGGAGCTTCCGAAGGAGCATGCCGACCTCGTCAAGGAGGTGGTGCCGAGCCAGATCGCGACGACGGGGATCCAGCGGGTGCTGCAGTTCCTGCTCGCGGAGCGGGTCTCGATCCGCGACCTCGGCACCATCGTCGAGGGGATCGCGGAGGTGGCGGGATCGGTGAAGAACCCGCGGGACATCGTCGAGCACGTGCGCGCCCGCCTCGGCCGGCAGATCTGCGCACAGTATCAGGGCCCGGACGGGATGCTGCCGATCATCACCCTGTCGCCGGCCTGGGAGCAGGCCTTCCTCGACGCCATCGTCGGCGAGCGCGAGGAGCGCTACCTCGCGATGCAGCCCTCGAAGCTGTCCGAGTTCGTCACCACGGTCCGCGATCGCTTCGAGACCGCCGCCCGCATGGGCGAGATGCCGGTCCTCGTCACCTCGGTCCAGGCCCGGCCCTTCGTGCGCTCGATCATCGAGCGCTTCCGCCGCGAGACGCCGGTGATGAGCCAGGCCGAGATCCACCCGCGGGCGCGGCTGCGGACCGTCGGCTCGGTGTGAGCCGGCGTCAGCGCCGCGGCGGGTAGTCCATCGGCATCGTGATGACGCCGCGGTGATAGGGGAAGCGCGCGCGCTGCAGCGGGTCGGGTCCCGTGAAGATCAGCCGGGCCCGGAACGCGACCGGGCTCACGCAGATCAGGTAGCCGCGCAGGTTCCGCTCGTTCGGGATGAACAGGGCTCTCTCGAGATAGCGCGCCTCGTGGCGGACCCATTGCGGGATCGGCAGGCCCCAGCGCCGGGCGAGATGCTCGCCGACGCCCCCGATGAAGGCGTCGGCCGGCTCCTGAGAGAGGAGGTCCGGCTCGTCGCGGATCATCGCGGCCTGACGCGCCATGTCGCCGTCGGCCCCGTAGAAGGTGTCGAGGAATTCGCGGGTGTGGTGGTCCCAGTCGCCGTCGCGGCGCGTGCGCTCGGCGACCTCGCGGAGGGTCGCCGGCCTCACAGGTCCCGATTCCCGGATCTCGGAAGGGCCGATCTTCTCATCCGGGGCGCTCCGGTCAGACCGCCTTCTTCTCCAGCCGATGTTCGATCTTGTGGGAATCGAGACCGGGGGCGACGAGGGGCGGCTCGGGCGGAGGCGCGGCCGCGACATGGCCGCGCCGCTTGAAGGCTTCGGCGAGCCGCGAGCGCTCATAGAGGATCACCACGATGACCGAGAGCACGAACGGCAGCCAGAAGTAGAAAATCCGGAACACGAGCAGCGCCGCGATCACCTGCGGGCGTGCAACTTCCGGCATGGCCAGCACGAAGATCAGCTCGAACACGCCGAGACCGCCCGGCGCGTGCGAGACCAGCGCCGCCGAGAAGGAGGCGAGGAAAACGGCGAGCACCACGAGAAAGCCCGGGTTCCCGGCCTCGGGCAGCGCGAAGTAGATGATGCCGGCCGCGCCGAGCAATTCGAGGGGCGCCGCGACGAGCTGGCGGCCCATGATGTTCGGGCGCGGATATTCGAGCTTGAACGAGCGGATGTGCAGCGGCTTCAGGTGCAGGAGTGAGCCGACCACGTAGAGGCCGACCGCGCCGAGCAGCGCCAACCCGAGGACGAAGGCGGTTGTCGGGTTCGTCAGCACGCCCGGCAGGTGGCCTTCGAGACGGGCGAGGAGGTCGGGCTTCAGCGCGAGGGTCGCGCCGCCGAGCAGGATCGTGCCGAGGCCGAAGGTGAAGGAGCAGAGCGCCACCAGCACCGCTACCTGGGCGGCTGAGAGGCCCTTGGCGGTGTAGGCCCGGTAGCGGACCACGGCGCCCGAGAAGACCGAGGCGCCAATATTGTGCGAGAGCGCGTAGGTGGTGAACGAGCAGACCGAGACGAAGAACCACGAGATGTGGCGAATGCCGAGATGCAGCAACGCGATCCGGTCGTACCAGGCGAGCGCCGCGTAGGCGACGAGGGTGGAGAGCGCGGCCAGCAGGAAGCGGTGGGCCGGGATCGCCCGCAGGCTCTCCTCGACATCGGCGATCGAGAGGCCCTGGAGTTCGCGGTAGAGCAGATATCCGGAGACGACGAGCGCGCCGATGCCGATGATCGGCCAGATGAATTCGCTGATCTTCTTCATGGAACCGGGATGCACCCTCGCGAGGACGGCCTCTGATGCGCCAGGAACGCGCGCATCGCAAGCGGGCCGCCACGGCCTCTCCGGCCGTGATGTCACCGGATCATGACGGTTTCGTGCCGACTTTGGGTGGGCGGTCCGTCAGCGGGTCAGGCGCGGGCCCGCGAGAGGCCGATGCCGTCCATCGCCGCCTGGTCGCGCAGGGCTTCCGCCGCGCGCTCGGCGCTGCGCTCGCGGTCTTCCAGGATCTCGACCTTCTTCAGGTCCTCGAACGCCTCGCCGAGCTCGGCCTTGGCCTCGTCGAGCTGGCCTTCGAGCGCCGCAGCCGATTGGCGCATGTTGTCCCGGCGGCCGGCAGCGGCGCGGGCGTAGGTCGGGTAGGCGAAGTGAGCGGGGTCGGTGATGCCGGCGCGGCCCTCCTCCTGCGCGACCTCGCGGTCGAGCTCGGCGGCCATGCGCAGGAAGTCGGCCATCATCATCTCGATCTGCGTCACGCGGCGACGCTTCTCGTCGACCTGGAACCGACGCAGCCGGATCAGCGTGTCACGCGATTTCATGGGAACGCTCACTCCACGCAACGCTCATGCTCCGCCGGAACACGAGCACCGACGGAGTCACCCTGGGCTCCCCACGATCTGGGCGAGCCGTGCGTAACCCTCGCCGATGGAGGTTGCTTCTTCCTTACCCTGCCCCAGAAAAGCCTCAAGATCCGGCATCAGCGCCACCGCCTCGTCGACCTCCTGGGAGGATCCCGCGCGGTAGGCGCCGAGGCGGATCAGCTCCTCCATGTCGGCGAAGGTCGAGAGCACGCGCCGGGCGCGCCGCACCACTGGCAGGTAGGCCGGGTCGCAGGAGCGGGGCATCGTGCGGGAGACGGAGCGCAGCACGTTGATGGCGGGGTAGCGGCCCCGCTCGGCGATGCCGCGCTCCATGACGATGTGGCCATCGAGGATGCCCCGCACGGCGTCGGCCACCGGCTCGTTGTGGTCGTCGCCCTCGACGAGGACGGTGAAGAGCGCCGAGATCGTCCCCTCCCCCACGCCGGGGCCGGCGCGTTCGAGGAGGCGCGGCAATTCGCTGAACACGGTCGGCGTGTAGCCCTTGGCGGTCGGCGGCTCGCCCGCGGCGAGGCCGATGTCGCGCTGGGCCATGGCGAAGCGGGTGATCGAGTCGATCATGCACAGCACCTTGGCGCCCTGATCGCGGAAATGCTCGGCGACGCTCAGGGTCACGTAGGCCGCGTTCCGGCGCATCAGGGCGGGCTCGTCGGAGGTCGCTACCACCACGACCGAGCGGGCGAGGCCCGCCGCCCCGAGATCGTCCTGCAGGAATTCCTGCACCTCGCGGCCGCGCTCGCCGACGAGGCCGATCACGGCGACGTCGGCCGCCGTGTAGCGGGCGAGCATCGAGAGCAGCACCGACTTGCCGACGCCCGATCCCGCGAAGATGCCCATGCGCTGGCCGGCGCACATCGTCAGGAAGGTGTTGATGCAGCGGATCCCGAGATCGAGCGGCTGCCCGACCCGGCGCCTTGCGTGGGCGGGCGGCGGATCGGCGCGGAGCGGGTAGATCTCGGGGCCCGAGGGCAGAGCCCCGAGCCCGTCGACGGGCCGGCCCAGCGCGTCGATCACCCGGCCGAGCCAGGCCGGCGACGGCCGGATCGCGCCCGCCGCCTCGTCGCGGACATAGGCCGGGCAGCCCCGGCGCACGCCCTCCAGCGTGCCGAAGGGCATGGCGAGCGCCCGATCCCCCTGGAAGCCGATGATCTCGCAGGGGACCAAACCCGCGCGGCCCGCCCCCTCGATGTCGAGTCGCCCGCCGAGTCGCATCGCCGCCACCGGCCCCGCCACCTCCACGAGGAGGCCCCGGATCGCCACCACACGACCGTAAGTTTCGAGAGTTTCGACGCGTTCAAGCGCTGCGCGTGCCGAGCCGAGGGACACCCGCACCGGGCGGTGAAGATCGTCCGCCATCGGCCCCCTTTCAACGTTTCATTTACCTCCCTCCTTAACACTGCCCCATCGCGCCGACAGCGGGTTCGGGCAGGCGCCGGAGCGGATCGATTCGTCGAGCCGTTCCGACAAGTGCGGCGGGCGTGGCAGAGGAGCCACAGGCCACCGGAACCCGTGGAGGCACAGGCACTTGGCGAGGGTCGCGGATGTGGTGAGCGAGGCTTGCGACGGTATGAATGAGAACAGACCGTCAACAGCCTCGCGATCCGAGAATCGCGCTCACTCAACGAGTGCTTGCAAGCCGGAATCAGGGTTTGTTAACGATTAACGCATAGCGTTTCACGTCAATGACGAAGGAGCGTCCGTCCACAGGCCGGTGGCGGGCGTATGGCGGGGACGCGTCCGGACGCTGAGACGGCCGCGCTGGGCTGGGGACCGACGATGCGGGTACTTCTGATCGAGGACGACAGCGCCACGGCGCAGAGCATCGAGCTGATGCTCAAGTCCGAGAACTTCAACACCTACACCACCGATCTCGGTGAGGAGGGCGTCGATCTCGGCAAGCTCTACGATTACGACATCATCCTCCTCGACCTGAACCTGCCCGACATGTCGGGCTACGAGGTGCTCCGCTCCCTTCGCGTCGCGAAGGTGAAGACCCCGATCCTGATTCTCTCCGGCATGGCCGGCATCGAGGACAAGGTGAAGGGCCTCGGCTTCGGCGCCGACGACTATCTGACCAAGCCCTTCCACAAGGACGAGCTCGTCGCCCGCATCCACGCGATCGTGCGCCGCTCGAAGGGCCACGCCCAATCGGTCATCACGACGGGCGACCTCATCGTCAACCTCGACCAGAAGACCGTCGAGGTCTCCGGCTCGCGGGTGCACCTCACCGGCAAGGAGTACCAGATGCTGGAACTCCTCTCGCTCCGGAAGGGCACGACGCTGACGAAGGAGATGTTCCTCAACCACCTCTACGGCGGCATGGACGAGCCCGAGCTGAAGATCATCGACGTCTTCATCTGCAAGCTGCGCAAGAAGCTCGCCAACGCCAGCCAGGGCAAGAACTACATCGAGACGGTCTGGGGCCGCGGCTACGTGCTGCGCGAGCCCGTCGACGGCGAGGAGCGGATCGCGGTCTGATCCGGGAAGGCCGCAAGCCCCCTCCCCTCGCGAACGGCCCCGCCTCGGCGGGGCCTTTTCGTTTTTGGGCGCACCCGGTCCGCCTACGGGATCAGCCGGTCGGCCTTCAGCCGGGCGAACAGGTCGAAGAAGGCGTCGTCGGTCGCTTGGTAGTCGAGGAAGCCGCGGCGGCGGCTCTTGCTCATGTCGGTGACGACTTCGATCGGGCGGCCGAGATCGGCGTCCGTGTGCCAGGCCGAGGCGAGGCGGGCGAGGTCGGGCTCCGCGAGCCCGTGGCGGGCCGCGATCTCCGCCCAGAGGGACGCGTCGTCCGCCATCTGCGCCTCCAACGGCCGGACCGTGCCGTCGAAGGGCTCGGCCTCGATGCCGAACCAGTTCGCGAGGCGGCCCCACATCCAGCTCCAGCGGAAGACGTCGCCGTTCACGACGTTGAAGGCCTCGTTCCCGGCCTGAGGGGAGGTCGAGGCCCAGAGGATGTGGCGGGCGAGGATCCGGGCGTCCGTCATGTCGGTCAGGCCGTTCCACTGGGCGGCCGAGCCCGGGAATCGGAAGGGGCGGCCGGTCTCCCGGCAGAGCGTGGCGTAGATGGCGAGCGTGGTCCCCATGTTCATGGCGTTGCCGACCGCCTTGCCGATGATGGTGTGGGGCCGATGCACGCTCCAGTTGAATTTGTCGCGGGAAGCGGCGGCGAAGACCTCGTCCTCCTGCGCGTAGTAGAAGTTGTCGATGTCGAGCCGGCCCTGCTCCTCGCGGAAGGGGGTCTCGGGCACGCGGCCCTGCCCGTAGGCCTCGAACGGCCCGAGATAGTGCTTGAGCCCGGTGACGAGGGCGACGTGCCGGATCGTGCCGGCGGGCCTCACGGCAGCGATCACGTTTCGCACCATCGCGGCGTTGATCGCGATCATCTCGGATTCGGTCGGCCGGCGGCCCAGGTCGCCAGCACGAGGTGGCTTGGGCGCTGGTCTGCGAGCGCGGCGCGGAGCGATTCTGGGTCCTGGAGATCGGCCGCGACCGGCGTGACGCCGGGCTGATTGCCCGGGTTGCGGGCGAGCCCCGCGACCTGCCAGCCCTGCGCGACCATCAGCTCGGCGGTGGCGCTGCCGACGATGCCGCTCGCCCCCACGATCAGTGCGCTGCCCGTCATGTCCGATCCTTCCGTCTGCCGCCCCGGTGAGGCGCCAGTTAGGGAGGATCGGTCGGGCCGCCAGCGGGGCCGGGCGGCCTCGAGGGCGCGGAGGGCGCCGCCCTCCCCTGCCCTCAGCGCAGGCCGGCGAAGCGCAGGGGCCGCGGGGCCGCCTCGACGGTGCGGGCGCCCGGCGGGTGACCGTAGAGGCCCCGGTGCTCAGGGTTCGGGGCGAGGCGGTCGGTGAGGCCGATCACGGTCTCGGCGGCCCCGAGGAGCAGCGCCCCGTCCGGCGCGAGGCACCCGGCGAGCCGGCCGAGCACGTCGGCCTTGGTCGGCGCGTCGAAGTAGATCAGCACGTTGCGGCAGTAGATGATGTCGAACTGGCCGAGCGTGTCGAAGGGGTTCAGCAGGTTGAGGGGCCGGTAATCGACCATGCTGCGGATGGTCGGCGCGATGTGCCACTGCTCGCCGACCTGCGTGAAGTACTTGAGCAGCATCTGCACGGGCAGGCCGCGCTGCACCTCGAAATGGCTGTAGAGGCCGAGCTTCGCCTTCTCGATCACCTCGGTGGAGAGGTCCGTCGCCACGATCTCCACCTGCCAGCCCTGGAGGCGGGGGGCCGCCTCCTGCAGCAGGATCGCGAGGGAATAGGGCTCCTGGCCGGTCGAGGAGGCGGCGCACCAGATCCGCAGGCGGCGCTGCGCGGCGCGGCGGGTCAGCGCCCCGGGCAGCAGCGTGTCCCGGAACAGGTCGAAGGGCACCCGGTCGCGGAAGAAGAAGGTCTCGTTCGTCGTCATCGCCTCGACGACGGCGCGCTCGATCGCGGTGTCGCGGGAGATCTTGAGGGCGCCGACGAGGTCGCGGAGCGTCGCGAGGCCGAAGCGGCGGCAGACCGGGCCGAGGCGGCTCTCGACGAGGTAGCGCTTCTCGGCCGTGAGCGCGAGGCCGGAGCGCTGCTTGAGGTAGGCGCGCAGGAAGTCGAACTCGAGCTCGGTCATGCGCCCTGCCCCGTGATCAGGTTGCGGAGCGCCGGTCCGAGTTCGCCGAGCGGCAGCACGGCCTGGGCGAGCCCGGCCTTGGCGACGCTGCCCGGCATGCCCCAGACGGTGCTGGTCGCCTCGTCCTGCGCGAGCACCGCGCCGCCGGCCTCGACGAGGCTGCGGGCGCCGTTCGTTCCGTCCGAGCCCATGCCGGTGAGGATCACCGAGAGGGTTGCCGCGCCGAACAGGGCGGCGGCGTCCTGGAACAGCACGTCGACCGCCGGGCGGCAGAAATTCACGGGTGGCCCGTCGTCGAGGCGGATCACCGGTTCTCGGCCTCCTCCGCCGTGGAGGCGCATGTGGCGCCCGCCCGGCGCCACGTAGATGCGGCCGGGCTGGAGCGGCTCGTCGGCCTTGCCCTCGGCCGCGGGCAGCCCGACCCGGGCCCCGAGATGCTCGGCGAAGACCGCGGTGAAGACCGGCGGCATGTGCTGCACGATGAGGACGGGCAGGCGGCGCAGCGTGGCGGCGCCGATCTTCTCCAGAACCTCGCCGACGGCGCGGGGGCCGCCCGTGGAGGAGCCGATCAGGAAGGCCTTCGGCGGCCCGGCGACCCGCATCCTCGGGCGCAGCGCGATCGGCGCGGCGGGCCGCGGCGGCAGCGGCGCCGGCGCGGCGGGGGCGCCCGGCAGCGCGGCCGGCGCGGGGCCGCGGCGGCGGGCCCGGGCGGCGCCGAACACGCGCACGCGCTCGATCAGCTCGATGCGGAACGCGTCCGAGGTGGTGACGCCGCGGTTGCTCTCGGGCTTGGCGAGGTAGTCGACGGCGCCGAGCGCGAGGCATTTCAGGGAGATGTCGGCGTTGCGGGTCGTCAGCGTCGACATCATCACGACCTGGAGGCCGGGGCTCCGGGCGAGCAGCAGCGGCAGCGCCTGGGTGCCGTCGAGTTCCGGCATGTCGATATCGAGGAGCACGACGTCGGGGTCGTGGCGGGCCATCATCTCCAGGGCGATGCGGCCGTTGGCGGCGGTGCCGACCACGGTGAAGCCCGCCTCCCCGATCCAGCGGGCGACGAGCCCGCGCACCACGGCCGAGTCGTCGGCGATGAGAACCTTGATCCGGCCCGGCGCGGCGTTCCCCCCGGCGCGGGCGGGTGGGTGGCGGTGGCTGCCAGCATGGGGGTTACGCCTCGAATACGCGTCACGGGGTCGGTGCCGGGGGCGTGCCCGCCCCCGCGTTGCAGGCTCAGGCCGCCTTCGCCTCCGCGAGGCCGACCTGTTCCAGCTTCGCCGTCAGGATGTCCCGGTCGAAGGGCTTCATGATGTACTCGTCGGCGCCCGCGTGGAGCGCGCGGGCGATGGCGCCGACGTCGTTCTCCGTCGTGCAGAACAGCACCTTCGGCGCCGTTCCGCCCGGCTCCTGCCGCAGGGCGCGCAGGAACGCGTAGCCGTCCATGTTCGGCATGTTCCAGTCGAGGAGGATCGCGTCCGGCATCGCCTCTGTGCAGTGGGCGAGGGCCTTGGCTCCGTCTTCGGCCTCGATCACCCGGAGGCCGATCGTCTCGACGATGCGGCGGGCGACCTTCCGGATCACGGCGGAATCGTCGACGATGAGGCAGGTCTTCATGGTACTCCTCACGCTGTCCGATCGATCAGGCGGCGACGGAGCCGCGCCGCTCGCCGCCGAAGGCGAGGAGCGCGTCGACGTCGAGGATCACGAGCAGGCGCCCGTCGAGGCGGTGGACGCCCAGCGCCAGGTCGCGCCAGCGGGCGTCGAGGTTGATCGGCACCGATTCGTGGGTATCGGCCCCGAGCTTCAGCACCTCGCCGACGCCGTCGACCACGAGGGCGAAGGTCTCGCCCCCCTGCTCCAGGCCGATCGCCATCGTGTTGCCCTCGGTGTCGGCCGGCGACAGGCCGAGGCGGCGGCGCAGGCAGACGGCGGTGACGACGCGCCCGCGCAGGTTGAGGAGGCCGACGATCTCCGGCGGCGAGAGCGGCACCGGCGTGACGCCCGCCGGGATGAAGACGTCGTGCACCCGGTTGATGGCGAGCCCGAACATGGTCTCGCCGACGAAGACCGTGACGAACTCGGTGGTGGCGCCGGCTTCCGCGGCGTTGGTGTTGGCGGCCTGCATCATGATCGTACTCCGGGAAGCGGGCTCAGGCAGCCTGCGCGAGGGTGACCGTGCCGACCTCGGCGAGCGCCGCGATCAGCCCTGAGCGGTCGAACTTGGCGACGAGGTCGCTGATCGCGAGTGCGCGGGCGCGCTCCACCGCGTCGGCGCCGACGGAGCCCGTCAGGGCGATGACGGGCAGGCCCGCGAGGCGCTGGTCGGCCCCGCGCATGGCGGCGACGAGGTCGAACCCGCTGCGGCCCGGCATCTCGAGGTCGGTGACGACGACGTCGATGCGGGCGTTGGCCTGGAGCGCGGCGAGCGCCTGTTCCGCGCTCTCCACCGAGACCACCGCGTAGCCCGCGGCCTTCAGGACGGGGTGAGCATGTCGCGGAAGAAGGCGGAATCGTCGACGAGGAGCAGGGTCGAGCCGCGCTTCTCGGCCTTCTTCGGACCCCGCGCCCAGTCGTCGTAGGCGAGCGGCAGGAAGTGGGCGATGTTGATGATGTCGGTCGCCCGGCCGCGGAGTACCGCGGAGCCGATCAGGTCCGAGCGCTCGGCGGTGATCTCGATGTCGAGGCGCTCCTCGACGATGTCGACGATCTCGTCGACGACGAGGCCCATCGCCCGCTCGCCGTCCGAGAACACGACGAGGGCCTGCGTCCCCTCGGAGCGGATCGTGATCGCCTCGTCGGCCGGCACCAGGGGCATCAGGCGGCCGCGATACTGGATGAGGGGGCGCCCGCCGAGCCACTCGACCTTCGCGGCGTCGATCTCCTCGAGCCGCGTGACGAGGGAGAGCGGCACCGCCTTGAAGGTGTTGTTGCCGCCCTTGAAGACGAGGAGCGTCGCCTTTGCATCGCCCGCCTCGGTCTCCTCGACCTCGGACTCGACCGGGATCGAGCCGGCCTGCGCGCTCTGGCTGACCTGCCGGGCGACGCCGTTCGGGTCGACGATGAGCACCACGGCGCCGTCGCCGAGGATGGTGTTGCCGGCAAAGAGCGGGATGTGGCGGAGCTTCGAGGACATCGGCTTCACGACGATCTCCTCCGTGTGGAAGACCTCGTCGACGAGGATGCCGAAGCGCTGGCGGCCGACCTGGGCCACGACCACGAAGCCGGTGTCGACGTCGGCGCCGTCGCTCTGGCCGAGGAGGCCCGTCAGCGTCACGATCGGGAGGAGGCGCTCGCGCAGGCGCAGCACCGGCGAGCCGTTGATGCGCTCGACGCGCTGTCCCGTGGTCTTGTCGACGCGCACGAGCTCCAGCACCGCGACCTGGGGCACCGCGAAGCGGTTCTCGCCGGCCTTGACGATCAGCGCCGCGACGATGGCCAGCGTCAGCGGGATCTTGATCGTGAAGGTGGTGCCGCGGCCGAGCTGCGTGTTGATGTCGATGACGCCGCCGATCGTCTCGATGTTCGTCTTGACGACGTCCATGCCGACGCCGCGGCCCGAGACCGAGGTGACGGCCTTGGCCGTCGAGAAGCCGGCGTGGAAGATGAACTTCGCGACCTGCGCGTCGGTCATCTTCTCGATCTCGGCCTGGGAGGCGACGCCGCGCTCGACCGCCTTGCGGCGGATGGCGGAGAGGTCGAGCCCCTTGCCGTCGTCCGAGATCTCGATCGTGATGGTGCCGCCCTCGTGGAAGGCGGCCAGCCGGATGGTGCCGCGGGCGGGCTTGCCGGCGGCCTTGCGCTCGGCGGCCCCCTCGATGCCGTGGTCGGCGGAGTTGCGCACCATGTGGGTGAGCGGGTCCTTGATGACCTCCAGCACCTGACGGTCGAGTTCCGTCTCGGCGCCCTGCATCACGAGCTCGATCTGCTTGCCGAGTTCGGCCGAGAGGTCGCGCACCACCCGCGGCAGCTTCTGCCAGGCGTTGCCGATCGGCTGCATGCGCGTCTTCATGACGCCTTCCTGCAGCTCGGCCGTCACGTGGCTGAGGCGCTGCAGCGGGACCTTGTAGCTGGTGTCGTCGTGGCGGCGGGCGATCTCGAGGAGCTGGTTGCGGGTCAGCACCAGCTCCGAGACCATCGTCATCAGGTGCTCGAGCGTGTCGACGTTGACGCGGATCGTCTGCACCTTGCTCACCGCCCCGTCGCCCTCGGCGGGCGCCTCGGCAGCGGCTGCCCGGGCGGGCGCGGCAGGAGCGGGCGCGCTTGCGGCGGGCGCGGGAGCAGCCGGCTCGGCCGGCGCCTCGAGGACGACGGGCGCCTCCGCGGCGGGTTGCGGAGCGGGTGGCTCGGGCGCGAAATCGTCGGGCCCGGGGGCGGCCAGGAAGGCGGCCTCGAGATCGTCGAGGGAGACCTCGCCGGGCTTCAATTCGCGGAACACGGGCTCCGGCAGCGCGACGGGCATGGGCGGCACTACGGGCACGGGCGTCGGCTCGGCGGCGCCCTCGGACATCTTCTCCAGCGCCCCGATCAAATCCTCGTCGGAGCCCGCCGGCTCGGCGCCGGTCGCTTCGAGGTCGGCGAGGATCGCCTTGAGCCGATCGAGCGTCGAGAGGATGAGAGTGACGGAAGCCTGGGTCGCCGGCAGGCCGTCGCGGAAGCGGCCCATCAGCGTCTCGGCGGCGTGGGCCAGGGCCTCCAGCCGCGGCAGCCCGAGAAAGCCGCAGGTCCCCTTGATGGTGTGCACGAGCCGGAAGATGTTCCGCAGGATCTGCTGATTGTTGGGATCCTGCTCGAACCGCACCAGCTCGGTGTCGACAGTGTCGAGATGCTCACTGCTCTCGGTCAGAAACTCACGCAGCAAGTCGTCCATCGGGGATGCTCGGTTCGAGTCCGCACGGTATTCGTACTTCACCGAATGTGACCGGGATGGGTTAGGGAACCGTTGCCGCAAATGGAGTTGGGCCCGGAAACGGGAGCAGCGGCATGAACGATTTCGCTTTGTTCACCGCGCAGCCGGGGGTGTCGGACGGCCGGGCGCGGCACCACCTGCGACGACGGACGCGGGCAAATACAGCGGGATGCGGGCGACCGGGAACCTTGAGCCGAAAGTGCTCAGGTGCTCGGAGCGGACAACGTCGCGCGCGCAGGTCGCCATTGCGGACGTCGGAGGGTGATCGGACGGTGATCCGGGATCCCCGACGGGACCGGCCGTGCGGGGGCGCGGCCACTGACGGCGCCTGTCCGAGGCGGACGCTCCGCGCTCCGCCCGTCCGGCCGCGGGAGCGGGCCGGAAGGTGTCGGGGGGCGGCGCTTCGGCGCGGCCCCGGTCCTCGCTCAGGCGAGCTGCGTGTCCGAGGGCTCGCTGTCGGTGGGGCGCGCGTCCTCCGGCGTCGTGGAGGGCGCCGGCACGGCGGGCTCGGCCGACGCCGAGACCGGCTCGGCGCGGATCGTCACCTCGTCGCCCTCGATCGAGAGGCGCACGCCCATCGCCGCGGCGCGGGCCACGAGGCCAGCGTAATAGGGCAGGATGCCGTGGGCATCGACGGTGCCGCTCTCGGGACGCCCCGCGAGCAGCTCCTCGACATGGGGCGGGATGCGGGCGTGCGAGCCCTTGGCCTTGAGGAGCAGGGTCGGCGCCTCGCCGTCGCCCGAGACGGTCACGTCGATGAGCCCGCCGCGCGGGATCGCGCTCGTGGCGATCATCACGAGGTTGAGGAGGAGCTTGACCTTGTTCTTCGGGAACAGGGCCTGCGGCGCGGACCAGGCGAGCTGCGTCTTCTCGTCCGCGAACATGCCGCGCGAGACCTTCTCGGCATCGGCGAGGTCGATCGCCGCCCCCGCGGAGCCGGCGGCCCCGAAGGCGATGCGGGCGAATTGCAGCCGGGCGGAGGCCTGCCGCGCGCTCTTGCGGATCAGGTCGAGGGCGAATTCGCGCATCGAGGCGTCGTTGTCGTCCTCCAGCACCTCGAGCCCGTTCACGATCGCGCCGACCGGGCTGATCACGTCGTGGCAGACGCGGGAGCAGAGCAGGGCCGAGAGATCGAGGGAGTCGAGGTTCACGGTGGTCATGGCCTGCTCCGCGCGAGGTTCATCGGGTGTCGGCGAGGCCGCCGCCAGCGCGCGGGACCTGCCTCGCACGGATAGACGGCGCGTCCGGCTTTGGAAAGCGCCTGGATCGTCCGGGCCTTCGGGTCGACAAGCGCCGGGGCCTCGGGCATGACGGCCGCATGACGCTCACGGAGCCGCAGCGCGACCGCATCGCCGCGACCTTGGCCCAGATCGCCTGCGATGCGGGCGAGATCCTGCGCGGCCATCACGGCGGCGATTGCGCGCACGTGCTGAAGCCCGACGGGTCGCCGTCGAGCGTGGCCGATCTCGAGGCGGAGCAGCTTATTCTGCAGGCGCTGGCGCAGCGTTTTCCGGACATCCCGGTCGTGGCCGAGGAGACGAGCCACGACGCGCCGCCCGCCGACCTGTTCTTCCTCGTCGATCCCCTCGACGGGACGCGGGACTTCCTCGCCGGCAACCCGGAATACTCGGTCAATATCGGCCTGATCGAGGGCAACCGCCCCGTCGCCGCGGCGCTCGCCGCACCGGGCCTCGGCCGGATCTGGTACGCGGGCGCCGAGGCCCGCGAGGCGCCGATCCGGCAGGGCCGCCCGCAGGATTCGACCCCGATCCGCGTGAGGCCCGCCCCCGCGCGCGGCCTCGTCGCCCTCGTCAGCCGGCGCCACGGCGACGTCGAGACGGAGGCCTGCCTGGCCGGCCTGCCGATCGAATCCCGCCGGAGCGCCGCCTCGGCCCTGAAATTCTGCCTGATCGCCTCCGGCGAGGCCGACATCTACGTGCGCTGCGGGCCGACCATGGAATGGGACACGGCGGCCGGCGACCACGTCCTCACCGCGGCCGGCGGCTGCACGCTGACTCCGACGGGCCGCCCGATGATCTACGGTCGCTACGCCCTCTCCTACCGCAACGGCCCCTTCGCCGCCCTCGGCGACCCGGCCTACGCGGCCCGCGTCGGCCTGCCCGACCGCGGTCCGATGATCCGGCCGCGGGGGGAAGAGGTCAGCGCGGCGCGTCCATGAGCGGCCGCAGGGACGGCCAGCGCGCCTCGGCGCGGCGCGCGAGGTCGGGCTCCGCCAGCGCCTCCGCCCGCCGCGCGGCATTCCGGAACAGGTAGAGGCGCGCGTCGAGGATCGCGAAGACGAGCGGGTCCGCGTCGACGAGCCGCCCCTCCGCGACGCCGACCGCATCGAAGCCGCCGAGACGGGGGCCGTAGGAGTCCGGATCGCGCCGGAACGCGTCCCGGTTGGCGGCCTTGGCGAAGCGCCACGTGCGCCCGTCCCAGGCCATCTCGTAGGCCGGTTTCCCGGAGGCGGGACCGCCGGGCAGGAAGTAGCTCACCGGATCGAAGCCCCGGAGCGCGAGGGGCGGGACGGCGGGAAGACGGCGCAGGCGCTCCGCCGCCGCCTCGCCGGCCTCGGGACCCGCCTCGGCCGGACCGGCGAGTGCGGCGGCGATCACGAGGCATTGACGGCGCGTTAACCACATCCTGCAAACTTTCGCGCCAGAATCGCCGAATCGGACCGGGCCCGGCCGCCATCGAGCGCAGAGCGCGCGCCGACGCAATCCCGCGACAAAGCGGCCGGCCGTCGCTCCCGGCATTTCGCCACAATGGCCCGCGCGGATGAGGCAGGTGCGGCGAAGGCGGCGGACGGAGGAAACGGCCGGCCGGCGTGCTCCCCGAGGGCGCCGCGCCCCGGATCGGCTCGGGTGCCTCAGGGCGAGCGAGGAGGAACGATGTCGAAGCCAGACCGAAACCACGACGCCGCCCGGCGGCGCATCCTCTCGGGCGCCGTCGCCCTGGGCGCCATCCTCGCGCTGAGCCCCGCCAGCCTGGCACGGCCGGGCGACGACCCGGGCAACCCGGATTCGTTCCGGCCCGCCGAGATCGTCGATTCCGGCCACCGCTTCTTCGGCAGCGTCTCGCGCGGCCTCGCCCTCACGGTGCAGGAGGCGACGCGGCGCTGGGGCGCGCCCAACGGCTACATCCTGGGCCAGGAGGCTTCGGGCGCCATCGTCGGCGGCCTGCGCTTCGGCGAGGGCACGCTCTACACCCGCAACGCGGGCCAGCGGCGCATCTACTGGCAGGGGCCGACCCTCGGCTTCGACGT
Source organism: Methylobacterium durans (assembly GCF_003173715.1). Lineage (NCBI taxonomy): Bacteria > Pseudomonadati > Pseudomonadota > Alphaproteobacteria > Hyphomicrobiales > Methylobacteriaceae > Methylobacterium > Methylobacterium durans. Next base: position 3,394,110 of record NZ_CP029550.1, on the reverse strand, counting down.
GGGCGGGGACGGCGCCCGCACCATGATGCTGGTCTACAACCTGACCTCGGTCGAGGATCTCTACCGCCGCTTCGGCGGGGTCGACGGCTCGGCCTACCTCGTCGGCGGCTTCGGCATGACGGCGGCGACCTCGGACGGCATCGTCGTGGTGCCGATCCGCAGCGGGGTCGGCGCGCGGCTCGGCATCAATGTCGGCTACCTGAAATTCACGAGCCGCCCGACCTGGAACCCGTTCTGACGCCCATTCCGCGCCCGCACCGCAAGGCAGCGTACACGGGAGGGGGCTTGCCCCTCCGGCGGGAAGATGGGCTAAAGACGGGTTTCGGCCGGCACTGGCCCGCCCTGCGGGGCCCGGCGTCCGGGGCCCGTCCGATCGATGAGCATGCCCGCGTGATCGAGACCCTGATGATCTTCGCGCTCGGCGTCCTGGCGGCGAGCCTGTGCATCCTGCTGGTTCTGCCGGCCGTGAACGCGCGCGCCGCCCGCCTCGCCCGCCGCCGCCTGGAAGCGATGTTTCCGCTCTCGGCCGGCGAGATCTCGGCGGAGAAGGACTTCCTGCGGGCCCAGTTCGCCGTGCAGCAGCGGCGCCTGGAGCGGAAGGCCGAGACCGCCCTCGCCCGGCGTCAGGCCGACATGGCCGAGATCGGCACCCGCAACATGGAAGTCGCCGCCCTGTCCCGCGAGGTCGAGACCCGCGACCGCACGCTCGTGGAGCGGGCCGGCGAGATCGCGACGGCGAGGGGCGACATCGCCCGGCTCACGGGAGACCTCGACACCGCCCGCGCCGACGGGGCGACCGGCCTCGCCACCCTGCACGCCCTCGAAGAGGCGCATTGCGAACTCCTCGAGAACCTCATCGCCGCGCGCCACGAGCGCGACGCCGCCCGGGCCGCCGCCGAAGCGCCGGCGCCGGAAGCGACGGCCGCGGACGCACAGGCCGCCGAGACAGGGCCGGACGACGCCCTCGACGCGCTGCGCCGCAGCCGCGACGCCCTCCTGGCCGAGCGCGAGGCCCTGCGGGCGAGCCTCGCGGCCGCCGAGGATGCGCTGGCCCAGGCTCTCTCCGACCGGGGTGCGGGCGCGGCCGACGTCGCCCGCGAGACTGCCGAGCTCCGGCACCGCATCACCGAGGTCGCCGACGCGCTGACGCAGCGCGAGCGCCTTCCCAGCGTCGGCGCCTTCCCGGCCTCGGCCAGCCCATGACGAGATGCCGAGCGTGCGGCTCCGCACCCGAGGGCCGCCGCTCCCCCACGCGATCACCGCCCGATGCCTTTTTTCGACCACGCCGAGGCATCATCGGGGCAGCATCCCTCCCCAGACCGATCAGGACCGACGATTCATGGCCTCGAAGCTCACCTCCCTCGCCCTCGCGCTCGGCGTCGCCGCCGCCCTCGCCGCTCCGGCCCTCGCCGATCCGGCGCCGCAGACGAAGCGGGGCAACGAGACCCTGAAGAAGTACTGCACGGGCGACTACCTGACCTATTGCGGCAACCTCGCCCCCGAGGATCCGGCCACCGACGCCTGCTTCGAGACCAACTGGAAGAAGCTCTCGGAGAATTGCCGCCGGGCGATCGACGCCTACCAGCGCACGCAGCCCGACGCCGGCAAGAAGAAGGGCTGAGCCGCCGCGCGAAGCGCGGGCGCCTTCGGCCAGGCTGTTGCGTGCCCGCGCTCGCCTCGGATATCGCCAACGGCTAAGGTGTGGCGCCCGCCAGGGGCGTCCCCGTCAAGCGTGCCGGACCCGCGTCGATGCTGCCTTCCCGCTCCCTGAAGCTCCTCGCCGCGGCCGGCGTGATCGCGCTTGCTGTCTCGGCCTGCGGGCGGCGCGGCGCCCTTGAGCCGCCGAACGGGGTCGCCCGGCCCGGCCCGGCGACGAGCGCCCTGCAGGGGCCCGCGAGCGCCCGCTCCCTGCCGACGGGCATCGGCGTCGGCAATGGCGCCGCCGCGCCCGATCCCGCCGCCGTGCAGGCGGGCGACGAGCTGCCCCTCTCGGCCATTCCGCCCGCCGGCACCGAGGCGCCGCAGACGACGTCCCGGGGCGCCAAGCGCGGCTACGCGGTGCCCAAGCAGCCCTTCCTGCTCGATCCGCTGCTCTAGGGCGCGCGGCGGGCGGGCTCGCGTCGCGCCGCCGCATCCCCTACATCCCGACACCCGATTCCCGACCCGCTCCGACGCGCCCGCCGCTGCCATGCATCATTTCCACTACCGTGACGGCCGCCTGCACGCGGAGGACGTCGACCTGACCGACCTCGCCGACCGGGCGGGAACCCCGTTCTACTGCTACTCGACCGCCACGCTCGAGCGGCATTACCGGGTCTTCGCCGAGGCCTTCGCGGGCGACGACGCGCTCGTCTGCTTCGCCACGAAATCGAACTCGAACCAGGCGGTGCTGCGCACGCTCGCCCGCGCGGGCGCCGGCATGGACATCGTCTCGGAGGGTGAACTGCGCCGGGCGCTGGCCGCCGGCGTCGATCCGCAGCGGATCGTGTTCTCGGGCGTCGGCAAGACCCGCGACGAGATGGAGGCGGCGCTCCGGGCCGGCATCTTCTGCTTCAACGTCGAGAGCGAGCAGGAACTCGCCGCGCTCTCCGAGGTGGCGACGAGCCTCGGCCTGACGGCGCCGGTCTCGATCCGGATGAACCCGGACGTCGATGCCGGCACGCATGCCAAGATCTCGACGGGCAAGTACGAGAACAAGTTCGGCATCCCGATCACCCGGGCGCCCGCCGTCTATGCCGAGGCCGCGCGGCTGCCCGGCCTCAAGGTCTCGGGCGTCGACATGCATATCGGCAGCCAGATCACGGATCTGGCGCCCTTCGACAGCGCAGGCCGGCTGCTCGCGGCCCTCGCCCGCGACCTGATGGCGGCGGGGCACGAGCTCCACCACATCGATTTCGGCGGCGGCCTCGGCATTCCCTACCGGGACGACAACGCCCCACCGCCGGATCCCGCCGCGCTCGCCGCGGTCCTGCGCCCGCATTTCCGACCGCTCGGCCTGCGCCCGGTCTTCGAGATCGGCCGCATGATCTCGGGCAATGCGGGGATCCTCGTCACGCGGGTGATCTTCGTGAAGCACTCCGAGGGGCGCACCTTCGTGATCGTGGACGGGGCGATGAACGACCTCATCCGTCCGACCCTCTACGAGGCGTTCCACGGCTTGCGCCCGGTGCGCGAGCCGGCCGCCGACGCGCCTCGCATCGTCGCCGACGTGGTGGGTCCGGTCTGCGAGACGGGCGACTACCTCGCCCTCAACCGCGAGATGCCCGAGGTTGCAGCCGGCGACCTGATCGCGGTGATGACGGCGGGCGCCTACGGGGCGGTCCAATCCGGCACCTACAACACCCGGCGCCTCGTGCCGGAGGTGCTGGTCCGCGGCGCCGACGCCGCGATCGTCCGTCCGCGCCAGAGCTACGAGGAGCTGATCGGCCTCGACCGGGTGCCGGACTGGCTGAGCTGATTGGCACATCGCGCCTCACCTCTCCCGTTCGGGAGAGGTCGAGTCCGCGGCACGCGGACCGGGTGAGGGGTGCGCCGTATCCGGAAGGCTCGCATCCCTCACCCCATCCCTCTCCCGAACGGGAGAGGGGGCGCGTCGGTGCTGAGAAATGCGCGCCGCGCCCTCACGCCGCCTCGTCCGAGGCCACCGCTCTCAGGTCCCGCGCCAGCGCGTCGACCCGTGCCGGGTCCGCGTCCCAGGCGAACATGAAGCGGGCTCCGCCTCCGATGAAGGTGTAGAAGCGCCAGCCCCGGGCCCGCAGGGCCTCCATCCGGGCGGGCGCCATCCGCAGGAAGACCGCGTTCGCCTCGACCGGGAACATCAGCTCCAGCCCGGGCAATCCCGCGACGGCCTCCGCGAGGCGAGTGGCGCAGGCGTTGCCGTGGCGGGCATTGGCGAGCCAGGCCCCGCTCTCCAGCATGCCGACCCAGGGCGCGGCGAGGAAGCGCATCTTGGAGGCGAGTTGCCCCGCCTGCTTGCAGCGGTAGCCGAAATCCTCCGCGAAGTCGGGGTCGAAGAACAGCACCGCCTCGCCCGCATGCAGGCCGTTCTTGGTGCCGCCGAAGCAGAGCACGTCGATCCCAGCCTGCCACGTCATCGCGGCAGGGCTGCAGTTCAGGCTGGCGCAGGCATTGGCGAAGCGGGCCCCGTCCATGTGCAGGCTGAGCGCCAGCTCCCGGCAGGTCGCCGAGATCGCCCGCAGCTCGTCGAGGCTGTAGACCTGCCCCGTCTCGGTCGGCTGCGTGATCGTGACGACGCGCGGCTTCGGGAAGTGGATGTCGCTGCGGTTCGTGGCGAGCGCCCGGATCGCCTCCGGGGTCAGCTTGCCGCCCGTGGTGCGGGCGGTGAGGAGCTTCGAGCCGTTCGAGAAGAATTCCGGCGCGCCGCACTCGTCCGTCTCGACATGGGCCGAATCGGCGCAGATCACGCTGTGGTAGGATTGGCAGAGCGAGGCGAGCGCCAGCGAGTTCGCCGCCGTGCCGTTGAAGGCGAAGAACACCTGGCAGGGCGTCTCGAACAGGGCGCGGAACCCGTCCGCCGCCCGCGCCGTCCAGGCATCCTCGCCGTAGGCCGGGGCGTGGCCCCGGTTCGCCTCCGCCATCGCCGCCCAGGCTTCGGGGCAGATGCCCGAGTAATTGTCGCTCGCGAATTGCTGGGCGTCGTCGGATGGCATGAAGGGAGCCCTCGCTGCGTCCCGTCCGACGATAGCGCCCTGGCCCTCAGACGGCGACCGCGCTGCCCTCGTCCATGCGCAGCGTCCAGGCGACGTGCCCGTCCGGATCGACGATCCAGGCGAGGTTCGTGTCCGCGGCGAGGATCTGCTGGGAGCGCGTGAGGGCGACGGCGATCGCCTCCCGCAGGCTCGGCGCATCGATTCCCTCGTCGCTGACGGGGGAGCGGACGATGCCGTTGCGCTCCCGCCAGGCGACGCGAAGGCGGTAGGTCGGCATGGCTCCGGCTCCGGTCGTCACCAGCTTCGCGCTCCACCGTTGCGTTTGCAACCGTCTCATAGGGCTCCCGATCGCGTTTGAACAGCCGCGGCCGGGCGGCGGGCCTGGGCGGATTTGACCAAATGCGCCCGGCTGTCCCAGCATGCTAGCGTTTCGAACCGGTGAACGCGCGATGCGCGCGGCGCCGGTCTCGAACGGCATGGGCGGGGCGACGGGACGACGACGCGCGTGAGCAGCAATTCTCCGAGACCGGCCGGGAACGACGTGCGGGCGCGCCTCGACCGCCTCGTCGCACGCTCCCGCGCGGCGGGCCTGTGGGAACGCGCGTGGCCGATCCTCTGGCGCGGCCTCGGCGTCGTCCTCGCCTTCCTTGCCGCCTCCTGGCTCGGCCTCTGGCTCGACCTCTCGCCCCCTGGCGGATGGCGGGGCTCGCCGCCTTCGCGCTGGCCCTCGCCGCGACGCTGCTGCCGCTCCTGCGCACCGGCCGGCCGGACCGGCGCGAGGCGCTGGCCCGGATCGACCGCGAGGCCGCCGCCCGTGACGGCGCGCTCGCCCACGGCCCCGCCTCGGCGATCGAGGACACGCTCGCGGTCGGCACCGAGGATCCCGCGACCCGCGCCCTCTGGGCGCTCCACCAGCGGCGCGCGGCGGACGCGGTGGCGCGCCTCCGGGTCGGCCTGCCGCGCCCGATGATGGTCCGCCACGACCCCTATGCCCTGCGGGCGGCGCTCGGCGTCGTCGCGGTGGCGAGCCTGTTCGTCGCCGGGACCGAGTGGCGGGACCGGATCGCCACGGCCTTCGACTGGCGCGAGCCCCCGGCCGCCGGACCGAACTTCCGCGTCGACGGCTGGATCGACCCGCCCCTCTACACGCGGATGCCCCCGCTCATCGTGACGATGAACGGGGCCGAGCAGCGCCTGCGCGCGCCGGTCAATTCGCAGCTCATCGTGCGCATCGCGGGCGAGGGTCAGGCGGCGCTAACGCCGAATCCCGGGCTCAAGGTGCTGCCCAGCAAGGAGGCGCGCGCGGATCTCCGCGAGGACCGCTTCCAGATCGTCGGGCCACTGGCGGAACTCTCCATCGCGGCCGGCGGGCGGAACCAGCGCCTCGTGGTGGAGGTGATCCCCGACCAACCGCCCGAGGTGCGGAGCGTCGGCGGGCCGGAGGTGAACGGCCGCGGCACCTTCAACCTGACCTACCGCGCCAAGGACGATTACGGGATCAGCGCGGCGGAGGGGCTCGTCGAGCCCCTGGCGCCCGGCCGCTCGCTGGTGCCGCCGCCGAAGATCGCGCTGGCGCTGCCCTCCGACGCCGGCGGCGAGACCGACACCAAGACGCTGGTGGACCTCACCGACAATCCCTGGTCCGGGGCCCGGATCCGCTTCACGATCGTGGTCAGGGACGAGGCCGGCCAAGAGGGCCGCACCGCGCCGGTCGAGATGACGCTGCCGGCCCGCCCCTTCAAGGATCCGCTCGCCCGCTCGCTCGCCGAGGAGCGTCGCCGCCTCGTGACCGGCCCGGACGACAACCGCCGCCGGGTGCAGACCGCCCTCGACGCGCTGCTGATCGCGCCGGACCAGTTCACGCCGCAGCCGGCGATCTTCCTCGGGCTCAAGACCGCCGCCCGCCGCCTGCGGCAGGCCCGCACCGACGAGGCCCTGACGGAGGTGGCCGACCTCCTCTGGGAGATGGCCCTCAAGATCGAGGACGGCGATCTCTCCGACGCCGAGAAGCAGCTCCGCCAGGCTCAGGACCGGCTCAAGGAGGCGATCGAGCGGAATGCCCCGGACGATGAGATCAAGCGCCTCACCGACGACCTGAAGCAGGCCCTCTCGAAGTTCATGAAGGAGCTCGCCGACAAGCAGCGGCGCGAGCCGCGGGAGCCGGGCGAGCGCCAGAACCAGGGTCAGCAGCAATCGAAGAGCGTCACGCCGGACGACCTCGACAAGATGCTGAACGACCTCGCCGAGGCGATGAAGCGCGGCGACACGGCCGAGGCGCAGCGCCTGATGGAGCAGCTGCGCAACATCCTCGAGAACCTGCAGACCGCCGAGCAGGGCGGCAAGTCCGACCAATCCTCTCGCGAGATGCGCAAGCAGATGCGCGACCTCGACCAGATGGCCCGCGAGCAGCAGGACCTGCGTGACGAGACCTTCAAGGAGGGCCAGCAGAAGCGCGGCGCCGAGCAGGGGCAGCGCGGCGGCCAGCGCCCGCAGCAGCGCGGGGAGCAGCAGGGCCAGCGCGGCCAGGGCCAGAGCAAGGATCCCGGCCAGGGCGCCCAGCAGGGCCAGGGCGAGGAGCAGCGCGGGCAGCGGGGCCAGGGCAGCCAGGGCAGCGGCGGCGCCGGGGGCGGTAGCACCGGCGAGCGACAGCAGGCCCTGCGCCAGCGCCTGGAGGACCTCCAGCGCCGCATGAAGGAGAACGGCATGCGCGGCGAGGACGGCCTCTCCGACGCCGAGGACGCCATGCGGCAGGCCGAGAACGCGCTACGCCAGGGCAAGGAAGGCGAGGCGGTGGACGCGCAGGGCCGCGCCCTCGACGGGTTGAAGCGCGGCGCCGAGGGCATGCAGCAGCAGGCGCAGGAGATGGCCGAGGGTGAGGGCGAGGGCGAGCAGGAGGGCGGCCAGCAACCCGGGCAGCAGGGACAGGCCGGCGCTCGCGACGACGACCCGCTCGGCCGGCCGACCCGCGGGCGCGACATGTCGGACGGGCGCGTGCGCGTGCCGACCGCCGACGAATCCGCCGTGCAGCGGGCCCGCCGCATCATGGAGGAGCTTCGGCGCAAGCTCGGCGACCCGAGCCGGCCGCGCGAGGAGCTCGATTATTTCGAGCGGCTGCTGCGGCGCAATTGAGCATGCGCGGCCCCTGCCCCTCGGGGGCCGCCGCGATTATGGTGCGGGATCCAACGGGAACCCCGAAGCGTCCGGTCCATGTCCTCGAACACCCTCGTCCTGATCGCCTGCCTCGCCGTGGCGCTGGTCCTGTTTCTCGGCCTCGCCAACATGATGCGGGGCGGCAGCGCGAACCTCTCGCAGCGCCTGATGCGCCTGCGCGTCCTGCTGCAATTCCTGGCGATCCTCCTGATCATGGGCGTCGTCTGGTGGCGCTCGGCCTGAGCGCCACTGTGGCGTGAACGCCGCACAGATCCCGGATCGCGCCCCGCCGGGATGATTTCCCGGCGGCGAGGCCGGGGGCCGACTGCCGGCCTCCGGGTGCGCGTGCTAGGCACGACCGGTACAACCGGATTTTTGCCCGCATGATCGCTCGGTCCCTCCGCCCCCTTGCCGGCGCGCTCGCCCTCTCGGCGGCGGCCCTCGCCGGTACGCCGGGGATCGCGGCGGATCTCGGACGCGCCCCGGCGCCGGCGCCCGTGCCCTACGCCTCCCCCGTCCGTCCGATGAGCATCGTCTCCGAGGTGCGCATCGGCGGCTCGGTGCAGGATCCCGGCAGCGCCGAGCGCAACACCTCGAACATCAACGGCGAGATCCTGTTCGCCAAGCCGCTGATCAGCGTCGATCCGTTCTGGCAGGCCTTCGTGCCGCGCCCCACGGCCGGCGGCAGCTACAATTTCGGCGGGCGCACCAGCTACGGCTATCTCGGCGCCACCTGGACAGTCGACCTGTTCCCCGAGACCCTCAACCGGATCGTCTTCCTCGAGGGCTTCTTCGGCGCCGGCTTCCACGACGGCATGACCGGCCCGAAGGGTCTGGTGCCGCCCGGCTTCAATGCGCTCGGCTGCAACCCGCTGTTCCGCGAGGCGGCGGCGCTCGGCTTCCGCATCACCGAGCATTGGAGCATCATGGCGACGGTCGAGCACATGTCGAATGCCGGGCTCTGCGTCGAGAATCGCGGCCTGACGAATTTCGGCGGCAAGATCGGCTACACGTTCTGAGCAGAGCCAAGATCGGCTACACGGTCTGAGCGCAGCTCAGAGGCGAAGGAGCATCCGGGCCCCGTGGTCACGCTGAACCGCATCTACACCCGCACCGGAGACAAGGGCACCACGGCGCTGGCGAGCGGCGAGCGGCGCTCGAAGGCGGATCTGCGCGTCGAGACCTACGGCACGGTCGACGAAACCAACGCCTGCATCGGGCTCGCCCGCCTCCACGCCGAGCCGCGCCTCGACGCGATGCTCGCCGCGATCCAGAACGACCTGTTCGACCTCGGCGCCGACCTCGCCACGCCCGAGGGGCCGGAGCCGCCCGCCTACGAGCCCCTGCGCGTGGTCGCCGCGCAGGTGAAGCGGGTGGAATCCGACATCGACGCGCTAAACGCCGATCTCGCCCCGCTCAAGTCCTTCGTCCTGCCCGGCGGTTCGCCGGCCGCGGCCGCGCTCCACCTCGCCCGGACGGTCTGCCGGCGTGCCGAGCGCCTCGCCGTCGCCCTGGCGGCGATTGAGGGCGAGCGGATCTCCCCGGAGGCCCTGCAATACCTCAACCGGCTGTCGGACTTCCTGTTCGTCGCGAGCCGTTCCGCCAACGCGAACGGCGCCCAAGACGTGCTCTGGGTCCCCGGCAAGAACCGCTAGGCTGCCGCCGTACCGCGTTTTCAAATCCGGTTCGGACCCCGGCGCTTTCGCATCGCGGCGCCGGAGCTTTCGCACACGCGTTGACAAGGCGGAAATGTGGCCGTTACGGTCCGCCGCCCTGCACGAGCGGGGTTCGATCCCTTGAGATCGCAATGAGGCCGCGCGGGATCACGCGCCGGCCCGTCCACGATGTCCCGTGCGGAGGATTGAGACCGCCATGAAGGTTCTGGTGCCCGTCAAGCGGGTCGTCGACTACAACGTCAAGATCCGCGTCAAGGCGGACGGCTCGGGCGTCGAGCTGTCAAACGTCAAGATGTCGATGAATCCCTTCGACGAGATCGCCGTCGAGGAGGCGATCCGCTTGAAGGAGAAGGGCAAGGTCTCGGAGATCATCGCGGTCTCGATCGGCCCGCAGCAGGCGCAGGAGACGCTGCGCACGGCGCTCGCCATGGGCGCCGACCGCGCGATCCTCGTCAAGACCGACGTCAATTGCGAGCCGCTGGCCGTCGCCAAGCTCCTCAAGGCGGTGGTCGAGAAGGAAGGGCCGGAACTCGTCATCCTCGGCAAGCAGGCGATCGACGACGATTCGAACCAGACCGGTCAGATGCTCGGCGCCCTGCTCGGCTGGCCGCAGGGCACCTTCGCCTACAAGGTCGAGTTCGGCGAGGGCGCGATCGACGTGACCCGCGAGGTCGACGGCGGCCTGCAGACGGTCAGCCTCAAGCTGCCGGCGATCGTCACCACGGACCTGCGCCTGAACGAGCCGCGCTACGCCTCGCTGCCCAACATCATGAAGGCGAAGAAGAAGCCCCTGGAGGAGGTGGCGCCGGACGCACTCGGCGTCGACGTGACCCCGCGCCTCAAGGTGCTCAAGACCGAGGAGCCCCCGGGCCGCAAGGCCGGCGTGAAGGTCGGTTCCCCGGCCGAACTCGTCCAGAAGCTCAAGGTCGAGGCCGGCGTCCTCTGACCGGCGGGGCGGCCCCGCCGCCCCGTTCAATCCCGTCACAGAAGCCCGCGCGCGGTCCTGACACGGATCCCGGGCAGACCATCCGAGGTCCGAGACCCATGGCAACCCTCCTCCTGATCGAGCACGACAACGGCGCGGTGAAGGACGCGAGCCTCAAGGCTCTCTCCGTCGCCAAGGAACTCGGCGCTCCCATCCACGCCCTCGTCCTCGGCTCCGGCGCGAAGCCCGCCGCGGAAGCCGCCGCGAAGCTCGACGGCGTCGAGAAGGTCCTCACCGCCGAGGACGCGGTCTACGACCACCTCCTCGCCGAGCCGACCGCGGCGCTGATCGCGTCGATCGCCGAGCCCTACGGAGCGATCGTGGCGGCGGCCTCCACCACCGGCAAGAACGTGCTGCCGCGGGTGGCGGCGCTCCTCGACGTCGCGCAGGTGTCGGACATCATCAAGGTCGTCTCACCCGACACGTTCGAGCGCCCGATCTACGCGGGCAACGCGATCCAGACCGTGCAGGCGGGCGAGGCCAAGAAGGTCATCACCGTGCGCACGGCCGCCTTCAAGGCGGCGGGCGAAGGCGGCTCGGCCGCGATCGAGGCGGTCTCGGCGGCGGCCCCCGAGGCCGGCGGCTCGACCTTCAAGGGCGAGGAGATCGCGAAATCCGACCGTCCGGAGCTCGCCGCAGCCCGCATCATCGTCTCGGGCGGCCGCTCGCTCGGCTCGGCCGACAAGTTCAAGGAGCTGATCGAGCCGCTGGCCGACAGCCTCGGCGCCGCGGTCGGCGCCTCGCGCGCCGCGGTCGATGCCGGCTACGCCCCGAACGACTGGCAGGTCGGCCAGACCGGCAAGGTCGTGGCGCCCGACCTCTACGTGGCGGTCGGCATCTCGGGCGCTATCCAGCACCTCGCCGGCATGAAGGACTCCAAGGTCATCGTCGCGATCAACAAGGACGAGGACGCGCCGATCTTCCAGGTGGCGGATTACGGCCTCGTCGGCGACCTGTTCCAGATCGTGCCCGAGCTTCAAGCCGAGATCGTCAAGGCCAAAGGCTGAGGGAAGTGACATCGGCGGGCGGGTGCCTCATGCCCCCGCCCGCCTTCCCGCGGAGATGGGCTCCACCGCGACGCGGGAATGTTCTAGGACTCTGATGCGACGCGCGTTTGGCGGGCCCCGGCGGCCCGCGCGTCGTCCGGTGTAGTGGCGCGGCCGGTGCGGGCCGCGCGGCGGGGGCGCAGGGCTGACATGGGTATCGACATCAACACGATCGGGATCATCGGAGCGGGCCAGATGGGCGGCGGCATCGCCCAGGTCTGCGCGGTCGCCGGTCTCGATGTCCTCCTGAACGATCGCGACGGGGACCGGATCGCGGCCGGCCTCGCCACGATCGACGGGCATCTCGCGCGGGCGGTCTCGAAGGGTCAGATCACCGAGGAGCAGCGCCGGGCCGCCCGCCAGCGCATCGTCCCGGCCCAGGGCTTCGCCGATCTCGCGCCGAGCGATCTCGTGATCGAGGCCGCGACCGAGGACGAGGCCACCAAGCGCCAGATCTTCTCCGCGCTCTGCGCCCAGCTGAAGCCCGACGCGCTGGTGGCAACGAACACCTCCTCGATCTCGATCACGCGGCTGGCCGCCGCGACCGACCGGCCGGAGCGGTTCATCGGCATCCATTTCATGAATCCGGTGCCCGTGATGCAGCTCGTCGAGCTGATCCGGGGCATCGCCACCGAGGATTCGACCTACGAATCGGCGAAGGCCTTCATCGGCAAGCTCGGCAAGACCTCGACGATGTCGGAGGATTTCCCGGCCTTCATCGTCAACCGCATCCTGCTGCCGATGATCAACGAGGCGATCTACACGCTCTACGAGGGCGTCGGCTCGGTCGAGGCGATCGACACGGCGATGAAGCTCGGCGCGAACCACCCGATGGGCCCGCTGCAGCTTGCCGACTTCATCGGCCTCGATACCTGCCTGTCGGTGATGCAGGTGCTCTACGAGGGCTTGGCCGATTCGAAGTACCGGCCCTGCCCGCTCCTCGTGAAGTACGTCGAGGCCGGATGGCTCGGCCGCAAGACCAAGCGCGGCTTCTACGATTATCGGGGCGAGCACCCGGTGCCGACCCGCTGAGCGGGCCGGCACGGGCTGGTTCGTGAAGGACTAGCGGGCGTTGCCGCTCGCGTTCGGCTGCGCGGGCTGCGGATAGGCCGGGTTCTCGGTCGGGACGCCACCGCTGTTCGAGGAGGCGGGCGCATTCGACTTGCCGGTGACGGAGCCCGTCACCTCCTTGCGGGAGGCGTCCTGGCTCTGGCTCGCGTAGTCCTTGGGGGCGTTCGCGCCGTTCCAGGTGAGCAGGCCGACGGTCGCGATCGCGAGCAGGACGAGGCTCGCGAGCAGGACGTAGAGGACGGGCTTGCCCCGGGATCCTTGGCGCGCATTCTCTTCGGGAAGCCGTTCAGCCATTTCCAACCTCGTCATTCCGCCGTCGGGCGGGTGAATCTTCGGGATCGACACGCGATCGTGACGGCCGAAAACGCGGGGCTGCGGGGCCAAGTTCCTCTTCGCAGGTCTGACGGCTGGGGATGACGTGTGCCCGGAACGCGCCTCTCGCGGTCGGGCTACGGGACGTCCGGCGTCGACGGCGAGTATTCCCTGCCGGGCGCGCGAGGCACGACGCGCCCCCTCTCCCGTTCGGGAGAGGTGGGACGCCCAGGCTGAGCGGGACGTCAGCGCCCCGTCACGAGGAGAATCTTGCCGAGATGGGCGCTCGATTCCATGAGCGCGTGCGCCTTGCCCGCCTCCTCCAGCGGAAAGGTGGCGTGGACGACCGGCTTGATCGCTCCGGATTCGAGATCCGGCCAGACGTCCCGGCGCAGGCCCTCGGCGATCTCGGCCTTCTCGCCCTTCGGGCGCGCCCGCAGCGTCGAGCCTGTGAAGGTGAGGCGCTTGAGCATCACCGGCGTGATGTTGAGCCCGTCGACCTTGTAGCCGCCCATGAGCGCGATCATCACGAGGCGGCCCTCGACCGCGAGGGACGCGAGGTTCTTCTGCAGGTAGCTCGCGCCGATCATGTCGAGGATGACGTCGACGCCCTTGCCCTCGGTGAGGCCCTTCACCGCCTCGACGAAATCCGCGTCGCGGTAATTGATGGCGGCGTCCGCTCCGAGTTCCTCGCAGAACCGGCACTTCTCGGCCGAGCCCGCCGTGGCGAAGACGCGGGCGCCGTGGCGCTTGGCGATCTGGATCGCCGTCGAGCCGATCCCGCTCGATCCGCCATGGACGAGGAAGCTCTCGCCGGCCTTCAGGCGCCCGCGCTGGATCACGTTCGAGTAGACCGTGAAGAACGTCTCGGGCACGCCGGCCGCCTCGACGAGCGAGAGGGGCCCCGGCTTCGGCAGGACCTGACCGGCCTCGGCCACGGCGAACTCCGCGTAGCCGCCGCTGATCGTGAGGGCGCAGACCTCGTCGCCGACCGCGAAACCCGTGACGCCCTCGCCGAGCGCCGCGATCCGGCCGGCGACCTCGAGCCCCGGTATCTCGGTGGCGCCCTTCGGCGGCGGATAATTGCCGAGGCGCTGCATCACGTCGGGCCGGTTGATGCCCGCCGCCGCCACCTCGATCAGAAGCTGCCCGGGGGCGGGCGCCGGGAGCGGCGCAGTCTCCACCGCGATCACGTCCGGTCCGCCGGCGCCGGTGAAGCGGATCTGGCGCATGGTCTCGGGCAGGTTCCCGGTGGCTGGCATCACGGCGTCTCCTGGCGCTCGGGGTCGCGAAGTCGCGCCCTTAGTTGCGGCCGATCCGCCCCTTGGCAAGGGCCGAGGCGCGGGTGCGGGCCGGCCCATCCACGCTTTTGGGCGTCCGGGCCCCCGTCAGCGGGTGCCGTACATGCGGTCGCCGGCATCCCCGAGGCCCGGCACGATGTAGCCGTGGTCGTTCAGGTGGCTGTCGATCGAGGCGGTCCAGATCGGCACGTCCGGGTGGGCGGCCTGCAACCGGGCGATGCCCTCCGGCGCCGCGAGCAGACAGACGAAGCGGAGGTCCTGCGCGCCGCGCTGCTTCAGCCGCTCCAGGGCGGCGACCGCGGAATTGGCGGTGGCGAGCATCGGATCGAGCACCAGCACCGTCCGGTCGGCGAGGTCGGACGGGGCCTTGAAGTAGTACTCGACCGCCTCCAGCGTCTCGGGATCGCGGTAGAGGCCCACATGCGCCACGCGCGCGGACGGGAGGAGCGAGAGCATCCCGTCGAGGAAGCCGACGCCCGCCCGCAGGATCGGCGCCAGGACGAGCTTCTTGCCCTGGATCTGGCGCCCCTCCATCGCCTGGAGCGGCGTCTCGATCGTGACCGGCTCCAGCGGCAGGTCGCGCGTCACCTCGTAGGCGATGAGCATGCCGATCTCGTTGAGGAGCCGGCGGAACCCCTGGGTCGAGCGCGCCCGATCGCGCATCAGCGTCAGCTTGTGCTGGACGAGGGGGTGATCGACCACCGTGACAGTCGCGGGCTGCGGTTGCATCGATCCTCTCCTGCCGTGGCGCGCCGAACACGAAAGGCGCAACGCCGCCCACATGCAAGACGGGCTCCCCGCCATGTGGCGGGGAGCCCGAAGATTCGTCGTCGATGCGGGCTCGATCAGACGTTCGCGGTGCCGTCCGGGCCCTGCGCCCTGCGCTTGGCCATGAAGGCGTCGAACTGCTCGCGGTCCTTAGCCCGCTTCAGCTCCTCGACGAACTCGGCGAAGGCCCGGCTCTCTTCCTGGAGAGCGCGGCGCTGCGCGTCGAGCCGGTCGAGCTCGGCCTTGCGATACTCGTCGAAGGCCAGGTTGCCCGTGCCCCCGTTCGCCGCCTCGAAGGCGCGGGCGAAGCGGGAGGCAGGGCGCGGGCCGCCGTTCCAGGAGGAGACGCCGCGGCTGGCGAGGTCCCGCATCTCGTTGAGCGCCGGGTAGCCCGCGAGCTTCCAGGCGACGTAGGCGACCGCGAGCGGCCACCAGTAGATGAAGCTCACGACGATCGCACCGATCTCGATGGAGCGGCGCGGGAAGGGGCCGCTGCGGCACACCTTGCCGCTCGACCAAGAGGAAGTGGAGGAGAAGCTCACGGTTCACGGCTCCGATGTTAATGTGAACCACATTCACATGCGGGCGCTGCGGCGGGGTTTCAAGGGTAGCCGACACCTGTTTTCGCGGCGCGTCCGGATGCCGCGTCGCGGCGCGGTCAGGCGGTGTTGCCGGCGCGGGCGCCGTGCACGAGAGCGAGCACGCCGGCCCGCAGCAGCTCGTACTTGTCTGGGACGCCCGGTCCGCTCGGAAGCTGTCCTGCCGCCGAGAGGGTGGCGAGCCCGTGCGAGAGCGCCCAGACCTCAAGGGCGATGAAGCGCGGGGCGACGCCGCCGAAACCCTCCGGGAAGGTCGATTGCAGGGCCTCGACCAAGAGGTCGAACGGGCTCGGCCGGCCCTGTGTCGGGGGGCCGAGCTGGACGCTGCGCGTCTCGAAGATCGCCGCGTAGTAGCCGGGCTCCTCCTCGGCGAAGGCGAGGTAGGCCTCCCCCATGCGGGTGAAGCGCTCCAGCGGCGTGCCGCGGGAGGTGAGAGCCCGGGCGAGCCGCTCGGCGAGGTCGGTGAATCCGCGGCCCGCCACCTCCTCCAGCAGGGCCTCGCGGCCGCGGAAATGGCGGTAGAGCGCGGCCGGCGTCACGCCGACGAGCCTGGCGGCGTCGACCAGCGTGAAGCCGCCGACGCCACGCTCGGCGATGAAGCGGCGGGCGGCCTCGATCAGGGCTTCCTTCAGGTTCCCGTGATGGTAGCTGCGCCGGTCGCCCGGTCCCTCGCGCCAGGGTCGCACAGGATTCTCCTCACACGCGCCCGCCATCTGGCATACGAACGAGCGGCAGCATGGTTTCAGCCTCGGTCCTCTCCCCTACCACGGCGCGCGACTTTTTCGATCCGAACCGTGCAACACGAGACGCGAGAAGCGGGCGCAGGCGCCTTGAGGCGGGGGCCGCCGCCCTGTAACGCTGGCGCGATGCCGCTCCCGCACGCCCGTCCGAGACGATGGCCTTCATCAGCCTGAGAGCCTGGAAGGCGCGCTCCGCAGAGCAGGCGGCGCTCGCGGCGCGCCTCAAGGCCGAGGTCGCGGCGGCGCTCGGACTCGACGCGGCGGACGCGCTCACGATCAACGCCATCGCCTGCCCCGACCCCGGCTGCCCCGACATCGAGACGGTGGTCCTCGTGATGCGCGCGGGCGAGCCGACCCGCGCCTTCCGCATCCGCCGCCCGATGGAGGCGGTGGAGGCCGCCGACATCGCGCAGGTCGTTGTGGAGGAGCGCGAACGGCGCGCAGCCGGGACGGCGTGAATCCTGCGCGATCGCCGAGCCGGATCGCGCATCCGGAAAAGGCGCAGTTCCCCTCTCCCATTCGGGAGGGGGACAGGGTGAGGGGTGCAGGTCATTCCGGAGAGGTCGCATCTCTCGCCCGGTCGGCTCGCGCCGACTCGACCTCTCCCGAACGGGAGAGGTGGGGCGCCGGCCCATCCACACGGTCCTTGAACGATCTGGCGCGCGTCCCTCCCCCCTTCAGGAGAGGCAGCCTGAGGCTCCCCTCGCTACAGCCACGAGAGCCCGTGCTCCGGCGCCCGGAGCCCGAGATGCGCGGCGACCGTCGCGCCAATATCGGCGAAACTCGCCCGCGCCCCGAGGTCGCGCGCCGCGATCCCGGGCCCGAAGGCCAGGATCGGCACCTGTTCGCGGGTGTGCTCGGTGCCGATCCAGGTCGGATCGTTGCCGTGGTCGGCCGTGACGATGCAGAGATCGCCCGGGGACAGCACCGCCTCGATCTCGGGCACCCGGGCGTCGAAGGCCTCGAGCTCGGCGGCGTAGCCCGGCAGGTCGCGGCGGTGGCCGTACTCGGTGTCGAAATCGACGAGGTTCACGAAGACGAGGCCGCCGTCCGGCAGTTCGCGGAAGGCGTCGAGCGCCGCGGACAGGCAGGCGGCGTTGTTGCCGGGCTTGATCTCGCGGCCGGTGCTGCGATGAGCGAAGATGTCGCCGATCTTGCCGACGCTGACGACGGCGCGGCCCGCATCGGCGAGGCCGTCGAGGAGTGTCGGGCCGGGCGGCGTCACCGCGAAATCCTTGCGGTTGCCGGTGCGCCGGAACCCCGCCTCCGCGGAGCCGACGAAGGGCCGGGCGATTACGCGCCCGACGCGGTAGGGGTCGCACAGGGCGCGCGCGGTCCGGCAGAGATCGTAGAGGCGCTCCAGGCCGAACGTCTCCTCGTGGGCCGCGATCTGTAAGACGCTGTCGGCCGAGGTGTAGCAGATCGGCTTGCCCGTGCGGACGTGCTCCGCCCCGAAATCGTCGATGATCGCGATGCCCGAGGCGTGGCGGTCGCCGAGGATGCCGGGCAGATTCCCTTGCGCGATCAAAGCTCGGGTCAGCTCGGCCGGGAAGGCGGGGCGCGTGTCGGGGAAGTGGCCCCAATCCTCCCGCATCGGCAGGCCGACGATCTCCCAATGGCCGGACGGCGTGTCCTTGCCTGCCGCCATCTCGGCGGCGTGGCCGTGGGCACCCCGGACCGGGCCGGCGGGCTCCAGGCCTGGCGGCACGCGGCCGGTGGCGCCCCGCGCGGCGAGGCCGAGGCCGAGGGCCGTCAGGTTCGGCAGGCGCAACCGCCCGGCGCGCAAGCCCGGCCGGTCGCCGCGCCCGGCCGCGCAGCCCTCCGCGATGTGGCCGACCGTGTCGGCGCCGGCATCGCCGTAGCGCGCGCCGTCCGGCGCTCCGCCGATGCCGACGGAATCGAGCACGATGAGCAGGGTGCGGGACATCGCGGCGCGGCTCAGGCCGTCTCGGTATCGGCGAGTTCGCGGCTCTCGAGGGCGAAGGCCGCCGAGAACAAGGTGCGGGTGTATTCCGTCTGCGGGCGGGCGAAGATCTGGTCCGCCGGCCCCTCCTCCACCACCTGCCCGTGCTGCATCACGAGGACGTAGTTGGCGAGCGCCCGCACCACCTTCAGGTCGTGGCTGATGAACAGGTAGGCGAGCTTGCGCTCCCGCTGCAGGTCGCGCAGCAGGGTCACGATCTGCGCCTGCACCGAGCGGTCGAGAGCCGAGGTCGGCTCGTCGAGGACGACGAAGCGGGGTTTGAGCACCATCGCGCGGGCGATGGCGATGCGCTGGCGCTGGCCGCCGGAGAATTCGTGCGGGTAGCGGTCCATCGTGGCCGGATCGAGCCCGACATCGGCGAGCGCCTGCGCCACCACGGCTCGGCGCTCGGCGGCGGAGCGTATCTCACCCTGGACGACGAGGCCCTCGGCCACGATGTCGGCCACCGACATGCGCGGCGAGAGGGAACCGTAGGGGTCCTGGAAGACCACCTGCATGTCGCGCCGCAGGGGCCGCATCTCGGAGACGCCGTAGCGGTTGATCTTCTGGCCGAGGAAGACGATCGGCCCTTCCGAGCCCGTGAGCCGCAGGAGCGCGAGGCCGAGGGTGGTCTTGCCCGAGCCCGATTCGCCGACGACGCCGACCGTCTCGCCCTCGCGCACGAGGAGCTTCACCCCGTCGACGGCCTTCACGTGACCGGTGGTGCGCCGGAAGATGCCCTCCTTCAGCGGGAACCAGACCTTGAGAGGGCCGGCCTCGACCAGGAACGGGGCGTCCGAGGGGACGGGGTTGGCATAGCCCCGTGGCTCGGACGCGATGAGGCGCTGGGTGTATTCGTGACGGGGCCTCGCGAACACCTCGGAGACCGCTCCCGCCTCGACGATCTCCCCGCGCAGCATCACGCAGACGCGGGAGGCGACCCGCTGCACGATGCCGAGATCGTGGGTGATGAACAGCATCGCCATGCCGAGGCGCTTCTGGAGGTCGGCGAGCAGCGACAGGATCTGGGCCTGCACGGTCACGTCGAGGGCGGTGGTCGGCTCGTCGGCGACGAGGAGGTCGGGCTCGCAGGCGAGCGCCATCGCGATCATCACGCGCTGGCGCTGGCCACCGGAGAGTTCGTGCGGGTAGGCGCCCATGCGCCGCTCGGCATCGCGCAGGCCCACGAGTTCGAGCAGTTCGAGGATGCGGGCCCGCGCCTTCCGCCCCGTCAGGCCGCGGTGGATCGACAGCACCTCGCCGATCTGCCGCTGGATCGTGTGCAGCGGGTTGAGCGAGGTCATCGGCTCCTGGAACACCATGGTGATGTCGGCGCCGCGCACCTCGCGCATGTCGCGCTCGGGCAGGCTCAGGAGATCGCGCCCCTTGAAGACGATGCGGCCGCCCGGATGGTGAGCCGCGCCGTCGAGGAGGCGCAGGATCGAGAGCGCGGTCACCGACTTGCCGGAGCCGGATTCGCCGACCAGCGCCACGGTCTCGCCGGGCTCGATCGTGA
The DNA here is from genome assembly GCF_003173715.1 of Methylobacterium durans. NCBI lineage: Bacteria > Pseudomonadati > Pseudomonadota > Alphaproteobacteria > Hyphomicrobiales > Methylobacteriaceae > Methylobacterium > Methylobacterium durans. The sequence goes on along the minus strand of NZ_CP029550.1, from coordinate 3,374,313 downwards.
AGCTGACCCGGTCGACCGCCCGCACCTCGCCATCGCGGGTGCGGAAGGCCACCGACAGGTCTTCGACGGACAGGAGGGGTTCGGTCATCGACATCCCGGCGGGCGGACACGGCGCTCCCGTCCTTATAGCGCGGGCGGCGCCGAGGGCGAACGGCCGCGCCGAGGCTCACGGACGCAGGGACGATCCGGCCGGCGCGAGGGCGCGCCTCACCACGCCACGCGCAGGCCTGCATGCCCCTGGTTGCTCGCGGCCCGGGCGCGGTACTCCCGCGGTGGCCGACAAACAGGCTGACACTGTCCGAGGACCACAGGCTCAGCGTCGTCTCGACGAGGAGCCCGTCGCGCCCCGGGCGGGCGTCGCGGGTGCGGAACGGCTGGTCGAGCAGGAAGGCGGTGGCGAAGGGCGGACTTGTCCGCGCCCGGGTGGCGATGGGATGCGGTCATCCGAGCCTTCAGGCCGACCCGGGCGACGCGGTCGCGGCCCGCGCGGTTTGATCGGGCGGCCGGCAGCGCTAGAACCCTGGCCGTGATGTGCTCAGCCAAGTTACCGGCCGCCGCGATCCCGGCTCTCCTCCTCGGAATCCTGCTCCTCGCCGGGCCGGCGCGGGCGGCGCCGTCGGAGGGCGCCACCGAGACCGTCGAGCAGGCGCTCTGCCGGCTGATCGAGAGTTCGGCCCGCACCCACCGGTTGCCGGTGCCGTTCCTGACCCGGCTGATCTGGCGAGAGAGCAGCTTCCGGGTCGGCGTGGTGAGCCCGGCGGGCGCGCAGGGGGTCGCGCAATTCATGCCGGGCACCGCCCGGGAGCGCGGGCTTCTCGACCCGTTCGACCCGGAACAGGCGATCCCGCACGCGGCCCATCTCCTCGCCGATCATCGGCGCCAGTTCGGCAATCTCGGGCTCGCGGCGGCGGCCTATAACGGCGGGCCGACCCGCGTCGCGAACTGGCTCGCGGGCTCCGGCGGGCTGCCCGCCGAGACGCGCTCCTACGTCTACGCCATCACGGGGCGCCCGGCGGAGGATTGGCGCCCGGGCTCCGGCAGCGTCGAGATGGGGCCGCCAGAGGGCCGAAGCGCGCAGCCCGAGGGCAAGACGCCGCCGGCGCAGAGCAAGGCCGCCCAGCCGGACGCGAAGCCGCCGGAGAGCGCCGAGAAGAAGACTCCGGAGACGGCCGAGCCGGCGCTCGAAGGCTCCCAGACCTGCCTCCAGACGACGGCGGCACTCCGGATCCCGTCGCGCGGCGACCGCTTCGCGCTCGGCCTCAACGAGGGGCCGGCCGCGCCCTGGGGCATCCAGCTCGCCGGCAATTTCTCGAAGGCGCTCGCCCTCCAGAGCTTCTCGCGGGCGCGCAACCTCTACGCGAGCGTGATCGGCGAGGTCCGACCGATGATCATCGGCACCCGCCTGCGCAACCGAGGCACCCGCGCCTTCTACCGCATCCGCATCCCGGCCCAGAGCCGGCAGGCGGCCGACACCCTCTGCGGCAAAATCCGCACCGTGGGCGGGGCCTGCATCGTCCTGAAGACCTGATCTCCTCGGCCCCCTCGCGGAATCCGTCCGAAACCATACCTTGGCCATGAATCCGCCCCGACCGGCATGCGATCACCCGAGTCGGCGCGAAACAGAGAGTTGCATGCTCAGAGCCTTCACCGCGGTCGCCGGTCTCGTCTGCCTCGCCCTCGCCGCGCTCGGGATGGGCGGCTGCTCGCCGCTCGCCCTGTTCGACGCGCTGGGGCCGCGCGATCACGGGGGCCGGCAGGCGCTGAGGAACCAGCCCTTCGGCGAGAACCCGCGCCGCCGGCTCGATGTGTACGTGCCGGTCGACGCCCCTGAGCACGCGCCCGTCCTGGTTTTCTTCTATGGCGGCTCCTGGCAGAGCGGCGCCAAGGAGGATTACGCCTTCGTCGGCCACGCGCTGGCCGCGCAGGGCTTCGTTACCGTCCTGCCCGACTACCGCCTCTACCCGGAGGCGGCCTTCCCGGGCTTCCTGGAGGACGGGGCGGCGGCGGTGGCCTGGGTGCGCGACAACATCGCGGCCTATGGCGGTGACCCGCGCCGCATCGTGCTCGCCGGGCACTCGGCCGGCGCCTACAATGCCGTGATGCTGGGGCTCGACCCGCGCTACCTGCGGGCGGAGGGCGTCGATCCGAAGGTGATCCGGGCGGTCGCGGGCCTGTCGGGGCCCTACGACTTCCTCCCCTTCGACCACGACACCTCGAAGCGCGTGTTCGGCCAAGCCCCCGACCCGGCGATCACCCAGCCCGTCAACTTCGCCGGGCCGCACTCCCCCGGCCTTCCTGGCGACCGGCGAGGCCGACATCGTCGTGCGCCCGCGCAACACGCAGAGCCTCGCGGGCCGGCTCCGCGCCGCCCGCGTGCCGGTGCAGGAGCGGATCTATCCCGGCCTCGACCACAGCGACACGCTGCTTGCCCTTTCGGTGACCTTCCGCGCGAAGGCGCCGGCGCTTGCCGAGATGGCCGCCTTCCTCAAGTCCCAGGCCGCGCCCCGCCAGCAGATGACGGTCGGCGTGCGCTACTGAGGGACGGGGCACCCGGCGCGCGCCGTGTCGGGGCCGTTCGCGTCGAGGTGGCGCCCCTCGCGGTCGAGGTGCAGGTAGTTGACGTTGAAGAGGGACACGGCCTGCAGGGTCTCGAGGTCCGGGATCGTGAGCTGACGCCCCTTCAGGACGATCTGCCCGTCGGCGCGCAGTTCCTGCAGCACGCGGTTGACGTGCACGTTCGACAGGCCGGTGGCGTCGCCGAGATCGACCTGCGTGACCGGCAGGAGGCAGCTGTCGCCGTCCGTCAGTCCGACCGCCCGCAGGCGGATGAACAATTCGCACAGCAGGTGCCCGATCCGCTCCCGCCCGGTGCGCTGACCGAGATTGACCGTCCATTCCCGCTGGACCGCGGCCGTCACCAGCATCTCCCACCAGAGCGCCTGCGTGACGCGCGGATGCGCCTCGGTGAGGTCGAGCAGTTGATCGCGCGAGATCTCGGCGAGCCGCACCGGGGTGATGGCGCCGATCGAGTGGTCCATCTCGCGGAACACGCAGACATGCGGATCGCACAGGTCGCCCGGGACGAAGAAGGAGATGATCTGCCGGCGCCCGTTCTCCAGGGTCTTGTAGCGGCAGGCCCAGCCGTCGAGGATCAGGTTTACGTGCTCGGACTTGTCGCCCTCCCGGATGATGTCCTGGTGCGCGCCGAGGAACCGGCCCTTCCGGCTCGCGACATCCCAGATGGCACGCCGGTCCGCACCGGACAGGCGGGTAAACTGTTCGAGCTTGCGGATCAGTTGCTGCGGCATGCCCACCACCATGACGCCGAACAGGCCGAGCTTATCAGATCGTCGAGAAACAAAACTTACCTATGTCAAGCCGCTCATTTCGAAGGCTTGCGGCACGTCAACCTGATATCGTCCGTCCAAGTGGACCGACGGAACAAAGCTGAGCCGGCGCATGCCGCACTATTACTTCCACCTGCGAACACCCGACGAGCTGGAATGGGACAACGAGGGCGTGTCGTTCGGCAGCCTCGACGATGCCTATCTCGACGTGTGCCACGCGATCTCCCGGATCGCCTCCGACCTGATCCAGAGCGGCGGGCAGCGGGCGCGGATCCTGCGCTACGCCTTCGAAATCGCGGATGTGGGCGGCGGCCTCCTGATGGACGTACCGTTCTCGGAGGTCCTCGATGAGGATCCGGAGCGGTTCCGGCACGCCCCCGCGCGTCACGGGAGCGCGGAGGCCGAGATCGCGCGGACCCGGCGCTTGATCGCTGCGCTGAACGAGCAGCGGGCCGCCCTCGCCGCCACCCTGTGCGTGACGCAGGAACTCCTTGACCGCCTGCGTGGCCGGGACGGCCGAGCGCGGCCGACGCCGCGGGCCTAGGCGCGGCGCATCAACCTTACGCCGCGAAATCCGGGCACAGCGGCGACGCGACCCGCCGCAACCGCTCCGTCGCGGGCTAGGATGCCGCTTCGCCGCGGCGCGACCCCGCGCACGCCCCCCGCTGTGAGGCCGCGCCCCGTGTCATCGGCTGCAGAGATCGACGCCGGCAGGGTCGCGAAATCCCGCGCCCGGTCAGCCCGCGACATCCCGGACTGGATGCGGATCGTCCTCAACGGCACGGTCATCGTCGTGTTCTGGAATCATCTCTGGTTCTCAGACCTCAGCGACCGCTCCCTGCTGGAGGCGGCCGAATCCGGCAGCCTCCTCACGCAGGCGACCTTCATCGGCCTGGGGCTCGCCATGGGAGCCGCCCTGTGGCGCCTCGGCATCGAGCGGCTGCGGCCGCTCCTGAGCTGGCCGATCCTGCTCTGCGCCGGCTGGCTGGCGCTCACCATCCTGACCTCGGTCGAGCCGCTGCTCTCGATCCGGCGCTCGATCCTCCTCCTCATCGCCGCGATGCTCGCGGCCGGCATCCTCGTCGTCGCCCGCTCGGCGCGCCAGTTCGCGCTCACGCTCGCGGGCAGCGCGCTCATCATCGTGGTCTCGTCCTTCCTCGCGGTCGCCCTCGTGCCGCACCTCGCCGTCCACTCGGCCTTCGACGTCCAGGCCGAGCCCGAGCATGCCGGCCTCTGGCGCGGGATCTTCCCGCACAAGAACGAGGCCGGCTCGGTGATGGTGATCCTGATCCTCGTCGGCCTCTACGTGGCAGCGACGGCGAGCCGGTTCTACGGATGGACCATCGTCGTGCTCTCGGCGATCTTCCTGATCGGCACCAACTCGAAGACCGCGATGGCGACGCTGCCGGTGATCCTCGTCGTCACCGGCCTGACGCAGGTGTTCCGCGGCGGCGCGATGCGCGTCCTCCTCCTCGTCGCGCCGATCCTCGCCTTCTCGGTGATCTCGATCGGCTCCGTGTTCATCCCGCCGGTGAAGGACCTGCTCGAAGCGATCCTCAAGGACGCGACCTACACGGGGCGCAGCGAGATCTGGCAATTCGCGGTGGAGAACATCCTCAACCGGCCGCTCCAGGGCTGGGGCTACGGCGCCTTCTGGCTGACCGAGCGCACGATGTACGGCAGCGCCACGATCTCGACCTGGGTGAACAGCGCGCGGCACGCGCACAACGCCTTCCTGGACGCGGCGCTGACCACGGGCTTGCCCGGCCTCCTGTTCGCGCTGCTGGCCTACGTCTACGGTCCCTTGCGCGACCTGAGCCGGATCGCGGCCGGCCGCACCCTCGACCCGACCCTGATGCTGTTCGTGCGCCTGTGGCTCTTCGCGATGATCTCGGCCTCGTTCGAATCGGTCCTGTTCAACGGCAACAACCCGACCTGCTGCATGGTCATGCTCGCGATCTTCGGCCTGCGCCTGCGCACCGAGCACGCGCTCGTGAGCCGCTGACGGGCCCGCCTAGTCCGGCAGGGCAAAGACCACGAGCGCGTCGCCGGTGCCGAATCCCGACGCCTTGGTGAAGGAGGCGCCGCCGGCCGCCAGCGCCACGTACTGGCGCCCGTCGACCGCGTAGGTCACCGGCGGGCCGCCGATGCCGGCCCCGCACTGGAACCGCCACAGGATGCGCCCGTCCCGCGCGTCGTGCGCGTCGAGGTGGCCGTCCTCCTCCCCGGAGAAGACGAGGCCGCCCTCCGTCGAGAGAGTCCCGCCCGAGAGCCGGCTTCCCGCCCTGACCGACCACGCGATGGCGCCGCCCCGCGCAAGATCGACCGCCGTCAGGGTGCTGAAGCTCGGCTCGCCCTTCGCCTCGCTGGTCTCGGTGTAGCGGATCTCCGGGCGCCCGCCCGAGGCCGGCACCGTCTTGACCGTGTAGGTCGCCGCCCCGTGGCGGACCTGCGCGAAGGCCCGGCCCGCGGCCGCATCGTAGGCGACCGGGTGCCAGGAGATCGCGCCGAGGGGGCCGGGGCTCACCACGGTGCCCTCGGGGCTCGGGGGCGCGAACAGGTTCTTGTGCGCGATCACCGGCTCGGAGCGCGCCAGCAGGCGGCCCGTCGCCCGGTCGTGCACGTAGATCCAGCCCGTCTTGCTCGCCTGCGCCACCGCCTTCACCGGGCCCTCGGGCGTGGGATGGTCGAGGAGGAAGGGCGGGCTCGCGACGTCGTAGCCCCATTCCTCGTGGGGCACCTGCTGGAAGTGCCAGCGCAGCGCGCCCGTGCGCACGTCGAGGGCGACGAGGCTCATCGTGTAGAGGTTGTCGCCGGGGCGGGTCAGGCCGAAATTCTGCGGCGCCGGGTTGCCGGTGCCGAGGAAGATGAGGCCCGCCTCCGCGTCGTAGGCCGGCGTCATCCAGAGGGAGCCGCCGCCGACCCGCCACGCCTCGCGGTGCTGTGGGGCGGCCGCCTTCTCGGCGGCGATGTCGCGGTGGAGCGGCACGCCGTCCGGCGTCGTCGCGCGAAACGCGCCCTCCCAGCCATCCTGCTTGGTGACGTACCAGCGCCAGCGCTCCTCGCCGGTCTTCGCGTCGTAGGCGGCGAGCCAGCCGCGGCGGCCGTAGCCGCCCTCGATGCCGACCACGGAGCCGCCGTCGAGGCCGCCCTTGTCGTCCTCGACGTGCAGCCCGTAGCCCGCGCCCGTGACGCCGACGATGACGAGCCCCTCCGCCAAGAGCGGCGGCATCTTGAAGCCGAGGCGGCTCGAGCCCTGCACCGGCTTGTCGCCGAGCTGCGCCGAGAGCGCCGAGGCCGTCTCGGTCTCGCCCTCCTCCGGGCGCACCGCCTCCTTGTCCCAGACGGGCTTGCCGGTCTTCGCGTCGAGGGCGATGACGCGCCCGTCCATCGTCGCCTCGTAGACGAGGCCGTTCGCGACGGCGACGCCCCGGTTCGAGGGCGGGCCGAAGATCTTCTCCGTGCGGGCCTTGTGCGTGTAGGTCCAGAGGACGCGGCCGGACTTCGCGTCGAGGGCCGCGACGTGGTTGCCCGTCGTCGAGACGTACATCACGCCCGCGACGATCACGGGCTCGGCCTGGAAGTAGCCCGTCACCCCCGTCTGGAAGATCCAGGCCGGCCGCAGCTTGGCGACGTTCCCGCGGTCGATCTGGCCAAGGGCGGAATGGTGCCGGTTCGAGGGATCGCCCCCGAACATCGGCCAGTCCTCCGCGCGCGCAGCCATGCTGGCGGGAAGGGAGGCGGCGAGCGTCAGCGCCGCGGCGAACCGGCGGCGCATCATGGGCGCTTCGCCTGCGCGAGCTGTGCCGGGGTCTCGGCGGCGCCCATGGCCTGCGCCATCTCGGCGGCGCTCTGTCCGCCCGCGTCGCGCCGGTCGGGATCCGCCCCGCGTGCGAGGAGCAGGTCGACCATCTCGGTCCGGTCGAACATCGCCGCCACCATCAGGGCGGTGCGGCCGCCCGCGCCGCTCCCGTCCACGGCCGCGCCGTGGTCGAGGAGGAGCCTGGCGATTCCGATCTCGCCCTTGAAGGCGGCGCCGGCAAGCGGCGTCTGGCCCCGGTCGTTGGCGAGTTCGGGGTCGCCGCCCGCCTCCAGGATCACACGGGTCGCCTCCGCCTGTCCGTTGTAGGCGGCCAGCATCAGCAGGCTGTCGCCCTTGTCGTTGCGCAGGTTCGCGGGCAGCCCCTGGCCGAACAGAGCCTCCAGTTCCTCCGCGTGCCCCATCCGGGCCATCTGGAAGACGCGGCCGGCGAAGGCGACGGTCTCGTCGTCGAGGGCAGGCGGAGGGGCTTCGGGCTCGGGCGGCATCGAGATCTCGGCGAACCGGGGAAGGGCTGACCGCGCATCTGGGGCCGAAGCCCCCGGCTGTCCAGCCGGGAGCGAGGCGCCGCTCGCCAGATCGGGCCTCGCCTTCTCCTCCCGGGAGTTCCTCCGGCTGATCGAGAGCTGCGGGCTGACCGGAACCTGGGGCTGGACCTTCGCGACGAACGAGCAGGTCTGGTCGCCCGGGCTCTGCCGCATCCTGGTGCTCGATCCGAGCCGCGTGCGCCCGAGCTACGACCTGTTCCTCAGCCTCGTCCATCCGGACGACCGCGTCGAGATCGAGACGACGGCACAGGTGATGCACGACGGCATCCTGCACGACCACACCTACCGGCTGATCCGGCCAGGCGGGTCGCTCCGGATCCTGTCCGGGCGCGGCGAGGTGTATCTCGCGGCCGATGGGCGCCCGCGGGCCGCCGCCAGGATCGTCCTCGACGTCACGGGCCAGGAGCAGCTCGCCCGCGCGCAGGCGGCGGAGCGGCGGCGCAAGCAGGCGCTGTTCGAGCAGGCCCGAGTCGTCACGCACACGCTGCCATCCCTGCCGGACGCGGGCGAGGCGCCGGACTTCGCCGTCCTAACGGGCTTCTCGGCGGAGGCCGTCGTGCCCGACGGCGCCTCGGCCGCAGCCGCCCTCGACGAGGAGCGGTTGCTCTGGCGCGAGACGCTCGAAGCCGGGTTCCGTAGCGGCAACACCTTCACCTCCGTCGGGACGCTCGCCCTGCCAGACGGGCGCCGCGAGCGTTTCCAGACCACCCTCGTCCCGATGCGCGACGTCGACGGCACCATCCTCGAATGGATCAACCTGGTGCCGCCGGCCAACCCGGAAGGCGATGGGGCCACGGAGGAAGCCGCCGAGTTCGACGAGGGTATCGAGGGCTTCCACCTGCGCGTGGCGCGGGGCCTGCTCGACTGGTCGATGACGGACCTGGCCAATGCCAGCAACCTCTCGTTCTCGACGATTCGCCGGCTCGAAGAGAGTACGGAGGGCCTGGGCAACCGCTCCCGCCGGGCCGCGATCACCGCCCTTCGGGCAGCGGGGATCCGGTTCCCGCGCGTCGACGGCGGGGCGGTCGCCATCGCGAAGGTCTGAGACCGGCCGTGACCGTCTCGGACCTCGCGTTCTCGTCCCCTCGCTTCCTGGCGCTGATCGAGGGCATCGGCTTGACCGGGAGCTGGAGCTGTACCTTCGCGGGCGACGAGCAAGTCTGGTCGGACGGACGCTATCACCTTCTGGGCCTCGAACCGGGCGGGATCCGGCCGAACTACGAGGCGTTGCGCGGGTTCGTCCATCACGAGGACAGGCCCGCGATCGAGACTGCGGCCCAGATCATGCAATCGGGCGTGCTCCAGAACAGCACGTTCCGCATCGTTCGTCCGGACGATTCGGTGCGGACCCTGTCGTCGCGGGCGGAGGTTCTCGTCTCGCCCGCCGGCCGGCCCATCGGTGCGAGCGGCCTCGTCCTCGACATCACCTCGGCCCGCTAACGGCAGCGGTTGCGTGCTGCCGAACGCCAGCGGCAGGAGGTCCTGTACCGTCAGACCGGCTTCGCCACGGCCGCCATGAGATGGGATGGCGTCTCGATCATCCCGATGCAGTTCGAGGAGCTGTTCGGGCGCCCCCTCGACGTCCTGATGGCGGCCCCCTTCGATACCGTTCCCGCCGACCGGCGGCAGCAGGTGATCGACGGCGTCGCGCAGGCTTTCGCGACGGAGAGCCCGTACATGGACGTCGAGCTCCGGCTTCTGGCGGGGTCCGTGAAGACCCGGTGCCTCTGCGTCTCGGTGCCGGTCTACGACGTGGCCGGGCGCCTCTCCGAGCAGGCGGGCTTCCTCCAGCCGCTCTCGGGCCGGCCGCCGACGATCTCGGGGAGCCTGAGGCAGGGGCTCGAGCAATGCATCGAGGGCCATCGCATCCGTGCGGCGCGCGGCCTGCTCGACTGGTCCATGATGACCCTCGCCGCGGCAAGAGGGCTCTCCTTCTCCACGATACGCTGCCTGGAGGAGAACGGGGAGACCCGGGCATCGCCGCTCCCGCCACGCCGCGGTCGCCGCCCTGCGGGCGGGCGGCGTCCGCTTCCTGATGACCGGCAGCGGCACGATCCTCCTGGCGCGACGCTGAGGCCGGCCCGGGGAGCGTTGCCGCGCCCGCACCGCCGCGGCCGAGGCCCGCCGCCGAAATCTGGACGGCGATGAGGACGCCCGCCCGGGACGGGAGCGCGATCGCGGTCGGCGGCGTCTGAGCGGCGCCCTTTCCGGCACGGGCCCGAATTGCCATATTCGTACGATGCCGACTCCCAGAAAGCCCCGCCCCGCCTCGGGCAAGGCCGAGAAGCCCGAGCTGAAGCCGCTCGACCCGTTCCTGGCCGAACTCCTCAACCCGGCCCTCAACCGCAACCGCCTGCCGGAACCCGCCCAGGCCCGGCCCGGCGAGCCGAAGCGGAAGGGCCGCGGGAAGAAGGCCGATCCGGTCGCGCAGACGGGCTTTGCCGAGGCGCCGCAGGCGAGCTTCGCGCATGGCAGCGCGGCCGACGTCAATCCGCGGCTCGCCCAGGCGCTGGGCCTGCGCGACGGCGAGGACGGGCCGGCCCCCGAGGGCGCGGTGGAGGACGGGCAGACCTCGCTCGCCGCGGACGGCGTCTCCGCCACCGTCGACGCGCTCCAGAAGCTCCTGACCGAGGGCAACCCGCTCTTCAAGGACGGGCAGACCTGGGTGCCGCACCGGCCGGAGCGCCCGCAGAAATCGGAAGGGGGCGTTCCCTTCCGGCTGAACTCCGAGTTCACCCCGGCGGGCGACCAGCCGACCGCGATCGCCGAACTCGTCCAGGGCGTGAAGGCGGCCGAGCGCGATCAGGTGCTGCTCGGCGTCACCGGCTCCGGCAAGACCTTCACCATGGCCAAGGTGATCGAGGAGACGCAGCGCCCGGCGCTGATCCTCGCGCCGAACAAGACGCTCGCCGCGCAGCTCTACGGCGAGTTCAAGAGCTTCTTCCCCGACAACGCGGTCGAGTACTTCGTTTCCTACTACGACTATTACCAGCCCGAGGCCTACGTCCCGCGCTCGGACACGTTCATCGAGAAGGAGAGCTCGATCAACGAGCAGATCGACCGGATGCGCCACTCGGCCACCCGCGCGCTGCTGGAGCGCGACGATGTGATCATCGTGGCCTCGGTCTCGTGCATCTACGGCATCGGCTCGGTCGAGACCTACACGGCGATGTCCTTCACGGTCTCGCTCGGCGAGAAGATCGAGCAGCGCCAGCTCATCGCCGACCTCGTGGCGCTCCAGTACAAGCGCATCCAGTCGGATTTCGCCCGCGGCACCTTCCGGGTGCGCGGCGACGTGATCGAGCTGTGGCCAGCCCACTTGGAGGATCGCGGCTGGCGCATCGGCCTGTTCGGCGACGAGATCGAGGGCATCGTCGAGTTCGACCCGCTGACGGGCAAGAAGATCAACGATCTGAAGTTCGTGAAGGTCTATGCCAACAGCCACTACGTCACGCCGCGTCCGACGCTGCAGCAGGCGATCAAGGGGATCAAGACCGAGCTGAAGCTGCGGGTCGACGAACTGACCCGGATGGGCCGCCTGATCGAGGCGCAACGGATCGAGCAGCGCTGCACCTTCGACATCGAGATGATCGAGGCCACGGGCGCCTGCAACGGCATCGAGAACTACTCGCGCTATCTGACGGGGCGAAAGCCCGGCGAGCCGCCTCCGACCCTGTTCGAGTACCTGCCCGACAACGCCCTCGTCTTCACCGACGAGAGCCATGTGACGGTGCCGCAGATCGGCGGCATGTACCGGGGCGACTTCCGCCGCAAGGCGACGCTCGCCGAGTACGGCTTCCGCCTGCCCTCCTGCCTCGACAACCGCCCCTTGCGCTTCGAGGAATGGGACGCGATGCGCCCGCAATCGGTCCACGTCTCGGCGACGCCGGGCAAGTGGGAGATGGAGCGCACGGCGGGCGTCTTCGCCGAGCAGGTGATCCGCCCGACCGGCCTCGTCGATCCCGTGATCGAGGTGCGCCCGGCCCGCTCCCAGGTGGACGACCTCCTCGGCGAGGTGCGGGAGGTGGCGCAGGCCGGCTATCGGACGCTGGTGACGACGCTGACGAAGCGCATGGCCGAGGATCTCACCGAGTACCTGCACGAGAACAGCGTGCGGGTGCGCTACATGCACTCGGACATCGACACGCTGGAGCGCATCGAGATCATCCGCGACCTCCGCCTCGGCGCCTTCGACGTGCTCATCGGCATCAACCTGCTGCGGGAGGGCCTCGATATCCCCGAATGCGCCCTCGTCGCCATCCTCGATGCCGACAAGGAGGGCTTTCTCCGCTCCGAGACCTCGCTGGTCCAGACGATCGGCCGCGCGGCCCGCAATGCGGATGCCCGCTGCATCCTCTACGCCGACCAGGTCACCGGCTCGATGGAGCGGGCGATGGCCGAGACCGAGCGGAGGCGTCAGAAGCAGCTCGCCTACAACGCGGAGCACGGTATCACCCCGCAATCGGTCAAGCGCGGCATCGCCGACATCCTCGACAGCGTGTTCGAGCGCGACCACGTGCAGGTCGATACGGGCCTCGCCAAGGACGCCATCACCGTCGGCCACAACCTGAAGGCCGTGATGGCCGATCTGGAGAAGCGGATGCGCTCGGCCGCGGCCGATCTCGACTTCGAGGAGGCGGCACGCCTGCGCGACGAGCTGAAGCGGCTCCAGGCGACCGAGCTCCTCGTGGCGGACGATCCGATGGCGCGCCAGGGCGACGTCGAGCGCGAGGCGGGCAAGTTCGGGCGCAAGGGCCCGGCGGCAGCCGGATCTCCCGGCCGAGCCTCGACGACATGGGCCCGGGTACGGACCGCGAATTGCCGGTCGGCGGCCCGGCGCCCCAGTGGCAGGAGCGGCCCAAGGCGCGCTCGACGCAGGGGATCGGCGGACAGCGCCCGAAGTACAAGGGCGGCGGCGGTCGGGGCCGCTGACGGCGGGAACCGGGAGGGCCCTGGCGCTTTGTGAGTGCAAGAATCCGCCGCACCCGCGGCTCACCTTGCCTCGTCCGGAGCGTTCGTCGTGACCGCCCATCGTCGCAGCATCCGACCCCGCGCCGGCGGGGCAGCCACCGGCCTCTTCCTCGGAGGCCTCCTCGTCGCCGCCACCGCGAGCTTCGCCGTGCCGGCCAAGGCGCAGACCGTCGAGAGCCGGCGCGACCAGCCGAACGCCTCGACCCTGCCCTCCGACTTCCCGACCCTCAAGGGCGACAAGGGACGCACGGACGGGCGCACGGAGGCGCGCGCCGAGGACCGCACCGGTGGCGTCGCACCCCCGAGCGCGATCCGCGCGACCACCGCGATCGTCCCGTCCGCCGACCGGCGCAAGGCGTCCGTCACCAACCCCCTCGACCACCTGCCTCCGCAGGACCGGGCCGGCCTCAAGGGGCGCCGGGAATAGGCGGACGTCGCGCTGGTGGGCGCTGGAGCTTCACGGCTCTCGCGACCATTCCGGCGGCGCGGCGGCTGAGCCGAACGCGCTTCGGGGCAAATTTCTACCTCTAGTGGTAGCAAGTATAGTCACAACCCATCATTGCGCTTTGACGATCCTTTAACGATTCGCATCAAACGTCGCGCCTGGATCGCCGCTGGCTATTCTTCTCCCGATTGAAGTCAGCCCTCGTTAGCATTTCTGGATGAGTTTGCGCCTGCGGGCAGAATCGCGCTCCGCACGGACGTGGACGATGTTCAGGCAGGACGAGCGGGGCGGGGTCGCGATCATCCTGGCCTTCGCCCTGCCGATGCTGCTCGTCGGGGTCGGCGGCGCGCTGGAGGCGTCCCGGGAGGCCACCTACCGGAACCGGGTCGCGAGCGCGACGGAGCTCGCCTGCCGGCAGGCCCAGTCCTACGTCAACGCCAACAAGCCCGACGACGTGAAGGTCGGCGACACTTCGAAGACCTACCCGACCCAGGTCCAGGACATCGCCGCCCGCAACTTCCAGGCGAAGGGCCTGACGAGTTCGGCCACGGTGACCGCCACCAACACGGACACGAACGTCCATGTCCAGGCGTCGGGCTCGCAGCCGCTCGTGTTCGGCACGCTCCTGCGCAAGTCCACCTTCTCGGTGAGCATGGCCCGCGACTGCGCCGTGATCTCGACGGCTGTCGCCATCACCACCGGCGCCAACGCGCCCGAACTCCTGATCTCGGAATCCTTCGAGCGGCCCTCCCACAGCGTGAACTACAACAGCTGGGACGTGCTCGGCGGCGCCCGCAACAGCAACACCTGGAACGGCTGGGGCACGGTCGCGGCGGGCATCGAGATCAACGGCCAGCGGGAACTGGCGAGCAACTCGATCCGCTTCGGCGACTTCTTCGCCGAGCTCGACAGCGACTGCAACACGGCCGCCAACAGCGGCGTCTCGGGCTGCCGCTCGAACTCCTCGATGAACCGCACCCTCAACCTGACGGCGGGCAGCTACCAGATCCGCTACTGGTACATCGCGCGCCTGCGCGACGCCGCCCGGCCCGGTCAGGTGATCTGCGGCACGAAGAGCAGCGACGTGGACTGGTACACGGTCGAGGGCCAGACCAACCGGATCGAGGTCTACGTCGACAAGGAGAAGAGCGGCGGCGGCTACAACCTGTCGAACCTGGTCGACGTCTGTGTGCAGGCCGATGCCTGGACCGAGCGGGTGATAAACTTCACCGTGGCCGCCACGGCGAACTACCGCATCACCTGGAAGGCGGCCGGCCGCGAGGACACCTATGGCGGGCTGATCGACTACCTGCGCATCTGCCGCAACGCCTGCCCGGGCTAGGAGGCGGCGATGGCGGATCTCCCGCGGCGGCCCGAGCGCGCGCCCCCTGCCCTCCCCGGCCGCTTCCGCCGCGCGACGCGCGGGTCGCTCGGCGTCGAGATGGCGGTGCTGATGTGGCCGCTCGTCATGCTGCTCGTCGGCATCACCCAGTTCCTGATGCACGCCTACACGCAGGTGCTGCTCTCGAACGCGCTGTTCGATTCCGCGGCGCGCCCCGAGACCGAGCTGACCGCGGGCGACGCCGCCGGCTACAAGACCAAGGTCTGCGCCAAGATCCTGCTCCTGACCCAGGCCGGCTGCCGGGCCCGGCTCGTCGTGGAGATGACGCAGCTCTCGTCCGCCGCGACCTCGGCCACCGCGGTCACCGGCGCCACGTTCAGCCCCGGCGCGACGAAGGACCTGCTGCTGCTGCGCGCGGCGCTCCCTTCCGTGCGCTACGTGCCGTTCCTGCCGGTCCTGACGGCGAAGGCCTCGGTCGTGTTCCGGAGGGCCTGATGGGGAGGCCGCGCCCCCGCTTCCGCCGCCCGTTCCTGCTCCCGGCGCGGGAGGGCAGCGCCATCGTCGAGTTCGCGATGGTGGCCACGACGCTGATCTACCTCGTCGCGGGGGTGATCGACCTCGTGGCGATGTCGGGGATCAACCGGGAGATCGAGCGCGCCTCGACGCAGCTCGCCGCCGCCATCGCGAGCTGCCCGACCGGCGGCTCGACGAGCTGCGTCACCGACACGATGGACCTCTACCGGACGCGCAAGGCCAACGTCCTGATGCGCTACCCCGCCGCCACGCTGAGCATGGCGCAGATCAACGAGGTGAGCGGCGCCATCAAGGTCTGCGCCGGCAACCTCACCTACCTCGACGCGGACGTGCAGACGAGCGCGCTCAGCCTCCTCTACGACCGCGACGTCGGCATCGTCGTGATGATCCAGATGGATTACCAGACGATCTTCCCTTCCGTGACGCGGCTCTTCACCGGCGCGTCGCTGCCGCACCTGCGCGGCTGGTCGGTGGCGGTGCAGATGAGCGACAAGCAGATCTGCTGAGGGCAACCGCGGCCGTGCCTGCGCCGTTGTCCCCGCATCTACGCGGGAGGACGTCATGGGTCTGCTCGATTCGGTGATCGGCGGGGTGCTGGGGCAGGTGCTCGGCGGCGGGCGCGGCCAGGGCCAGGGCGGCGGCTCGGCCGGTATGTCCCCGCTGGTGAAGGCGCTCCTGATGCTGCTGCTGGCCAAGGGCGCGAGCGGCGGCTTCGGCGACATCTTCGGGCGGGGCGGGCCGCGCCACCAGCCCGATTACGAGCCGGGGCCGGAGGACGACCGCGACCCCTCGGGCGACATCGGCGGCTTCAACCAGGGCGGCTACGACCCGAGCGGCGCCCGCCGCGACGGCCCGCCTCCGCGGGAGGGCGATTACAGCGACCTCTCCGGCATGCTCGACGGGCCGGGCGACGCGGGCCGCGCGCCCGGCGCCGGCCCCTACGCCCATCTCGACCGCGAGGCTGGGGATACCTCCGGGCCTGGCGGCCCGGGCGGGCCCGATCTCGGCGGCCTCGACGGCCTGATCGAGCGCTTCCAGCGCGGCGGCCTCGGCGACGTGATCGGCTCCTGGGTCGGCCACGGGCAGAACCGGCCGGTCCAGCCGACCCAGCTCGCCCAGGCGCTCGGCCCCGACACGCTCGACACGCTGGAGCGCCAGACCGGGATGGACCGCGACACGCTGCTCTCGCAGCTCGCGCAGGTGCTGCCGGAAGTGATCAACGGGCTGACGCCGCAGGGGCGGGTGCCGGGTCAGGAGGAGCGGCGAGGTTGGTGAATCTCCATGCACCGATTGGGTGCCAATCTTCCGCACGACAACTGTCGCCACGAGGAAGACTGCGGATCAGGCAAAGACCGACGAGATATTGATCGACAGACTGGCGCCCGACCAAAGCAAATAGAGCCGCCCCGATCTGAGGCGGCTCTATTCGCACGAGGATGATGATTTTACTTAATCCGTGGACCGGACAACAAGAGACGGTTAGTTAACCCGCCGCATCACCAGCGACGCATTCGTCCCACCGAACCCGAACGAGTTCGACAGCACCACGTCCACCCGCTTGCGCTTCGCCTCGTGCGGCACGAGGTCGATCTCGGTCTGGACGCTCGGGTTGTCGAGGTTGAGGGTCGGGGGCAGCACGCCGTCGCGGATGGCCAGCACCGAGAAGATCGCTTCGACCGAGCCGGCCGCACCCAGGAGGTGCCCGATGGCCGACTTCGTGGAGGACATCGAGGCCTTGGCGGCGGCGGGGCCGAGGAGGCGCTCGACGGCCTTCAGCTCAAGCTCGTCGCCCATCGGCGTCGAGGTGCCGTGCGCGTTGATGTAGTCGATCTCGGAGGGGTCGATGCCGGCGCGCTTCACGGCGGCCGTCATGCAGCGGAAGGCGCCGTCCCCGTCCGGCGAGGGCGAGGTGATGTGGTAGGCGTCGCCCGAGAGGCCGTAGCCGACGATCTCGGCGTAGATCTTGGCGCCGCGGGCCTTGGCGTGCTCGTACTCCTCCAGCACCACGATGCCGGCGCCCTCGCCCATGACGAAGCCGTCGCGGTCCTTGTCGTAGGGGCGGGAGGCGCGGGTCGGCTCCTCGTTGAAGCCGGTCGACAGCGCCCGGCAGGCGGCGAAGCCCGCGAGCGAGAGGCGGTTCACGGGCGATTCGGCGCCGCCCGCCACCATGACGTCGGCGTCGCCCAGGGCGATCAGGCGGGCGGCATCGCCCACCGCGTGCGCGCCCGTGGAGCAGGCGGTGACGACCGCGTGGTTCGGGCCTTTGAGCCCGTGCGCGATCGAGACCTGGCCGGAGGCGAGGTTGATGATGCGGCCGGGGATGAAGAACGGCGAGACGCGGCGCGGCCCCTTCTCGTGCAGCGTGATCGAGGCGTCGTAGATGCCGCCGATGCCGCCGATGCCGGAGCCGATCAGCACGCCGGTGGCGTACTGGTCGGCGTCGCTCTTCGGGTGCCAGCCGGCGTCGTCGAGGGCCTCGCCCGCCGCCGCCATCGCGTAGACGATGAAGGGATCGACCTTGCGCTGCTCCTTCACCTCCATCACCCGGTCGGGGTTGAAGGTGCCGTCCGTGCCGTCGCCGAACGGGATCGAGCAGGCGATCTTGCAGGCGAGATCCTCGGTGGCGAAGGCCGTGACCTTCGCCGCCCCGCTGTCGCCCGCGATCAGGCGGCTCCAGGTGTGCTCCACCCCGCTGCCCAGCGGCGTGACCATGCCCAGACCCGTAACGACAACCCGACGCATCGCGCTATCCCGAACCGTTCCGTCACCCATTGAACGGCGGGCGGGACGTTTCGGCCCCGGCCGCGCCGCTCGAAATTTTTTACGCGGAGTTCTTCTCGAGGAACTTCACCGCGTCGCCGACCGTCTGGATGGTCTCCGCGGCGTCGTCCGGGATCTCGACGTTGAACTCCTCCTCGAACGCCATCACGAGCTCGACGGTGTCGAGGCTGTCGGCGCCGAGATCGTCGATGAAGTTCGCGCCCTCGACCACCTTCTCGGGCTCCACGCCCAGGTGCTCGACGACGATCTTCTTCACGCGCTCAGCGATATCGCTCATTGTTGGTCCTCGTGTGTCCATCGTGATGGTGAAGGCGCCGTGGCCGCTCTCCCGTTGCCGGGCGTTTCGCTGGAGCGGCCGGTGTCCGATCGCGTGTCGTCTTGGACTTGCAACCCGCTGAACCGTCAACCCCCCTTGCACGGCTGCCGGGGTGTTAACACAGGGTTCCCGCGCTGGCGAGAGCCGGTTCACGAACCGTTCATCCCTGTGGTTTTCCGAACGTTTTCCTCGGGTTGTGCCCGGGACGGATGACGCGTCGCGGCAGGGTGCGCGGCCTCAATACATCGCCATGCCGCCGTTCACGTGCAGGGTGTGGCCGGTGACGTAGGCCGCCTCGTCCGAGGCGAGGTAGATCGTGGCCGCCGCGACCTCGGCGCCGGTGCCGAGCCGGCCCATCGGCACCCGGGTCAGGATGCCCTCGCGCTGCTTGTCGTTGAGCTCGTCCGTCATCGGCGAGGCGATGAAGCCCGGCGCGATGCAATTCACGGTGATGTTGCGGGAGGCGACCTCGGCGGCGAGCGCCTTGGTGAGGCCGACCAGGCCGGCCTTGGCCGCCGCGTAATTGCCCTGGCCCGGATTGCCGGTGGAGCCCACAACCGAGCCGATGTTGACGATGCGGCCGGAGCGGCGGCGCATCATGCCCTTCACGGCCGCGCGCGAGAGGCGGAAGGCGGCGGTGAGGTTGACCGCGAGCACCTGCTCCCACTCCTCGTCCTTCATGCGCAGGAACAGGTTGTCCCGGGTGATGCCGGCGTTGTTCACCAGGATGTCGAGGCCGCCGAGCGCCGATTCGGCCGCCGGCACCAGCGCCTCGACGGATTGCGCGTCGGCGAGGTTGCAGGGGACGACGTGGACGCGCTCCTGGCCGAGCTCGGCCGCGAGGGCGTCGAGCGCCTCCTGGCGGGTGCCCGAGAGCGCCACGCTGGCCCCTTGCGCATGCAGCGCCCGGGCGATCGCCCCGCCGAGGCCGCCGGTCGCGCCGGTGACGAGGGCCTTGCGGCCGGTGAGATCGAACATGGGCTTGCGTCCTTCGCGTGTGGCGAACGTGTCAGAGCGTGGGGAAGGAAGCGACGTCGTCTGGCGTTCCGACCGGGCTGGCGGCGGCGCCCGGCGCGATGCGCCGGACGAGGCCGGTCAGCACCTTGCCGGCCCCCAGCTCGTAGAACGTGTCGACGCCGCTCTCCGCCATCGCGGCGACGCATTCGCGCCAGCGCACGGTGCCGGTCACCTGCTCGACGAGGGCGGCGCGGATGGCTTCCGGATCCGTCACGGGCGCGGCGCGGACATTCGCGTAGACGGGGATGATCGGCGCCGCGATGCGAACTGCGGCCAGCGCCTCCCGCATCGCGTCCGCCGCCGGGCCCATCAGGCTGCAATGGAAGGGGGCGGAGACGTTGAGGAGCACGACCCGCTTGATGCCGCGCGCCTGCGCGACCGCCACGGCCCGCTCGACCGCCGCCTTGTTGCCGGACAGCACGACCTGCCCGGCGCCGTTGTCGTTCGCCACGTCGCAGATTGCGTCCTCCGCGGCCTCCGCGGCGATCTCGCGGGCGGCCTCCAGTTCCGCGCCGATGAGCGCGGCCATCGCGCCCTCGCCCGGCGCCACCGCCCGCTGCATGGCCTCGCCGCGGATGCGCAGGAGCCGCGCCGCATCCGCCACCGAGACCGTGCCGGCGGCGGCCAGCGCCGAGTATTCGCCCAGCGAATGGCCCGCCACGCAGGCGACGTCCCGGGCGAGGTCGAGGCCGCGCTCGGCCTCCAGCACCCGCAGCACCGCGAGGCTCGCCGCCATCAGGGCGGGCTGGGCGTTGGCCGTCAGGGTCAGGTCCTCGGCCGGGCCCTCGAACATGATCTTGGACAGATCCTGCGCGAGCGCGGCGTCGACCTCGGCGAACACGTCCCGGGCGGCCGGGTGCGCCTCGGCGAGCGCCTTGCCCATGCCCACGCTCTGGCTGCCCTGGCCGGGGAAGATGAGTGCTCGCGCCATGGAAAGCCGCCCGTTCGTCGCTCAGTGCCTTCGAGAAGCGCGGCGCAGTCGCATCGCAGGCCCCCGGGTGTCAACAATGCAGCGCACAAATCCGCCCGACCGCTCAGCTTGTTGCAGGGCGCCAACCGGTGTAAGACGCGCGATCATCTCCAAAAATCCTCGCGTCCCAAGTCCAGGAAGGAGCCGCCGCCGATGGCTCGCGTCACCGTTGAAGACTGCATCGACAAGGTCGAGAACCGCTTCGAGCTGGTCCTGCTCGCCAGCCACCGCGCCCGGCTGCTCGCCGCCGGCGCCCCGCTGACCGTCGACCGCGACCGCGACAAGAACCCCGTCGTGGCGCTGCGCGAGATCGGCGACGAGACCATCACGGCGGACGACCTCAAGGAGCAGCTGATCCACTCGATGCAGAAATACGTCGAGGTGGACGAGCCGGAGGCCGAGACCGTGCCGCTGCTCTCCTCCTCGCCCGCCGCCGCGGCGGTGGCCCCGCAGGCCGCCTCCAGCGACGACAGCGCGGTGCAGTTCGACCGGATGAGCGAGGAGGATCTCCTGCGCGGCCTGGAGAACCTCGCGCCGCCCGTCGAGACGGACGACGAGGGCGACTGAGCCTCGGGCGCACCCGCGCTTCCCCACGAAACCCGGCCTCGCGGCCGGGTTTTTTCGTTCGCGGCCGGAATTCCACGCCCCTGCGACGCCGAGGGTCTGGCGCGCGCCTGTGCGATGCGGGAGACTTGTCGCCCGATCGCGCGAGACACCGACCGCCGAGGTCTCGGGGCGACGCATGCCAGCAGGGGAAGGGTCCGTCGGCGGATGATGCGCCAGTATGAACTCGTGGAGCGGGTGAAACGCTACAACCCCGCCGCGAACGAGGCCCTGCTCAACCGCGCCTACGTCTACGCCATGCGGGCCCACGGCACGCAGAAGCGCGCCTCGGGCGACCCGTTCTTCGCCCATCCGCTGGAAGTCGCGGCGATCCTCACGGATCTGCGCCTCGACGACGCGACGATCGTCGCCGCGGTGCTGCACGACACGGTGGAGGACACCGCCGCCACCCTCGACGAGATCCGCGCGCTGTTCAGCCCCGAGATCGGCGCCCTCGTCGACGGCCTGACGAAGCTGAAGCGGCTCGATCTCGTCTCGAAGCGCGCCGCGCAGGGCGAGAATTTCCGCAAGCTCCTGCTGGCGGTCGCCGCGGACGTGCGCGTGCTCCTCGTGAAGCTCGCCGACCGCCTCCACAACATGCGCACCCTCCACCACATGCCGCCCGAGAAGCGGATTCGCATCGGCGAGGAGACGCTCGACATCTACGCGCCGCTCGCCGGCCGGATGGGCATGCAGGAATTGCGCGACGAGCTCGAGGATCTCGCCTTCCGCAACCTGAAGCCCGAGATCTACGGGACCATCACGCAGCGCCTCACCGACCTCTCGGCGAAGTCCGAGCGGCTCGTGGAGAGCATCGAGCAGGACCTGACGGCCAAGCTCGGCGCCCGAGGCATCAATGCGGAGGTGTCGGGGCGCCAGAAGCGGCCCTACTCGATCTGGTCGAAGATGGAGCGCAAGTCGGTCGCCTTCGAGCAGCTCTCCGACATCTTCGGCTTCCGCGTCGTCGTCGACACCGTGGCCGATTGCTACGGCGCGCTCGGCGTCGTCCACACGAGCTGGCCGATGGTTCCGGGCCGCTACAAGGACTACATCTCGACCCCGAAGCAGAACGATTACCGCTCGATCCACACCACCGTGATCGGGCCGAAGAGCCAGCGCGTCGAATTGCAGATCCGCACCGCGGAGATGGACGAGATCGCCGAGTACGGCATCGCGGCGCACGCCCATTACAAGGAGGCGAACAAGGCGGGCGACGGCTCGATCCACCCGAAGCTCGCCACCGAGAGCGGGGCCTACCAGTGGCTGCGCCGCACGATCGAGCTCCTCGCCGAGGGCGACAGCCCGGAGGAGTTCCTGGAGCACACCAAGCTGGAGCTGTTCCAGGACCAGGTCTTCTGCTTCACGCCGAAGGGCCGGCTCATCGCCCTGCCGCGGGGCGCGACGCCGATCGACTTCGCCTACGCGGTCCACACCGACATCGGCAACACGGCGGTCGGCGCCAAGATCAACGGCCGGATGGCGCCGCTCCTGCACGAGCTCGCCAACGGCGACGAGGTCGAGATCGCCCGCTCGGACGGGCAGACGCCGCCCGCGGCCTGGGAATCCCTCGTCGTCACCGGCAAGGCGCGCGCGGCGATCCGGCGGGCGACGCGCTCGGCCGTGCGGCGCCAATATGCGGGGCTCGGGCGCCAGATCCTCGACCGGGCCTTCGAGCGGGCGGGCAAGAGCTTCTCCGAGGACAAGCTGCGGGGCGCCCTCCCCCGCCTCGCCCGCGGCTCGACGGAGGACGTGTTCGCGGCGGTCGGGCGCGGCGAGATGTTCTCGGGCGACGTCGTGAAGGCGGTCTACCCCGATTACAAGGACGAGCGGCGCGCGGGCGGCTCCGCCGTGCCCCAGCCGCCGGCCAACGGCGCCGGCCGCCTCAGCCGCTCGAAGGACCAGACGATGCGGCTCACCTTCCCCGGCGGGAACGGCGCCGCCGAGGAGGGCCAGGCGGACGCGATCCCGATCCGGGGGCTCGCCGGCGACCTGCCCGTCAGCTTCGCGCCGAACGGCGGCGCCGTGCCGGGCGACCGCATCGTCGGCATCCTCACGCCCGGCATCGGCGTCACGATCTACCCGATCCAGTCCGCCGCGCTCGCCGCGTTCGACAACGAGCCCGACCGCTGGCTCGATGTGCGCTGGGACGTCGAGGCGGGATCGAGCGAGCGGTTTCCGGCCCGGATCGGCCTGCAATCGATCAACGAGCCCGGAACGCTGGCCCAGATCGCCCAGGTGATCGCCGACCACGATGGCAACATCGACAACGTCTCGATGAAGCGGCGCACGCAGGATTTCACCGAGATCGTGATCGACCTCTCGGTCTGGGATCTTCAGCACCTCAACGCGATCATCGCGGAACTGCGCGGCAAGCGCGCGGTGAGCCGCGTCGATCGCGTCAACGGCTGAGCCCGCGCAACCGCGTCTTGCTTGCCTCGTCCCGGCGCCGCTGCCACAAGCGGCCGGTTTCCCTCGTGCCGCGGAGTCCCGACCCCATGAATCCGGAGCAGGTGCTCGAAGAGTTCCGCAATGCCGGCGCCCTGCTGGAGGGCCACTTCATCCTCAGTTCCGGCCTGCATTCGGGCGTCTTCCTGCAGAAGATGGCGATCTTCTCGGAGCCGCCGCGCACGGAGCGCCTGTGCCGGGCGCTCGCCGATGCGATCCGCGCGCGCTTCGGGACGATCGACATCGTGGTCTCCCCGCGATTGGCGGCATCGTCCCCGGCTACGAGACGGCGCGCCATCTCGGCGCCCGCGCGATCTTCGTCGAGCGCGAGCCCGGCGGCCCCTTCCAGCTCCGGCGCGGCTTCGCGATCCCCGCGGGCGCGAAGGCCGTGATCGTCGAGGACATCGTCACCACCGGCCTATCGGCGCGCGAGTGCCTCGCCTCGCTCCAGGATCAGGCGGGCGAGGTCGTCGGCGCCGCCTGCCTGATCGACCGTTCGGGCGGGCGCGGCGAGATCGGCGTGCCGCTCCTCTCACTCGTCACCCTCGATATTTCCGCCTACCCGGCGGACGCGCTGCCGCCGGAGCTGGCGGCCATCCCGGCCGTGAAGCCGGGCAGCCGAGCCCTGCCGAAGGCGTAACGGACCTGCCGAAGGGCAGACGGATCTGGGCGCGCGAAAGCGAACGTGAGGCTGCTGCGCGGCGATCTCAGGTTTCGACTCGGCAGAAGTGAAAGCAACACGTTCTGCAAAGCACTTTACAGGATCGTTGCGGTGGCTTGACACGTATGAGTCTTGGCCACAAAGCTCATTGCAGATTCGTCGAACAAGTGGGTCGGAGAAAACCAGCAGTTTTTACTCGACAAGCCTGAAGCTCGACCTTGTCGCAAGTTTTTTCAAAGTTCTCCATCAATACTCTTCCTGGCGGCGGGAACGCCTCGGCCCCCAGGCACAATTCAGCATCCGCCGCGCGTCCCTGAAGCCGAAGACAGTCGCGGCTATTCCTCCGACCCATCGTTTTTCATAAGCGAACAGCGCCATGAGCACACAACAACGCAGCGCCCTTTTCATCGACGGCGCCAACCTGTACGCGACGACGAAGGCGCTGGGCTTCGACATCGACTACAAGCGCTTGCTGAAGGAATTCCAGGGCCGGGACAATCTGATCCGGGCGTTCTATTACACAGCCATGATCGAGGATCAGGAATATTCCTCGATCCGCCCGCTGATCGACTGGCTGGACTACAACGGCTACCGCGTCGTCACGAAGCCGGTGAAGGAATTCACCGATTCCGCGGGGCGCCGCAAGATCAAGGGCAACATGGACATCGAGCTCGCGATCGATGCCCTGGAGCTCGCCGCCTACATCGACCACATGGTGCTGTTCTCGGGCGACGGGGATTTCCGCTCGCTGGTCGAGGCCATGCAGCGCCGCGGCGTGCGGGTGACGGTGATCTCCACGATCCAGACCCAGCCCGCCATGATCGCCGACGACCTGCGCCGGCAGGCGGACGAGTTCCTCGACCTCGTTCACCTCCTGCCCAAGATCGGGCGCGACCCGGGCGAGCGGAATGCGCGCCCAGCGGGCGAGAACGGACGCCCGTCGCGCGACTTCGCCGAGCGGTCGCCGCCGCGGAGCAATCCGGGCCTCGAGAGCCGCTACGGCATCCGTCAGGGGCCGGCCCCCGACGAGTTCGGCGGGGATTAGGCGCCCGGGGCGCGCAGCCACGCGACGACGTCGGCGGCGCTGCGATCCGGCGGGAAGACCGGATAGAACACCTTCGAGACGATCCCATCGTCCACGATCATCGTCAGCCGCCGCAGCAGGGTCTGCCCCGCGGCGGCGAAGGTCGGCAGATCGAGCGCCTTCGTCAGGGCGAGGTGCGGGTCGGCGAGCAGCGTGAACGGCAGGTGCAGCCGCTCCGCGGCCTCGCGCTGGTAGGCGCTCGTCTGGGTCGAGAGCCCGTGCAGGTGTGCGACGCCGAGCCCGCGCAGCTCGGCGTGGTGGTCGCGGAAGCTGCAGGTCTGCGGGGTGCAGCCGCGGGCTCCGGGGATCAGGTCCCAATCCGGAACGAGGTTCGGGCGCCCCGGCTCGCCGGTGCGCGGATAGGCGTAGACGACGCTGCGCCCGCGCAGCGCCGAGAGCGTGACGCGCCCCCCGTCCGTCGCCTCCAGGGACACGTTCGGCAGGCGCCGCCCGACGAGGTGATCCGCCCCGCCATCATCCTCCGGCACCGGCAGGTCCGGGGGCAGGCTGAGATAGTCCGGTTCCATGGGAAGCCTCCGCGCGCACCCACCGTAGCCGCCAAATCCGCGAACGGCGAGACGGCCACGCCGCGCCCCCTCTCCCGTTCGGGAGAGGGTGGGGGTGAAGGGTGCGACCTCTCCGGATGAACCTGAACCCCTCACCCGGTCGGCTAACGCCGACTCGACCTCTCCCGAACGGGAGAGGTGGGCAGCGCTCGATCCCCGCCCTCTCAGCCCCGGTCCCGCAGGAGCCGGGCCCGGTCGCGCTCCCAGTCGCGCTGCTTGGCGCTCTCGCGCTTGTCGTGCAGCTGCTTGCCCTTGCCGAGGCCGAGCTCGACCTTCGCGCGGCCGCTCTCGTTGAAGTAGATCTTCAGCGGGACCACCGTGAAGCCCTGGCGCTGCGTCGCGCCGATCAGCTTGTCGATCTGGCGACGATGCAGGAGGAGCCGCCGGGGCCGCTTGGTGTCGTGGTTGAAGCGGTTCGCCTCGAGGTATTCGGGGATGTTGGCGTTGAACAGCATCAGGTCGTTGCCCGAGGGGCCCGCATAGGCCTCGCCGATCGTCGCCTTGCCGTTGCGCAGGGACTTCACCTCGGTGCCGGTGAGCGCGATTCCCGCCTCCAGCGTCTCCGTGATGGCGTAGTGGAAGCGCGCGGCGCGGTTGTCCGCGACGACGCGGCGGGACGGGTCAGTTTTCGGGGCCATCGCGCTGTTCGTTCAGGCCGACCGCCGGATGCGGCCGGGCCGGTGCATATGGGGTGGTTCCTCGCCCGCGGCGAGGCCGTTCAGCCCGCGAGCAGCCCGGCGTGGCGGAGCGCGGCGTCGACGATGCGGCGCGTCTCGGCGCCGACCGGCAGGAGCGGCAGGCGCACCTCCTCGCCCATGTGGCCGAGGCGCGCCAGGGCGTACTTCACCGGCGACGGGTTGGTCTCCAGGAACAGGCTCGTGTGCAACGGCAGCAGCCGGTCCTGAATTCGCAGTGCCTTCGCGTAGTCTCCGCCGAGCGTCGCCTCCTGCAGATCCGCGCAGAGGCGCGGCGCGACATTCGAGACGACGGAGATGCAGCCGCGCCCACCGTGCGCATTGAAACCGAGCGCCGTCGCATCTTCGCCAGAAAGCTGGATGAAATCTTCTCCCATGGCTTGGCGTTGCAGGCTGACGCGGTCGAGCTTGGCCGTGGCATCCTTCACGCCGGCGATGTTCCTGAGCTCGAACAGGCGCGCCATCGTCTCGACGCTCATGTCGACCACGGACCGGCCGGGGATGTTGTAGATGATGATCGGGATGCCGACCGCGTCGTTGACGGCCTTGAAGTGGGCGTACAGCCCGTCCTGCGTCGGCTTGTTGTAGTAGGGCGTGACGATGAGGACCGCGTCCGCCCCGGCCCGCTCCGCATGACGCGCGCGCTCGACGGCCTCCGCGGTCGAGTTCGATCCGGCGCCGGCCACGACCGGCACCCGGCCGCCCGCCTCGTCGATGCAGACCTCGACCACGCGATCGTGCTCCGCATGGCTCAGGGTCGGCGTCTCGCCGGTGGTGCCGACCGGCACGAGACCGTGGGTGCCCTGCTCGATCTGCCAATTCACGAAGGCCCGGAAGGCCGCCTCGTCGAAGGCGCCCTCGCGGAACGGGGTCGCCAGCGCGGTCATCGAGCCCCGGAGGCGCGCTTGTGTCTCGGTCATCCTGGCGTTCCCAGCCGTCGGTCTCATCGCTCGCCGGATGTCCGGCCGCTCCCCTCGGGAAGCGGCGCAGACATAGGGCTTCCGCTCCGCGCGCGCAAACAATCTGCGGGTGCGGTCAATGACTTCTTAACGGAGGAGGGGCGAGCCTGGGACATGCGCGCTCCCGTCGGGGACTGATCCGAGCCATGGCGACACTTCCCCGGCCCCCGCTTGCGGCCCTCGCCCTGACGCTGACGGCCGGCGTCGCTTTCGCGGCGACGCTCTCGACGGCGCCGGCCGCGCCGAATCCCGAGACGGCCGCCGCGACGGAGGCAGCCTCCCAGCCGACGCCGCCCGCGAGCGACGCGACCGCGCCCGCCGCCCAGGTGCAGGATGCGAAGGCCGCCATCGACCCGGTCGCGGCGGACGCCCTGCGGGTCGAGACCGCCACCACCGAATCGGCACCGGCGAAGGCGGTCCCATCGACCGCAGCGGCCTACGCCTCCGCCGATCCGGAGACGCCTCTGGCCTTCCCGCTGCCCGATGCCGGCGTGGCGCCGGCCGCGCCGGTGCCCGAGGTGCCGGACCCGGCCCGCGCCGCCCGCGGCGGCGAGACCGACGTGACGCAGCTGCGCCAGGCGATCGACCTCTACCGCAAGGGCAAGGTCTCGGACGGCGACCGCATGCGCGACGGCTTCACCGAGCCGGCGGCGCGCGCTCTCCTCGAATGGATCGCGATCCGCGCGGGCGCCGGCATCGGCTTCGAGCGCACCATGGCCTTCCAGCGCGCCAATCCGGACTGGCCGGCCGGCCCCCTCCTGCGCCGCCGGGCCGAGGAGGCGCTCCTCGCCGAGCGCAAGCCGGCCGCGACCGTGCGCGCCTTCTTCGCCACCGCGCGGCCGTCGAGCGCGCCGGGCCGCTTCGCCCTCGCCCTCGCCTTCCGGGCGGACGGGCTCAACGAGGACGCCGCCGCGCTGGTGCGCGAGATGTGGCGCGAGGACAGTTTCGGGCGCTCGCTCGAGTCGAAAGTGCTCGACGCGTTTCCGGGCGTGCTCACGCGGGCCGACCACCGCTACCGCATGGAGCGCGCGCTCCTGAAGGAGGATTGGGAGACGGCCGGCCGCGCCGCGGCGCAGGCGGGCGGCTCCTACGCCACCCTCGTGCGGGCGCGCCGCGCCGTCGAGGACAAGAGTTCGGGGGCGCTCGCCGCGCTCAACGCGGTGCCGCCGGGCCTGCGCAGCGATTCCTCCTACATCCTGTCCCGCGCGCAGTATCACCGCCGTGCCGACCGGGCGGCGGAGGCGGCGACGCTGCTCGCCGCCGCGCCGACGAACCCCGAGGTGCTCGCAGACGGCGACGAGTGGTGGGTCGAGCGCCGCATCGTCGCCCGCAAGCTGCTCGACCTCGGCGACGCCAAGGCCGCCTACGCGGTGGCGAGCGGCCACAGCGCCCGCACCGTGGAGAAGCGGATCGAGGCCGAGTTCCACGCGGGCTGGATCGCCCTGCGCTTCCGGCGCGACGCGGTGGCGGCCACCCTGCATTTCCGGCGCGCCGCCGACATCGCCGAGACGCCGATCTCGGTGGCGCGGGCCGCCTACTGGCAGGGCCGGGCCGCGGAGGTGCTCGACCAGCCGGCCGACGCCAAGGCGTTCTACGAGCGGGCGGCGCTTCAGCCGATCGCCTATTACGGGCAGCTCGCCCGGGCGAAGCTCGGCCAGACCAGCCTGCCCCTGCGCAGCCCCGCCGACCTCGACGCGGCCGCCCGCGCGGCCTTCGACAAGCGGCTCTGCGTGCGGGCCCTGCGCCTCCTCGGCGAGGCCTCGCTCAAGGAACTGGCGCTCCCCCTCTACATCGACGCGGCGCAGAAGCTCACCGACCCGGCCGAGCTGCAGGCGCTCGGCGACCTCGCCGTCGAGATGAAGGACGCCCGCGCCCTCGTCGCCATCGGCAAGCTCGCCGTGCAGCGGGGCCTGCCGCTCGACGCCCACGCCTACCCGACGATCGGCATCCCGGCCTACGAGGCGTTCTCCGCGGTCCCGCTCGTCGAGCGCGCGATGGTCTTCGCCATCGCCCGCCAGGAGAGCCAGTTCGACCCGCGCGCCCAATCGGGCGTCGGCGCCCGCGGCCTGATGCAGATGATGCCGGCCACCGCCCAGCGCACGGCCAAGCGGGTCAGCACGAGCTACGACCAAGACCGGCTGACGAGCGACCCGGCCTACAACGCCCGCCTCGGCCAGGCCCATCTCGGCGAGCTGATGGAGGATTGGCGCGGCTCCTACATCCTCGCCTTCGCCTCCTACAACGCGGGCGGCGGCAACGTGAAGAAGTGGATCGACGCCTACGGCGACCCGCGCAAGGGCGAGGTCGACGCGATCGACTGGGTCGAGCGCATCCCCTTCACCGAGACCCGGAACTACGTGCAGCGGGTGATGGAGAACCTGCAGGTCTACCGGAACCGGCTCGACGGCAAGAGCGCGCTCCTGATCGAGGGCGACCTGCAGCGCGGCGCGCGCTGAAGGCCGGGGACGGGCCGCTCCCAGGCGATGATCGCGATCTACGCGCCGTTGGCCGTTTGATGATCGCGGCGCGCGCGTTTCGTGAGCGCTCCGAGGACGCAGCCGCCGAGATAGGTCCAGAGCATCAGGGCCGCGCTCTCGACCCAGAATCCGCCCACCCCCGGAACCAGCCCGGCGAGCGCCGCCGCCCCGAGGAGCGAGGCCGCGGAGAGGAGCCCGAGGCCGGTCGCCAGCCCCCGCGGCCAGCCGCCGACGAAGCCGCAGCCGAGGCCGAGGCCGAGCGCGCCGGCAAGGCCCGGCCAGACTCCGCTGACGAGCAGGATCACGCCGTCCATCCCCTCACCCGCGCACCGAGAAGGCGACGGCCCGGACGGCCGCCTCCGGCGTTCCGGACGCGGGCGCGACCTGCTCGGACGCGGCGCCGGCCTGGAGCAGGTACTCGACGATGGCCTGGGCGCGCAGACGCGCGAGGTCCGGCTCGGGCTCCGCGGGGGCGGCCTCCGCCTTGTCGGTCTTGTCGGATTTGGCGGCTTTCGTGGCCTTGCCCGGCGCCTTCTTGTCGGCGGGCGGGGCCTTCGCAGCCTTGTCCTTCGCAGCCTTGTCCTTCGCCTCCTCGGCCTTGTCGATCGAGGCCGTGGTCTGAATCGCGCCGCCCTCCCCCGCCGGCTTCTCGCGCGGCGTTCCGGGCGGGTCGACATGACCCGCGATCTCGATCCTCAGGTCGGGACAGAGCTTGGCGAGGGCGGCGACCGCGTCGAGGACGGGGTAGAAATCCGCGCTGAAGGCGCTCGTGCCCGGCGCGAAATGCAGTGGGTGGGCGCGGGTCTCGGCCGCGAAGTCGCGACGGCAGCTCTCGGCGTCGCGCCGCGCGGGGGCGCCCGGCGTGCCGATGGTGGCGGAGGCGCGCCACGCGGCCGGCACCATCGTGGGCAGGGTCGCGGCGAGGCGGCGACCGCTCTCGGGATAGAGGCTCTCGCCCGAGAGCCTGACGTCCCGGTCGGCCACGGTGAGTTCCCCGTTCGCCAGCAGCGCGAGCTGCGGAATCACACTTCCCAGCACGGAAACGAGGTCGCCAGGGGCGCCCGCGGCGAGGCGGGTCCGGTCGACGACGCGCTCGCGGACGAACCGGGGGCGGATCGCCGCGAGAATCCGCTCGCGCGCGGCGGCATCGGGCAGGTGGCCGGTCAGCGTGACGGTATCCGCATCCCGCCGGAGCGCGACCCGGTAGGGCGACAATGGCGCGGCGCCGACCGCGATGCGGCCGAGCGACACGCCCGGCGGACGACGCTCGCGCAGCAGCGCCTCGACCTCGGCGATTGCCTGTCCGTCGAGTGCGTTGCCCTCGGCCGAGACGCGCGCACCGTCGAAGCTCACGCGCCCATCCCGCAGCAGGCCGGCGGCATCGAGAGCGAACCGCGTGAGCGCATCCGGATCGACCCCCGGCCCGAGACCCCGCGCGGTGCGCGTCCGGTCGTCCACGAAGGCGCCCTCGGCTGCCTCCTGGGCCGCCCTGCGCAGGGCGCTCCGCGCCGCCTCGGAGACGACGAAGCCTGTCAGGATCAGCCCCCCGTCGGCGCGCCGCTCGACGCCGAAGCTGAA
Organism: Methylobacterium durans; assembly: GCF_003173715.1. Taxonomy (NCBI): domain Bacteria; kingdom Pseudomonadati; phylum Pseudomonadota; class Alphaproteobacteria; order Hyphomicrobiales; family Methylobacteriaceae; genus Methylobacterium; species Methylobacterium durans. The sequence continues at coordinate 3,343,154 of NZ_CP029550.1, read as the reverse complement.
ATCGGCCACGCGGGGCGGCAGGATCTCGATCCGGCCGGCGCTGAACCCGGCGGGCAGGTTCGCAAGGTCCGCGCGCAATGCATCGTAGGCGTCCGGCCCCGCGGCCTCGCCCTGCAGGGACAGGGTGGTGTCGCGCAACGTCGCGACGGCGCCGGGTGTCAGGGCGCGCAGGCGCGCCACCGCGAAGGCCGCCGCCGCGAGGAAGTCGCGCGGCCCGCCGCGCGCGGCACGCGCGGCGTCGGCGAGCGTGACGGATGCCGGGAGGTCCGAGGTCAGCCGCGTCGCGAGGGCCGTGCGGCCGATCTCGGCCGGGCGGCTGCCCGACAGGTCGATCCGGTCTTCCCGAGCCTGCGTCGCGGTCCAGACGAAGGGTGAGGCCTCCTCGACGAGCCCCACGCTCGACATGATGCGCCGCGTTCCGGGCGTCTCGGACAGATGCCGGAGCAATGTCTCGCGCGACGCGACGTCCGGCGCATCGCCCTCGACATGCAGGTCCCGACCGCGGGCCGCGAGCCGGAACCAGGTCTCGCCGGTCGCGTCCACCGCCTCCTGGCGCCCGATGCCCCCGCGCGCGGCTGTCTCGACCGCACGCTCGACCTCGGGCTGCGCCTGGAGCGTCGCCGCGGCCCAGAGGAGGGCGAGCACTGGCAGGCCGAGGAGCCAGCCGTATCGCTGCCGGAAGGCGGGAGGAAGGAGTTTGGAGATCACGACACGTCCGGTGCAAGTCCTCAGGTGACGCGCTCGCAGCAGAGCGTGCCTTCACGGCAGCTTGAAGGCCATCCCCGCAATCCCCGCCGGGGAGACGCAACAAAAAACCCCGGCCTCTCGGCCGGGGTTCTGACACGCGGGGAGTGCCCGGTGCAGCGACTTAGAAGTCGCGCTGCACGCGGAAGCGGGCCTGGAAGGTGTCTTCCTTCGTGACGCTGTAGAGGGCGCCCGCCACGCCGGCGGCCGCAGTGTTGCGGTCGGCGTTGGCGACACGGCCGTTCAGCGTGCCGACGCGGATGTACTGGGCCTCGGCGCCGATATCGAGATCCTTCACCGGCGACCAGATCAGGCTGGCGCCCGCGACGACCTGGTAGGTGTCGCGCAGGACCGGGCTCAGGCCGAAGCCGAGGGTGCCCGGAGCAGCTGTGATCAGGTTGGTCGTCGGGTAGGCGGTGGCGCCGTTGGCGAGGGTGCCGGCGGCGGTGCCGATGTTGGCGAGGGCCGCACGGACGCCGGACGGGAAGCGCATCTCGCCGTAGCTACCGAAGAAGGCCGACCGCCACTCAGGCGCCCAGTAGTGGAGGTACGAACCGACCACCGTGAAGCTGTTCGACAGCTCGATGCGGCCCGTGTTTGGGTTCACGACGGCGTCGGCCAGCCACTGGTTGAACGGGTTGCCGCCGTAGACCGAGGTCTGGTTGATGTAGGTGCCGGTGAAGGCGGTGTAGCCCGTGTAGATCGAGGCGCCTTCGCCGTAGGCACCCTGCAGGTAGAGGGCGTCGCCGGGGGCGATGAAGGGCGCGTTGATCTTCACGCCGCCCTGGACGGCCCAACCGTAGGTGGTCTGGGCGCCGACGAAGGCGCCGGTCGCGACGCGAGCCGCAGCCGGGCCGCCCACGAAGGTGCTGGCAGCGCCGAGCGGACCGCCGACATTGACGTCCTTGACGGCCGCGGAGAGCTGGGCCGAGCCCCAGGCCGCGTCGTAGCGCAGCGCGCCGACGAAGTCGGGCATGCGGGAGCGCTCGACGGCGTCGATCTGGGTGACGCCGGTCACGACGCCCGCGGCGTTGCGCGAGATGATGATCGGGGTCGGAGCGGTCGTGCCCTGGAAGAAGGCGGACGCCGTGCCGGCGCCGGCCGCCGGACCCGCGACCTGCGAGTAGAGCGGGTTCTTCCGGAACATCGGATCTTCCATCGAGATCGTCGCCGAGAAGCCCTCACCGAACTTCGCCGTGTAGGCGAGGAGGTTCGTGGAAGGAACGTCGGAGCCGAGCGTCGAGGCGATGATCTCGAAGTCGTGGGCGTAGAAGTCGAAGAACGAGGACGCGCGACCGGCGGTCAGGCCGGCGAACTGCACGAACGCCTTGTCGGCAACCACGAATTCCTGCACGCGGCCGAACGTGTCCTGGCCGAAGGCCGGGAAGGCGTTGGCGATGCGCTGCTGCGTGCCCGAGGACATCTTGCTCTGGCCGGTGCGGCTCGCGATCTCGGCGCGGACGAAGGCGCGGAGCGTGCCGTAGCCGGTCTGGGTGCGCGCATCGAGGTTGAGGCGCAGCAGGCCGCGGGACTGGAAGGCGTCGCCGGCGCCGGAGACCTGACGGCTGCCGTCGGTCATGTAGCCGGCCTCGTAGCGGGCGCGGCCCGAGATACGAAGGCAGGTCTCGGTGCCCGGGATGTAGAAGAAGCCGGCTCCGTAGGCAGAGCAGACGCGGACGTACTCGACAGGAACGGCCTTCTTGACGGGAAGGTCCGCGGCCTGAGCCCCTGCGACGACGGTCAGCCCCGCCGCCGACCCCAGAAGAAGGCTCTTCACGAGCTTCATAGTGAAACCTCCAAAAGCTTCGAGACCCTCGGGACCGGACGTTATGTCGGCGCCAACTGCCCGTGGGCGCCGGCTTGTCCGTTCGTCCTTGTATCCCGCGGAGGTCTGGCCCTCCCCGCACGGGCATCGGCCGAACCTTGGGCGGGATTTCATCCCTGCCTTGGCCGTACCATGCGGGAGGGGCCGGCCCGCGGCAACATGGATCCGCGTCTTCAAACCCCCGTGAGGAGGCTTTGCGGGGGGCTGTTGCAGGCCGGCAACGAATCCGGCGGCGATTGAGCTTTCATTTGCTTGTCGCGGGCGAAGATTCCCCGATCGAAAGCCGACTTCGCGAATTCGTGGCAGGTATCGCCCGCAAATTGAGCGATCGGGAGAAAGTTAATCGCGGGCCGATGCAGCCTTTCGAATCGCAGTCGGCTCGGCGCCTTCAGGCACCGGACGTCTCGCGCAGCATCTCCAAGGTGAGCCAGCGCTCCTCCGCCGCGGCGAGCTCCGATTCCGCCTCGACCAGCGTGGCCGACGCCTTCTCGAACCGGCCCGGGTCGCGCGCATAGAGGTTCGGATCGGCCAGGATCTCGCGCAGCTTGACGATCGCCCTCTCCAGCTTTTCGATGCGCGCCGGCAGGGTCTTCAACTCGTGCTGCTCCTTGAAGCCGAGCTTCGTCCGCGCCGCGCTGGTCGCGGGCGCGTCCCCGCCCGACGGGCGCTCGCGGGGGGCCGATCTCGGCTTTGATGCGGATCGAGCCTGCACCCCGGCGCCGCGCTGGGTCACCATGTCGGAGTAGCCACCCGCATACTCGATCCAGCGCCCCTCCCCCTCGCTCACCAGCACGCTGCCGACGACCCGGTCGAGGAAGTCGCGGTCGTGGCTGACGAGGATCAGCGTGCCCGCGTACTCGCCGAGCATCTCCTGCAGCAGGTCGAGGGTCTCGAGGTCGAGGTCATTGGTCGGCTCGTCGAGGACGAGCAGGTTCGAGGGCTGCGCCAGCGCCTTGGCGATGAGGAGGCGGTTGCGCTCGCCGCCCGAGAGCACGCTGACGGGCGTGCGTGCCTGCTCGGGCGTGAACAGGAAGTCCTTCAGGTAGCCGATGACGTGTCGATTCTGGCCTCCGACCGAGATCGTGTCGCCGCGCCCGCCCGTCAGCACCTCGGTGACGGTCAGTCCGGGTTCAAGCACGGCACGCGCCTGGTCGAGCAGCATCATCCGGAGATTGGTGCCGAGCTGGATGGCCCCCGAATCGGGTTCGAGCTGCCCCGTGAGCAGGTTCACGAGCGTCGTCTTGCCGGCACCGTTCGCACCGACGATGCCCAGCCGGTCGCCGCGGGCGATGCGCAGCGACAGGCTGTCGACGATGCGCCGCGCGCCGTAGGATTTCGCGGCCGCGCGCGCCTCGACGACGATGGTGCCGGAGGTCTCGGCCTCGGTGGAGGTCATCGTCACGGTGCCGACAGGCCGGCGGTCCTCCCGGCGCTGCCTGCGCAGATCGTGGAGGTTGCCGAGGCGCCGGACGTTGCGCTTGCGTCGGGCGGTGACGCCGTAGCGCAGCCAGTCCTCCTCGGCGGCGATCTTGCGGTCGAGCTTGTGCCGGTCCCGCTCCTCCTCCTCGAAGAAGGCGTCCCTCCACGCCTCGAAGCCGGAGAAACCCTGCTCGATGCGGCGCGTGGTGCCGCGGTCGAGCCAGACCGTCGAGCGCGACAGGGCGGAGAGGAAGCGGCGGTCGTGGCTGATCAGGACGAGGGCGGAGCGCGTCCCCTTCAGCTCCGCTTCGAGCCACTCGATCGCCGGCAGGTCGAGATGGTTGGTCGGCTCGTCGAGAAGCAGGATGTCGGGCTCGGGCGCAAGCGCCTGAGCGAGTGCGGCGCGGCGCCCCTCGCCGCCGGAGAGCCGGCGCGGATCCTCGTCGCCGGTGAGGCCGAGGCTCTCCAGCAGGTAGCGGGCCCTGTGCGGATCGTCGCCCGGGGCGAGGCCAGCCTCCGCGAAGGCGAGAACCGATTCGTAGCCGGCGAAGTCGGGTTCCTGCGCGAGGTAGCGGATCGTCGCCCCCGGCTGCACGAAGCGCACGCCGCGGTCCGGCTCGACGAGCCCGGCGGCGATGCGCAGCAGGGTCGATTTGCCGGACCCGTTGCGCCCGACGAGGCAGGCGCGCTCGCCGGGCGCGATTGCGATCTCGGCGCGCTCGATCAGCGGCGTGCCGCCGAAGGTGAGCGCGACGTCCTGAAGGGTGAGGAGCGGGGGTGCAGCCATTCGCGGGCTTATGACAGCGCGCGGGGCCGCGAACAATCGAGCGGCCCGCCCCTCAGGCGGTCGGATTTGCCGGGCCGGTCGGCGCGGGATCGGGCGTGATCCGCGGGGATTCTGCCGGATCGTTGATCGGGATCTCGGCCGGACGCGTGCCCGGCGCCTCCTGTGGCGTCCCGCCCGGAATCTCCGGGCCGGGACTGGGCGTCGGGGTCTGCGGCGGCTCGTAGGGAGTCTCCGGAATCGGAGCCTCGGGGATCGGACCGGGGTTCGACATGCGCGACGTTCCTCTGGATTTCAGACAGGATATCGTCGCCAACGGGCCCTCAGGTGCGGCGGTTCCTCGTGGAGCGGGGCCGCGATCCCTACTTCTTCGTCAGCAGGAGGTTGCCCTCCTTGCCGAGCGACTTGCGGATCTTCTCGGCGAAGAGCGCGAGCAAGAGCGGGAGCCGCACCTCGACCCGGACGCTGTCCTGGCCGACGTCGATCTGGCCGTCGACGCTCTGCGTCAGCGCCGAGAGGGCGAAGTCGAGCCGGTCGCCCGTCCAGGCGAGGTTGCCGATGGTGACGCCGCTCTTGCCGAGCAGCGCCCGGCCCTGCTCCACGCCCGTCTCGATGCGGCGTCGGGCCTCGTCCCGCCCGAGCTCGTGCGGGATCTCGACGATGAGGGGCTTGGCCATCTGCGGGTTTCGTCCTTCTCGGGCTGTCCCGCTCAGATGGGGCCGGCCGGAGCCTGCGACAACGCCGGGCGCTGGGATGCTCAGTCGACGACCTGGAGCGACACGTAAGTGGTGCCGCCCATGCCGAGCGCCCGGGCCGAGCCGCGGGACAGGTCGATGATGCGGCCGCGGACGAAGGGGCCCCGATCGTTGATGCGGACCACGACCGATCGCCCGGTGCGGGCGTCGGCGACCCGGACGCGCGTGCCGAAGGGCAGGCTGCGATGGGCGGCGGTCAACCCGTTCGGATTGAAGCGCTCGCCATTCGCCGTCCGGCTGCCGCTGCCGTACCAGGACGCCGCGCCGGACTGTGCCGAGGCGGTGTTCAGGGCAGCGACGGAGAGGACGGTTCCGAAAATGGCGGCGGCGGTCCAGCGAACGGGCTTCGTGTGCATCCCGCATTCCCTTGTTGTTGATGATGACCGCGGAAAATGAAGCGGATCTCGTCCAAAATGAGACGCCGTGTTTTGCACGCCGTTCAGCCTCGGTTCAGGCTAATTCCCCAGCGGAAACTCGGCCGATTCAGCGAAAGTATCGCGCAAGGACTGATTTCTTTCCAGGAACTTGGAGGGATGATCGCGATACATCGCGCAACTGGCGTCGCAAGAAGACCGATAGTCGAGCGAAAACGGCGATCGCCGCGTCGAGATCTGCGCTGAGCGAAACCCTGCCCCTCGAGATGTGCGGGAACCGGATCCGAGTTGCCCTATTGGCTGCGATTTCAGGGACGGACTTTATCCGAGCGCGCGCGGAACACGCGCTCGCGCGAATGCACGTGTCGTGGGGACGGCTCCAGTTGCCTTCACAGAGCCTCGAATTGCCACGGGTCAGCGCCCCCTGAGGTGAAGCGCGCGTGTACGAAGCACAGCGACAATCTATCGCCCATTCCTGCTTGCATCACCGCGTCTTACCGCAGTGCAGCGCAGGCATTGCACCGATGAACTTCGTGAACCCGGCAAAATCTGCAGCCCCAAATCGAGACGCATTTTGCCGGAGCCGGCAACCCGACCTTTACCCTACCCGCAGCATGGTGCCCCGGTCAGTCGCGTAACCGGTGTTTGCCATGGCTTCCCCGCGTACCGTGGTCGCCGGCGCCGCCGCCCGGAAACAAGTCTCGCGTACCGGGCGGCTCGCGTCGGCGCCACGGATGGGTCTCGTACCCGCCGTCCAGCGTCTTCCCGTCGACGATATCCAGATTGGCGACTGCATCGCCGCGATGAACAGCCTGCCGGCTGCCTCGGTCGACTGCGTCTTCGCCGACCCGCCCTACAATCTCCAACTCGGAGAGGGCTCGCTGCTGCGCCCGGACCAGAGCCGCGTCGACGCCGTCGACGACGATTGGGACAAGTTCGCGAGCCTCTCGCAATACGACGCCTTCACCCGTGACTGGCTCACGGCCGCCCGCCGGGTGATGAAGCCGAACGCCACGCTGTGGGTAATCGGGTCCTACCACAACATCTTCCGCGTCGGCAGCGTGCTGCAGGATCTCGGTTTCTGGATCCTCAACGACATCGTCTGGCGCAAGGCCAACCCGATGCCGAATTTCCGCGGCAAGCGCTTCACGAACGCGCACGAGACGCTGATCTGGGCATCGCGCGATCCGAACGCGAAGTACACCTTCCACTACGAAGCGCTCAAAGGAGGCAACGAGGACCTCCAGATGCGCTCGGACTGGTTCATCCCCCTCTGCACGGGCGAGGAGCGGCTGAAAGGCGCCGACGGCCAGAAGGTCCACCCCACGCAGAAGCCGGAAGCCCTGCTGGCCCGGACGCTGCTCTCCGCGACGAACCCGGGCGATGTGGTACTCGACCCGTTCTTCGGGACCGGCACGACGGGCGCGGTCGCCAAGCGCCTCGGGCGCCGCTTCATCGGCATCGAGCGCGAGACCGTCTACGCGGACGCCGCCCGCCGCCGCATCGCCGCCGTCGAGCCCCTGTCGCAGGCGGCGCTTGCCCTGGCGCCCGCCAAGCGCGCCGAGCCGCGGGTGCCCTTCCTCAGCGTGATCGAGGCCGGCCATGTCCGCGCTGGCGAGACGCTCACCGACGCCCGGGGCCGCTTCAAGGCGGTGGTCCGGCCGGACGGGACCGTGATGACCGGTCCGGTCAGCGGCTCGATCCACAAGATCGGCGCGCTCGTCCAGGGCCTGCCCGCCTGCAACGGCTGGGATTTCTGGCACGCGGAGCGGAACGGCCGGCGCGTCGTCATCGATACCTTCCGCGCCGAGATGCGCGCGCAGATGGGCTGAGGCCCCGCGGGCCCTCTCAGCGCTTCGACGAGCGGGGCCGCCGCGACCGCGTCGGGGGCCTCGGAGCGGGCGGCGTCTCGCCGCCGGCCTCGTCTCCCCCGTCCTCATGCTCCGCGGGCCGCGCCGCCGGTCGCGGCGCCGGCTTCGGCACAGGCCGGAAGCGCGACGGGGACGCCGGCTCGGGCGCGGGCGGCTCTGCAATGGCGAGGAGCGGGGCCGGCTCGGGCTCCCGCTTCGGCCGCCCGCGCGGCTTCCGCTCCGCCTCGGGCTTCGGATCGAAGGCGTGGGCCAGCACCTTCCTCATCAGTCCGGGCAGCGGTTCCTCGGCAAGGTCGCGCCCGGCCGTGAACCGCATGCCCTCCGGCGCCGACGTGGCGAGGCCAACCCGGGCATGGAACACGGTGAGTTCCAGCGGGAAATGCGTGAAGCCGTGGCGGACGAGGCCGGGCAGGCGCTTCCAGCGCGCGTCGAGGGGCGCGTCCAGAAGGGCGCGGGCCGGGTCGTAATCGGGCTCCCACGGGCTCATCGGCGGCTCGGCCATCGCCCCGAGGAGGCCGCCCGCGGGCCGGGTCCGCAGGAGGATCGCCTCGTCGCCGCTGCGCACGGCGACGAAGGCCGCACCCCGCCGCAGCGTACCCTTCACCGCCCTGACCTTGCGTGGGAAGGTCTCCTGCAGCCCAAGATCGCGGGCGCGGCAGGGCAGCATCCACGGACAGAGGGCGCAGGCCGGGCGCTTCGGCGTGCAGATCGTGGCACCGAGATCCATCACGGCCTGCGCGAAGTCGCCCGGACGGTCGGCCGGAACCAGGGCCTGCGTCAGCCGGCGGATCTCCGGGCGGCTGCCCGGCAGCGGCGCCTCGAGCGCGAAGAGGCGCGTCATCACCCGCTCGACATTGCCGTCGACCGCCGCCTCCTGCCGATCGAAGGCGATCGCCGCGATGGCACCGGCCGTGTAGGCGCCGATGCCAGGGAGCTTGCGCAAGCCCTCCGCCGTGTCCGGGAAGCGGCCGGCGATCGCCACGGCCTTGGCGCAGGCGTGGAGGTTGCGGGCGCGCGAGTAGTAGCCGAGGCCCGCCCAGGCCGACATCACGGCCTCTTCCGGAGCCCCCGCCAGGGCCTCGACGGTCGAGAAGCGCTCGAGGAAGCGCGCGAAATACGGCTTCACGGCCGCGATCGTCGTCTGCTGCAGCATCACCTCGGAGAGCCAGACCCGGTACGGATCCGGCCGCTCGCCCGGCAGCGCCCGCCAGGGCAGGACGCGCCGGTGCCGGTCGTACCAGTGCAGGAGGTCGGCGGCCCGAGGTTGGCCGGTCTGGGTGCCAGGCTTTGCCATGCGCGCCGGTGCATAGCCTTGCGTCCGCGCCTCTCCAAGGGGCTGCCCGTCGGCACCGCCTGAACGAGGCAGGTTTCCCGAAAGCCTGCCCGCGCTACACTGCACCGAAGCAACCGTTCTCTATCTCGCACTGGCAATCGCATGGCGCGCGTCAAACCGCTCGGCGAACTCATCGAGGCCTGCGTCGGCCCTGCCTTCGCAGCGCAAGGTTTTGCCTCGACCGACATCCTGGCGGCGTGGCCCGACATCGTCGGCCCGCGCCTCGCCCGCTTCTGCCAGCCCTCGAAGCTCGAATGGCCGCGCCGGCGGCGCAAGGACGAGGAGGGCCGTCCGGAATCCGGCACCCTCGTCGTGCGCGTCGAGGGCGTCTTCGCCCTCGAATTGCAGCATCTCGCCCCCGTGGTGATCGAGCGGATCAACGCGCATTACGGGTGGGCCTGCGTCGGGCGCATCGTGATGAAGCAGGGCCGCGTCGGGACGGCAGGGCGCCGCGCGGAGGCGGCGCGCATCGATCCCGCCCGCCGTGGCGAGGTGGCGCTCGCCGTCTCGAAGATCGGCGACGAGGCCCTGCGGGACGCCCTCGACAGGCTGGGGACGGCCGTGGTCGCGTCGGCGCCGAAGCGCTGAGGGCCGCCCAGGGGCTGCCCAGGGCGACAGCGCGGCGCCTTGCCACGATCATCCCGAGATTCTACCGCAGGCCCTATCTCTCGCAGGATCTGCCACCGGAGCCCGTCACGACATGATCACCCGGCGCGACGCCCTCAAAGCCACCGGTCTCGCCCTCGGCGCAGCCGTCCTCCTGCCGAGGCTGACCCTCTCGGCGCTCGCTGAGAGCGAGAACGTCGCGGCCCTGATGCAGCCCGGCCCCCTCGGCGACGTCTGGCTCGGGCCGAAGGACGCCAAGGTCACGATCATCGAGTACGCCTCGATGACCTGCTCGCACTGCGCTGCCTTCCACCGCCAGACCTGGCCGGTGCTCAAGGAGCGCTACATCGACACCGGCAAGGTCCGCTTCACCCTGCGCGAATTCCCCCTTGATCCGCTCGCCACCGCTGCCTTCATGCTGGCGCGCTGTGACGGTGACGCGAAGTACTACCCGATCACCGACCTGCTCTTCGACCAGCAGGCGAACTGGGCCTTCGTCCAGAAGCCGCAATCGCCCGTCGACGCCCTGGAGGCGCTGCTGCGGCAGGCCGGCATCTCGAAGGAGAAGTTCGAGGCCTGCCTCAAGGACCAGAAGCTCTACGCCGGCATCAACGCCGTGAAGCAGCGCGGCCTCGACACCTTCAAGGTGGATTCGACGCCGACCTTCTTCATCAACGGGGAGCGCTACAAGGGCGAGATGTCGATCGACGGCATGGAGAAAGTCATCAAGCCGATCCTCGGCGCCTGACCGCCGGATCCGGGGGGCCCGCGACCGGCCGGGCCACCCTTCCGCGCAAGGGCCGAAGAACCTTTCGGACAATGCGCGTCGAAACCGTGTTTCTCGAATGAATACAATAACTTAAGTCGTATACCACTCGCCTTGACACCCAAGAAGGGCGAAACTATGGTGCGCCGCGCTTGAAGGGGGCGTTCCAGCCGGTTCCTCTCGCTCTCGCCAATGTTGTGAGTATCGCCGTGAGCGGCAACGACACGCGAGACGGGGAGGAAAACGGTCGGGCAGCGGCACCGGACAGCGATCTCTCCGCGAGGCTCAGACGTCTCGAGACGCAGATTGAACGGAAGCGGCCCTCGGCCTCTCCCGGTCCTTCGTCGCGTTCCGGGTCTACCGGGCCGTCCCCCCTCGGGCAGGCGATGCGACTCTCCACGGAGTTCGTCGCCGGCGTGATAGCGGGGGGCATCCTCGGCTGGATCTTCGATCATCTTCTGGGGACTAAGCCCTGGGGCCTGATCGTGTTCCTGATGCTGGGCTTCGTCACGGGCGTCTACAACGTGATGCGCGCGTCCGGCTTCGGCGGACGGCGCTCCGGACCGGACGACCGGCGGGGATCTTGAGAGACGGCAGGCTTCACGGGACGGCCCGGGGCGGAATCCCGGGGCGTCCGGCTGACAACAAGGGACGGAAGCGGGCATGGCGGTCAGTGTAGACCCGATCCACCAGTTCGAGCTGAAGCCGCTCGTGTCGCTGGGGCACATCGGCAACCAGGAAATCGCCTTCACGCAGTCGGCGCTGTACATGTTCGCAGCGGTCGGCGTCATCGCGCTGATCACGATCGTGGCCACCTCCAGCCGCTCGGTGGTGCCGAGCCGGATGCAGTCGCTGGCCGAGATCTTCTACGAGTTCATCGCCGACACGCTCCACCAGGCGACCGGCGACGAGGGCAAGCGCTTCCTGCCGCTCGTCTTCTCCCTCTTCATGTTCGTGCTGGTGCTCAACCTGTTCGGGATGATCCCCTACGCCTTCGCGGTCACGAGCCACCTCATCATCACCTTCGGCCTCGCGGCCCTCGTGATCGGCGTCGTCATCGGCTATGGCGTCATGAAGCACGGCTCGCACTTCTTCGGCCTGTTCGTGCCGTCGGGTGTGCCGAAGCCTCTGCTCGCGATCCTCGTGCCGATCGAGATCATCTCCTTCGTGTCGCGGCCGATCAGCCTCTCCGTCCGTCTCTTCGCGAACGTTCTGGCTGGCCATATCGCGATGAAGATCTTCGCGTTCTTCGTGGCGGCGCTGCTTTCCGCCGGCGCCTGGAGCGTGCTATCGCCCCTGCCGCTCGCACTGACGATCGCGCTCACCGCCCTCGAGTTCCTGGTGGCCGCGCTGCAGGCCTACGTCTTCGCGACGTTGACGGCGATCTACCTCAACGACGCTCTTCACCCCGGCCACTGACGGTCGGCTCCACCCGCCGAAAGCGATCACTCGTTCTTCCAACACCTCAGGAGTTTCTCATGGATCCCGTCGCTGCGAAGTACATCGGCGCCGGCCTCGCCTGCCTCGGCATGGCGGGTGCGGGCATCGGCCTCGGCAACCTCTTCGGTCAGTTCCTCGCCGGCGCCCTTCGCAACCCCTCCGCGGCCGACGGCCAGCGCGCCACCCTGCTCCTGGGCTTCGCCCTCACCGAGGCGCTCGGCATCTTCTCGCTGCTGATCGCGCTCCTGCTGCTCTTCGCCGTCTGAGATCGGCGGACCCGCTGCCTCCGCGGCACCGGCCGCGGAGAGCCGCTCGACACGGGTGAGCGCTCCGAATGTGCGGGGCGCTCCTTTTTCATCAGCCAACGGACGAGGCCATGGCGCAGCCCAACGCACTCACCACCCCCCCGCCTGGCTCCGACACGCATGTGGGCGCGCACAGCGAGCAGCCCGCGCCGCACGGGGGTGCCTTTCCGCCCTTCGAGAGCCACACCTTCCTCTCGCAGCTGGTCTGGCTCGCGCTCGCCTTCGGGCTCCTCTACTACCTGATGGACAAGGTCGCCCTGCCGCGGATCCAGGCGATCCTGCACGACCGGGCGAACCGTCTCTCCTCCGATCTCGACGAAGCCCAGCGGATGAAGGCCGAGGCCGACGCCGCTGGCGCGGCCTACGAGAAGTCGCTCGCCGACGCGCAAGCCAAGGCCCGCGACATCGCGCAGGAGACCCGCAACGCTCTCGCCGCCGAGGCCGAGACGAAGCGCAAGGCCCTCGAGGCCGACCTCAACCAGAAGCTCGCCGCCTCCGAGGCGACCATCCGCCAGCGCACCGGCGAGGCGATGGGCAACGTCCGCGAGATCGCGGGCGAGACCGCTTCGGCCATCGTGGAGCGCCTGACCGGGCAGGCGCCGGACGGCGCCAGCCTCGACCGGGCGCTCGATCGCGCCGCCACCGCGCACTGAGACGGGAACGACACCGATGCTGATGACAGCGGAATTCTGGGTCGCCGTCGCGTTCGTCGTCTTCCTGGCGATCGTCTGGAAGGTCGGCGGGTTCGGCATGATGACCAAGGGTCTCGACGGCCGCGCCAAGCGCGTCCGCTCCGAGCTCGACGAGGCGCGCCGCCTGCGCGAGGAGGCCGCCGCGGTGCTGGCCGACTACAAGCGCCGCCGCACCGAGGCCGAGCGCGAGGCCGAGGCGATCGTCGCCTCCGCCCGCGAGGAGGCAGAGCGCATCGCCGAGGAGGGTCATATCCGCCTCAACGACTTCGTCGCTCGCCGCACCAAGACGGCCGAGACCAAGATCGCCCAGGCCGAGGCCCAGGCCGCCGCCCAGGTACGGGCCGCGGCGGCCGACGCCGCCGTGCGGGTCTCGGAGACGATCCTGCGCGAGCGCATGCAGGGCGAGGCCGCTCAGGACCTCGTCCGCCTCAGCCTCGGCGAGGTGCGCAACCGTCTGCGCGCCTGATCTGCGCCGACGCCCTTCGAGAAGCCGCCTCCGGGCGGCTTTTTCGTTTCGGAAGGCCGGGCACTCGAAAGGCAGCCATGCAGCCGATCATCGAGATCGAGAATCTCTCGAAGACCTACGCGTCCGGCCTCGCAGCGCTGAGCGAGGTGAGCCTCGCGATCCGACGGGGCGAGATCTTCGCGCTTCTCGGGCCGAACGGGGCCGGCAAATCGACCCTCATCAACATCGTCTGCGGCATCGTCACGCCGACCTCCGGCCGGGTGCGGGCGAACGGGCACGACATCCTGAGCGATTACCGCGCCGCCCGCCGGACGATCGGCCTCGTGCCGCAGGAACTGACGACGGACGCCTTCGAAACCGTCTGGGACACGGTGAGCTTCACCCGCGGGTTGTTCGGTCTGCGCAAGGATCCCGGCCATATCGAGCGGGTGCTGCGCGACCTCTCCCTGTGGGAGAAGCGCGACAGCCGCATCATGACATTGTCGGGCGGCATGAAGCGGCGCGTCCTCATCGCGAAGGCGCTCTCGCACGAGCCGCAGATCCTCTTCCTCGACGAGCCGACCGCGGGCGTCGACGTGGCGCTCCGCCAGGACATGTGGCGGCTGGTGCGGCGCCTGCGCGAGCAGGGCGTCACCGTGATCCTGACCACGCATTACATCGAGGAGGCCGAGGAGATGGCCGACAGGGTCGGCGTGATCCGGGGCGGACGCATCATCCTGGTCGAGGAGAAGGCCGAGCTGATGCGCAAGCTCGGCCGCAAGCAGCTCACCCTCCAGTTGCAGGCGCCGCTCTCGGCCCTGCCCGAATCACTGTCCGGGTTCGAGCTCGAACTCGCCGGCGGTGGACAGGAACTCGTCTACACCTACGACACCAAGGGCGAGCGCACCGGCATCACCGGGCTTCTCACGGCTTTGTCGGCCGCCGGCATCCGCTTCAGCGATCTCAACACCAGCCAGAGTTCGCTGGAGGACATCTTCGTCGACCTCGTGAAGGAGCGCGCATGAACTGGCACGCGGTCCGCGCCATCTACGGCTTCGAGATGGCCCGGTTCTGGCGCACCTCGATGCAGAGCATCCTGGCGCCGGTCATCTCGACCTCGCTCTACTTCGTGGTCTTCGGTGCTGCGATCGGCTCGCGGGTCAGCGCGGTCGACGGGGTGCCCTACGGGCTCTTCATCGTGCCCGGCCTGATGATGCTGGCTCTCCTGACGCAGAGCATCTCCAACGCCTCGTTCGGCATCTACTTCCCGCGCTTCGCCGGCACGATCTACGAGATCCTGTCGGCGCCGATCTCGCCAGTCGAGGTGGTGCTGGGCTATGTCGGCGCGGCGGCCTCGAAATCGATCCTGATCGGGCTCATCATCCTGGCGACCTCGGCCCTGTTCGTGCCGCTGCACATCGAGCATCCGGCCTGGATGGTGGCCTTCCTGCTGTTGACCGCGATCACCTTCAGCCTGTTCGGCTTCGTGATCGGGTTGTGGGCGGACGGGTTCGAGAAGCTGCAGCTCGTACCGCTTCTCATCGTGACGCCCCTCACCTTCCTCGGGGGCAGCTTCTACGCGATCGAGATGCTGCCGCCCTTCTGGCGGGTGGTGAGCCTGTTCAACCCGGTCGTCTACCTGATCAGCGCCTTCCGCTGGAGCTTCTTCGGCAAGGCCGACGTCAGCCTCGGCGTCAGCGTCGCGATGACCTGCCTGTTCCTCGCCCTCTGCCTCGGCCTCGTCACCTACATCTTCCGCACCGGCTACCGGCTGAAGAGCTGATCCGTCAGGGCCGCGCGGCGAGGAAGGCGAGAACGCCGTCCCGGTGGGCCTTGGCGCCGACCGCGGTGCTGTGGTCGCGGTCGGGGAGCTCCAGCGCCCGGGCGTTCGGCATCAGGGCGGCGAGGCCCGCGGCGGAGCCCGCCACGGTGTCGAGGGTGCCGACGGTGACGAGGGCCGGCACCTCGATCTGGGCAATCTCGGCCCGCGACAGGGTCTGGCGCGAGCCCCGCATGCAGGCGGCGAGCGCCCGCAGGTCGCTCTTCGTCTGCTCGGCGAAGGTGCGGAAAGCCTGCGCGGTCGGATTCGGGGCCGGCGTGCCGGGGGGCGCCTCCAGCGCCTCGGCGATGCCGCTCGGAAGCCCCCTCCCCTCCACGAGATGCATCCCGAGGCCGCCGAACAGGGCCGAGCGGACCCGCTCCGCATGGTCGAGGGCGAGGTAGGCGGTGATGCGGGCGCCCATCGAGTAACCCATGATGTCGGCCCGCGCGATGCCGAGATGGTCCAGGAGGCGCCGCGCGTCGCCCGCCATCGCCTCGGAGCTGTAGGCCGCCGGATCGTAGAGCTTCTCGCTCTCGCCGTGGCCGCGATTGTCGAGGGCGACCACCCGGTAGCCGGCCTGGCTCAGCGTCTTCACCCAGAGCGTGTTGACCCAGTTGACCACGTGGTTCGAGGCGAAGCCGTGGATCAGCAGGACGGGATCGCCCTTGCCCAGGTCATCTCCGCCGCCGACGGCCGGCACGTCGATATAGGCGATGGTCACGCCGTCGGAATCGAAGGTCTGCATCTCGTCGCCGCCTCTCGGATCGTCGCCGACCCGCTTAGATCAGCCGAGCCGCGCGGCGCAATGCGCCCGCGGCTTGCGGCGTGACGATCCGGCTGGCATCACCATCGTCGATGAAGGACACGCAGCCCTACGGAACCTACGCGCCCGCCGGTCTCGTCGCGCGCATCGCCGATCGGACCGGGCGGTTCTCGCCGGATACCTGGCGCGGCCGCCGGCTCGCGCTGGCATTGCGCCGGCTCGCGATCACGCTGCTGCGCGGCCAGCCCCTCGACGTGGAGCGCTTCGGCGCCCGGATGCGGCTCTATCCCTACAACAACAACTGCGAGAAGAAGGTGCTCTTCACCCCGCAGTTCTTCGATCCGAAGGAGCGCGCCCTCCTGAAGGAGCGGCTGCCGCAGAACGGCGTCTTCCTCGACATCGGCGCCAATATCGGCGCCTACGCGCTGTTCGTGGCGGCCTTCGCCGGACCGCGCGCCCGCATCCTCGCCGTCGAGCCGCAGCCCGACGTGTTCGACCGGCTCACCTACAACATCGCCCAGAACCCGTTCGGTACCGTGAAGGCCATCGCCTGCGCGCTCGCCGACCGGGCGGGCGAACTCACGCTCTTCATTGACCCGCGCAACCGCGGCGAATCGAGCCTCAAGATCGTGGGCACCAACGAGGGCGCGCAGATCAAGGTCCCGGCCATGACGCTGCTCGATCTCGTGCGCGGCGAGGGCATCGAGCGGATCGACGCGATCAAGCTCGACGTGGAGGGCGCCGAGGATCTGATCCTGGAGCCGTTCCTGCGTGAGGCGCCGCCCGCGCTGCTGCCAAAGCTGCTGCTCGTGGAGAACGGCACCGACCGCTGGCAGCTCGACCTGCCGAAGCACCTCGAGGGCTACGGCTATCGGGAGATCACCCGGACCAAGCTGAACTTGGTGTTCGAGCGAGGGGCGTGAGGTAGAGGCTGGCTCAATCCGGCGTGACCACGGGGATCGCCTCGGCGATCGCCACACCACGCTCGTCGATCCGGCAACGATGGGCGTGCACCGCGACGCCCGCTTCTCGCGCCGCTCGGAACGCCCGGTCGAAGGCGGGGTCGATGTCCCGCGCCACGTCGAAGGCGGCGGCGTGCATCTGGACCACGATGATGACGACGGCTCGGCCGCCCGCCGCCACGACCGCGGCGAGCTCCTCCATGTGCCGGGCGCTGCGCGCGGCCTTGCAGTCGGGAAACTCCGCGAGCCCCGGGCGCCGCATGAGATGGCAGTTCTTCACCTCGACATGGCAGGGCGGCAGGCCCTCCGCCGTGGCGAGGAAGTCGACGCGGCTCGCCCGCCCGTACCGGACTTCCGGCCTGAGCGCCGTGTAGCCTGCCAGAACGGGAAGCCGCTCCTCGCCGAACGCCTCGGCCACCAGGGCGTTCGGGCGCATCGTGTTGATGCCGACCCATTGCGGGCCACCCGGCAGGTCCGCCTCCACCAGTTCCCAGGAATAGGCGAGCTTGCGGCCTGACCCGCTGGCCGGGGACAGGAGCACCCGGCTGCCCGGTGCGATGAGCCCGAGCATCGCGCCGGGATTCGCGCAATGGGCGGTGACCACCGATCCGTCCGCGAGCGCCACGTCGGCGAGGAAGCGCTTGTAGCGTTGGACGAGGCGTCCCTCGATGAGGGCGTGTGGAAACTGCATCGAAGACCTTGGGATTGGCAAGCGCGGCGGGAGATCCCGCATTTTCCCCGCCCTGGCGATGCGACGCAGTCGCGCTAAGTCGGTGGGACCCGCCCTCCCGCCCCGATCCTGATGACGACCGACCCGCACGCCGTGACCGCCGCCATCCTCGTCATCGGCGACGAGATCCTATCCGGCCGGACGAAAGACAAGAACATCGGCTCCATTGCCGACTACCTCACGGCGGTCGGCATCGACCTGCGCGAAGTCCGCATCGTGCCGGACGAGGCGCCCATGATCGTCGAGGCGGTGAACGCGCTTCGCGCCCGGTACACCTACCTCTTCACCACCGGCGGCATCGGACCGACGCACGACGACATCACGGCCGATTGCGTGGCGGAAGCCTTCGGAGTCGGCATCGACGTCGACCCGAGGGCGCGCGCGATGCTGCTCGAACGCATCAAGCCCGAGGATCTCAACGCCGCGCGCCTGCGCATGGCCCGCATCCCGGACGGCGCCGACCTCATCCCGAATCCGATCTCGAAGGCGCCCGGCTTCCGCATCGGCAACGTCTTCGTGATGGCGGGCGTGCCGGCGATCATGCAGGCCATGCTCGACGAGATCGGCCCGACGCTCCGGACCGGCGCCCGCGTGATCTCGGAGACGATCGAAGTCGGCAACATCCCCGAGGGGGCCTACGCCTCCGATCTCGCTTCGATCGCCGGCGCGCATCCGGGCGTCTCGATCGGCTCCTATCCGTCGATGACGCAAGGCGGGTTCCTCAATCGGATCGTGGTCCGCGGCAAGGACGCCGCCGCGGTCGCGGCGGCGCGGGCCGAGATCGCGGCGCTGGTGGCGCGGCTGCGCGCGTGAATGTTCACACCGTCGGGCGGCGGCCCGCCAAGCTGAGCGGAGACGATGACGGAGCGGGACCGAGCCGAAGCGATCGCCAAACACGATGCGATGATCGATGCCGTCGACGAGATCGGCCGGCCGGACGCCTTCGTTCTGCACGAGGTGATCCGCCACGAGGGCGACGAGGAGTTGCGCCGGCACGGGCTCGCCCTCTTCCTCTCGGCCTTCGCCGCGGGCCTCAGCATCGCCCTGTCGCTAATTGTCCCGGGCGTGCTGAAGGCGCACCTGCCCTCGACCGAGTGGGCGAAGCTCGTCACCACGATGGGCTACGCGGTTGGCTTCCTCGTCGTGGTGCTCGGGCGCCAGCAATTGTTCACCGAGAACACCATCACGCCGATCCTGCCCTTGCTCCACGACCGCTCGGCGAAGACCGCGTTCCGGGTGCTGCGCCTGTGGGCGATCGTGCTCGCCGGCAACATCCTCGCGACCGCCGCCATCGCCACGGTGCTGGCGCACTCGGACGCCTTCGGGCCGGGCGTGACGGCGGCGTTCGCCGAGATCAGCCACCACACCATCGCCTTCCCGTTCGGAGCGACCGTGATCAAGGCGATCTTCGCCGGCTGGATCATCGCCCTGATGGTGTGGATCCTGCCCGCGACCGGCACCGCGGCGCCCTTCATCATCCTCCTGATGACCTGGCTTGTCGCGATGTGCGGGCTCGCCCATGTCGTGGCGGGCTCGGTCGAGGCGTTCTTCCTGGTGGCGAGCGGCGCCGCCACCCTCAGCGACTACGCCTTCCGGTTCTTCCTGCCGACGCTCATCGGAAACGTGTTCGGCGGCGTCGCCCTCGTCGCCGTGCTGAATTACGGGCAGGTCGCGCCGGAGGTCGAGGAGAACCGGGAGGTCGAGGCCGGGCCGGCCGAGCGCTGAACCCGCTCAGGTCGCCGTCCTGTCCGCGTCGAGGGCGCCGCGGACATAGCCGCGCGAGATCAACCGGTCGCGGCGCAACGTCCGGCGCTCCGCCTCGCAGAGATCGGTTAAGGCGTCGCGGATGATCGCTAGCATGGCCGCCTCGGCGTCCCCTCGGCGGCGTCGAGATAGGCTGCCGCGATGGCCTCGACCGTCGGCGGGTGAGTGGATTCTGCGCTTCGTGCCGGGGCCATCGGGTGTCCTGTCGTGCGAACAGAACAAGAACACGCCACGGCGACAGGGGCTCGGTCAAGGGTGGCGCGGTTGCGAAACTGAACGAATGCACACGCTGACGCTCCGGCCGGGTTCAGACGAGCCTGCGGATGATCGCGCATGACGTCAGCCGCGCGATCCCGCCGGCCCGTCCCGGAGCCAGAATTCCGTGTCGAGTCCGATCCTGTTGCGCCTCTGCGGCCTCGCGGCCGTCGCGCTCGCCGGTAGCGCCCACGCTGCCGATTTCGACGCTCCCTATCCGCCGCGCGGCGGCGAGGTGGAGTTCGAGCGGGCCCCGCCACCCCCGCCTCCGCCGCCGGAGCCCCGACTTCACGGGCCGCGCTTCACGGCCGGCCCCCGATTCGAGCCGCCGGTCGACGAATGCCGGGTCATCGTGAAGCGGCGCCTGGACGCCTATGGCGACGAGGTGGTGCGGAGGGTGAAGATCTGCGACGAGCGGCCGGGCTTCGGCGGCGTCCCGCGTTTCAGCCGCGGCGATTACGATCCTCCGCTCCCGCCCGCTCCGATCCCGCATGCCGGCTGGGACGGGCCGCGCTGGTAGGATCGGGACCGGTTCGGCAGGCCCCCTCTCCCGGGTCGGGAGAGGGAATCCGCGGTCTCGACGATCAGGCTCGCGCCGGCGCCTTCTTCAGGGCGGCGGCGAAGGCCTTGAGCTGGCGGTTGAGGTCCGCCAGCTCGTTCAGCGCGATGGTCTTGTGGCCGTCCTTGACGGCGCGCTCGATGTCCTCGACCTGCGAGGCGGCCAGCCGCCTCAGCGCATCCGCGAGTTGCTCCCGATTCATCGCCGCTCCCCGTCTCCGCTGCGCGTGGCTCTCGGGCCCGTGATAGGGCGCCTATGCTTAACCGCAGGTTTTTCAGGGCGCGCCGAGGCTGAAAATCAGGTGCGCCAGGGATGCGCCGGCAACTCGGTCGCGCCGATCGCGCTGGCGCCGGCCTCGGCCACTGCGTGGTCGTTCTCGACGGTCGATCCGCTGACGCCGATGGCGCCCGACATCACGCCGTCCTTGTCCACGATCGGGATACCGCCCGGGAACGTGATGAGCCCGTCATTCGAGTGCTCGATGCCGTAGAGCGGTCCGCCGGGCTGCGAGAGCTGGCCGATCTGTCCGGTCGGCATGCCGAAGAACAGGGCCGTCTTGGCCTTCTTCTGCGAGATGTCGATCGAGCCGACCCAGGCATCGTCCATCCGATAGAACGCCTTCAGGTTGCCGCCCGAATCGACGACGGCGATGCACATCTGGGTGCCGAGCTCGACCGCCTTGGCGCGGGCAGCCTCGATGGCCTCGTGCGCGTCCTCGATCGTCACGTGCATGGCAGATCTCCTTCGAGCTTGGCCGCTGAACGCGGCCTGCGGGGAATGGCTAGGGGTGGCGGCCGGTTCCGTCGCCGGGACGGCGGGACAGCCACGCGACGGACACGTAGGCGCCGAGCCAGGAGCCCAGCGCCGCGAACGTCACGTAGAACGCGTTCTGCGTATAGCTGATGACCGCGAAGGCGGAGAGCAGGTACCAGATCGCGCTCCAGTTCGCGGCCCGGACCCGCTGGCGGGCGCCCACGGCCGCGTTGAAGAACACGTAGGCGGCGTCCGTCACACCGGTGGCGATGAGGACGCCGAGGGCGACGAGGGGATCGATCGATGTGATGGACATGGGCGGCTCCCGGCGCCGTCCTGCCTCTGAAGGGAACGCTGGTTCGGAGCGGCGGCATGATGGCGGACTGGTCGAGCCAGGATGCGCCGGGTCGCGCCGGGCCCGCAACGGATTGCCGTTAGCGTACGGGCCCGGGGCGTCTGGTGACGCGCGCCCCGGACCCCATGCCGGCATCCCGGTCACGCCTGCGGCGCGCCGGGATGCCTTGCGTCCTACTTCGCGTTCATCGCATTCGCCTTCTCGATCAGCGCCTCGGCCATGCGGATCGAGGCGATGTCGATGAGGCGGCCGTCGAGGGAGACGGCGCCGCGGCCGGCTTTGGCGGCCTCTTCCATCGCCTCGAGGATGCGGCGGGCCTTGGTGACCTCGGCCTCGGAGGGGGTGAAGACCTCGTTGGCGAGCTCGATCTGGGTCGGGTGGATCGCCCACTTGCCCTCGAAGCCCAGCGCCGCGCAGCGCTTGGCCGCCGAGACGTAGCCGTCCGGATCCGAGAAATCGCCGAAGGGCCCATCGATCGGGCGCAGGCCGTAGGCGCGGCAGGCCACCAGCATCCGGTTCTGGGCGAAGAGCCACGGGTCCTGCCAGTGGGTCTGGCGGTTGCCGCCCTCGTCCTTGTCGGTCAGCACGCTGTAATCCTGGTTCACGCCGCCGATCACGGTCGAGCGGGCGCGGGCCGAGGCCGCGTAGTCGGCGACGCCGAAGGACATCGCCTCAAGGCGCTTCGAGGATTGCGCGATCGCCTCGACATTCGCCATGCCGAGCGCGGTCTCGATCAGCACCTCGAAGCCGATCTTCTTGTCGCGCTTCTTGGCCTGCTCGATCTGGGTGACGAGCACGTCGATGGCGTAGACGTCGGCCGGCACGCCGACCTTGGGAATCAGGATCATGTCCAGGCGGGGACACGCCTCGACGATATCGACCACGTCGCGGTACATGTAGTGGGTGTCGAGACCATTGATGCGGATCATCATGGTCTTGTTGCCCCAGTCGATCTCATTGAGCGCCTGGATGATGTTGGTGCGGGCCTTCTCCTTGTCGTCGGGCGCCACGGCGTCCTCGAGGTCGAGGAAGATCACGTCCGCGGCCGATTTCGACGACTTCTCCATGAAGGTCGGGTTCGAGCCGGGCACGGCGAGTTCCGAGCGGTGCAGGCGCGGGGTGGCCTGCTGGATCAGGGTGAAGCTCATCGGGGTCCTCCTTGGTGTTATGAAATTCCGGCGGGCAGCTAGGGCGCGGCCCGCACACGTTGCAACCAGTCGTCCGGCAAGCCCTGAGACAGGGCAGCCGGATCGTCGGCTCATCCGGTGGCGCCGAAGCCCACCGCGATGCAGTTGATCGAGAGGAGCAGCGCGGATTTCACCGCCTCGCGCTTGTCCTCGTCCTCCTCGCTGCGGAAGCGGCGCAGCAGCTCGACCTGCTCGCGGCTGACTTGGTTGATCGTCGGCAGGCGCTCGTTCAGCCGGTCACGGAACAGGGGGAAGCGCTCGGCGAGATCCCGGTCGCCGCTGACGCGGAGCGCCATCTCGCAGGTGAGGCGGTACTCGTCCTCGATCATGCGGAAGATGTTCGTGCGCACGCTCTCGTCCGGCACGAGGCTCGCATAGTCGCGGGCGATCTCCAGATCGACCATCAGGAGCGTCTTCTCGACCTCGTCGAGGATGAGCCGGAACAGGCGCGAGTCGCGGAACATCCGCTTGAGCTGCATCTCCCCCTGCGCGCCGCGCACGTCGAGGAAACTCTGGAGCCCCGAACCGACGCCGTACCAGCCCGTGATGACATGCCGGTTCTGCGACCACGCGAACACCCACGGGATCGCCCGCAGGTCGCCGAGCGAGCGGGCGCCGAAGCGGCGGGCCGGCCGCGAGCCGATGTTGAGGAGCGCGATCTCGTCGAGCGGGCTCGCGCAGCCGAAATAGGTCACGAGATCCGGGTGCTGGATCAGCTTGACGTAGGCGGCGCGGCTCGCACCCGAGAAGGCTTCCAGCACGTCGTCGAACTCGGCCCGCGGCAGCGAGGCCGCCTCGCGCTCGGATTTCAGGGCATGCTCGAAGACCGAGGAGGCGAGAAGCTCCATCTGATAGGCCGCCGTGCCGCGGTTCGCGTACTTGAAGGAGACCACCTCGCCCTGCTCGGTGGTGCGGAAGCGCCCGTTGATCGAGCCTGCCGGCTGGGCGGCGATGGCCCGCGCGGTCGGAGCGCCGCCGCGGCTCACCGAGCCGCCCCGGCCATGGAAGAAGGCGATCGGCACGCCGAGATGCTTGCCGAGCAGGGTGAGCTTCGACTGCGCCTTGTAGAGTTCCCAGTTCGAGGCGACGAAACCGCCGTCCTTGTTCGAATCCGAGTAGCCGATCATCACCTCCTGCACGCCGCCCTGCCAGCGGGTGGAGCGGCGCACGACGGGAATCGCGAGCAGCTCCTTCATGATGACGGGCGCGGCGCGCAGGTCGTCGATCGTCTCGAAGAGGGGCACGATCGGCAGCGGGCAGATCTCGGTGCCCGCCGTGTCGAGGTAGATGCCGGCCTCCTTGGCCAGCAGGTAGGCGCCGAGGATGTCGGGCACCGAGCGCGTCATCGAGAGGATGAAGGCGCCGAAGGCCTCGCGGTCGAGCTGCTCGCGCATCTCGCCGACGAGGGCGAAGGTCTCCAGCGTCTCGCGGGCATCGTCCGGCAGATCGTCGAAGGAGCGCTCCGGGTTGCGGGGCTTGGCGAGCTCGGCCAGCAGCCACGCCTTCCATTCCGGCGCCTCGACGTCGGGCGGGGTCTTGGCCTCCCCGTATTGCTGCCGCCAGAGGGCCTGGAGCGCCTTCGTGGTGCGGGTGCTGTTCTCGCGCAGATCCAGCCGCACGGTGGAGAAGCGGAAGATCTCGACCATCCGCCGCACCGGCCGGACGAGGTCGGTCGCGAGCGAGTCGCATTTCGAGTCGGCCAGCCCCTGCTCCAGGGTGCGCAGGTCGTTGATGAGGCCGTCCGCGCTGGGATAGTCCGGGCCCGGGGCGCGCCGACCTTCGTTGCGGGCGATCGTCGCCTCGAGCTTGCGCAGGATGCAGGTTAGGAACTGGCGGAACGCCTCGCCGGGGTTGCGGCCAGCGATGGCCTTGGCGTCCCCGCTCTCCGCGAGGAGATGGGCGAGTTCCCGCTTGAAGCTCTCCGGCACCGGCAGCGAGCGCTCGGTGAGGGAGAGCATGCGGCCGAGCCCGTTCACGCCGTCGCGGTAGCGGTGGAGCGAGGCGAGGGCGTTGCGCTGAAGCGTCGCCCGGGTGACACTGGCGGTGACGTAGGGGTTGCCGTCGCGGTCGCCGCCGATCCAGGAGCCGAACTGGAAGAAGGCCGGCACCTCGAACTTCTCGTCCGGGTAATATTGGGCGAGGCTCTCCTCCAGGGAGTAGAGCACCTCCGGCAGCATCTCGAACAGCGTCTCGTCGAAGAAGTGCAGGCCCCAGGCGACCTCGCGCTCGACGGTCGGCTTCTCGAGATGCAGCTCGCCCGTCATCCAGACCAGCTCGATCTGGTCGCGCAGATCGTTCATCAGGCCGTTGCGCTCGCGCTCGGTCCAGCGGGGCAGTTCCAGCTCGCGCAGCAGCAGGTAGATCCGGCGGAACTTCTCCAGCACGGTCACGCGCTTGCCCTCGGTCGGGTGCGCCGTGATGGTCGGGCGGATGCGCAGATCCTTCAGGAGGCCGTGGATGTCGCCGGCCGCGATGCCATTGGAGGCGGCCTCGGCCAGGATCTTGCTGAAGCTGCCGCCGAGCGCCGCGCGGCCCTCGTTCCGCTCGATGTGGCGGCGGCGGCGCATCGCGGCGTTCTGCTCGGCGATCGAGAGGAGCTGGAACCAGATGCCCTGCACCTGCAGGGCTCGGGCGAGAAGCTCCGGCGAGAATTCCGAGATGTTGGCGTTGCCGTGCAGGACCACCTCGAGCTCGGGCTCGTGGCGGCGCGCGACGTCGAGCAGCGCGTGGAACAGGATGTCGAGCGCCTCCTTCGAGGAGGTGCCCGTGATCACTGGCGGCGCGAAGACATGGTCGACCGCGGCGCCCGGCGAGGCATGCAGGGTATTGGTCATGGCTGATCGGGCCTCCCGCGCGACGGCAGCTCTCCTCCCCCTTGCGGGGAGGAGTCGGAGGTGGGGATGGCGCAGGAGGCACCGCGGAGCCTCGCGCGGAACCACCCCCACGCGGGATCTTCGATCCCCAGCCCCATCCCGCAAGGGGGAGGGAAATGCGTGCGGCTCACGCCGCGCGCTTGCGCATCACCTCGGCGACGGTCGCGCCGAAGGAACCCGGGTCCGGCGCCACGGTGAGGCCGTAGGACCGCATGATCTCGGCCTTCTCGGCGGCACTGTCGCCGGTCGCCGAGATGATGGCGCCCGCATGCCCCATGCGGCGGCCCTTCGGGGCGGTGAGGCCGGCCACGAAACCGATCACCGGCTTCGTCATGTTTTCCTTGATCCAGGCCGAAGCCTCGGCCTCCTGCGGACCGCCGATCTCGCCGATCATCAGGACGGCGTGCGTGTCCGGATCCTGCTCGAACAGCGCGAGATGATCGAGGAAGGAGGAGCCGTTGATCGGATCACCGCCGATGCCGACCGAGGTCGAGATGCCGATCCCTTCCGCCTTCATCTGCGAGGCGGCCTCGTATCCGAGGGTGCCGGAGCGCGAGATGATGCCGACATTGCCCTGCAGGTAGATATGGCCGGGCATGATGCCGAGCATCGACTTGCCGGGCGAGATGATGCCGGCGCAGTTCGGCCCCACCACCATCGAGCGGCGGTCCTTCGGGTAGCGCATCAGGTAGCGCTTCACCCGCATCATGTCCTGGGCGGGGATGCCGTCGGTGATCGAGCAGATCAGCCGGACGCCGGCGTCGGCCGCCTCCATGATCGCGTCCGCCGCGAAGGGCGGCGCCACGAAGGTGATCGTCGTGGTGGCGCCCGTCTCGCGCACGGCCTCCTTCACGGTGTTGAACACCGGCACGCCCACATGGGTCTTGCCGCCCTTGCCAGGCGTGACGCCGCCGACGACGTTCGAGCCGTACTCGATCATCTCGCGGGCGTGGAACGTGCCCTTGTCGCCCGTGATGCCCTGAACGAGGATCGGGGTCTTCTCGTCGATGAGGATGCTCATTGGTCTGTTTCCTCCCGTCCGCTCAGTGGGCTGCCTTGGCGCCCTGGCAGGCCCGAACGGCCTTCTGGGCGGCCTCGGTCAGGGTGTCGGCGGTGATCAGGTCGAGCCCGCTCTCCGAGAGGATCTTCTTGCCTGCCTCCACGTTCGTGCCCGCGAGCCGCACCACGAGCGGCACGTCGATCTTCACCTCGCGCGCCGCCTTGACCACGCCCTCGGCGATCCAGTCGCAGCGATTGATGCCCGCGAAGATGTTGACGAGGATCGCCTTCACGTTGCGGTCGGACAAGACCAGCCGGAAGGCGGTAGCGACGCGCTCGGGCGATGCGCCGCCGCCGACGTCGAGGAAGTTCGCCGGCTCGCCGCCTGCGTGCTTGATCATGTCCATCGTCGCCATGGCGAGGCCGGCGCCATTGACGATGCAGCCGATCTCGCCGTCGAGGCCAATGTAGTTCAGATTATGCTCGGCGGCCTGCGCCTCGCGCGGATCGCTCTGGGACGGGTCGTGCATGTCCGCGATGTTGCGGCGGCGGAACATGGCGTTGTCGTCGAAGGACATCTTGGCGTCGAGCGCCAGCACCCGGTCGTCCTTCGTGACGACGAGCGGGTTGATCTCCAGCATGGTGCCGTCGCAATCGCGGAACGCCCGGTAGGCGTTCATGATGGTTTTCACCGCGGCCGAGACCTGCTTGATGTTGAGCCCGAGCTGGAAGGCGATCTCGCGGGCCTGGAATTGCTGCAGGCCGACCGCCGGCTCGACCACGACCTGGATCAGGGCCTCGGGCTCCTTGGCGGCGATCTCCTCGATGTCCATGCCGCCGCGCTGGGAGGCGATAACGCGGACGCGCTCTGCCTTCCGGTCGAGGACGTAGCCGAGGTAGAGCTCGCGCTCGAACGGGTCGGCGGTCTCGACGTAGACGCGCTGGACGGGCTTGCCGTCGGCGCCGGTCTGGATGGTGACGAGGCGCTTGCCGAGCAGGTCCTTCGCCGCGTCGCGCACCTCGTTGTAGGTGCGGCAGAGCTTGATCCCGCCGGCCTTGCCGCGGGCGCCCGCATGGATCTGGGCCTTCACGGCCCAGAACGAGCCGCCGAGCTCGGTCGCCGCGTAGACCGCCTGATCCGGGCTGAAGGCGACGGCACCCTTCGGCACGGCGACGCCGAAGCTCGCGAGCAGCTCTTTGGCTTGGTACTCGTGAACGTCCATCCGAGACCTCCTTTTCTGGCGCTTCCTTGCGAGCGATCATCCCGCAAATTTCATTTCGCGGGAAGCGCTCCAGCGTTTATATTTTTTTGCATTCTCTTTAAGTCTGCCTTGATAGGCGACCGGAATGCTTTTCGTATTCAGAGTTTCACCGTCCCCGGCGGCAGGAACCGGGGACGAAACTGGTGAGCCGGCTCGGCTGACCTTCGCTCAGTTCACCTTGGCCCTGACGACCTCATAAACCTTCTCGTTCAGCGCTCCGGCCTCCGCGAGCAGACCTTCGAGCTCCTTGAGACGCTCGTCGGCGAAGCCACGATCGTCGAGGCCCTTGGCGTTCACGTAGACGTTGAGCGCCGCGCTGCGCAGGCCCGCATAGGCCGACAGCACGGCAACGCCCGCGTCCGAGATGACGTTGAGGTTGCCCTTGTCCGCCGTGATCGCGGCGAGGTCGATCACCTCGCGGCAGACGCGGCAGCAGGCGAGCGGCACGTCGGTGGCGGTCTTGAGGGCCGCCTGGATCGTCTCGGACCGGGCAGCCTTCTCAGCGTCGGTGTTCTTCGGGAGCCCGTAGGCGGCCATCACCGCGTCGAACGCCTCGACGTCGTCCGCGATCATGCCGGTGAGCGTGGCCCGCAGCGCCTCGGACTTGGCCAGAACCTCCTTCAGCTCGGCCTCGACCTCGACGTACTTCTTCTTGCCGATGGTGAGGTTGCACACCATCGAGACGAGGGCCGCGCCCATCGCGCCGGAGATGGCGGCGGCACCGCCGCCGCCGGGTGTCGGGGCCGAGCTCGCCAGCCCATCGAGGAATTTCGAGATGGTCTCGTTCTCGGCCATGCTTATCTCCCCTCAGGCCATCTTCTTGGCCAGCGCATAGATCTCCTCGGCATCGAGCACCTGCTCGGTGTTGTCGAAGAGCTGGCCGACGCAGGCGCGGTGGAGCTTGAGCTTCAGGCCGCCGATGCCGAGGGCGCCGAACGACCGCTTGCCGTGGCGCTCCTTGCCCTTGTCCATGGCCTCGATGCCGCCGAAGCCGAGCGGGGGCTGGGCATTGTAATCGGCTACGAACTCGATGCTCGCCTCGTCCTTCCAGGCGTCCTCGGGCAGGAGTTCGAGACCGATGGCGCCGGCCGAGAACACGATGTTCTGGCCCTTCACGGCCCGGGCGCGGGAGCCGGCATCCGGCGTCTCGACGGCCGCCACCTTCACGTTGAAGCGCTTGTTGATGGCGTCCGCCGCGGCCTGGGCCTTGTCCAGCGAGCGGCCGGCGACGGTCACCTGCGCGCCCTCCTTGGCGAGCAGCGCGGCGGAGCGCATACCGACCGGGCCGGTGCCGGCCAGCACGATCGCCTTCTTGCCCTCAAGCGAGCCGGCAGCCTTGGCGACGAGCGCGACGCCCGCGGCCGCAGTGGTGTTCGAGCCGTTCGAGTCGAGCATCGTCGAGACGCGGAACGGGCCGAAGAAGCGCTTCTTGACCGCCTCCAGCACCGCCTCGCCGGCCGCCATGTTGCCGCCGCCCACGAAGATCGCGGTCGACTTCTTTTCCGAGCCGCCGCGGGTGTAGATCGTCCCGTCGACGAGAGCGCCCACGGTCTCGGGGGTCACGTTGCCGTAGCCCGTGATGTGGTCGGCGCCGCCGTCGTAGCCGACCACCGTGTCGAACACGCTCGGCACCGGATCCGTGTCGAACAGGAAAAGCAGCTTCTTCATTGGTTGTCCCTTCGTCCGCGCGGTTCGGCGCGGTTCAGCGTTTCCCAAACGGGCGCGAGCGCCCGGTTTGATCCCGGCAAATGGTCAGACGAGCCCTCACGGCCTCCGTCCCGCCCGCGCCTCCTCGTCGAGGTGCGGAGCGACAGGGAAGCCCGGATCAGGCTTCCCCACCGGCTCGATCCCTGAAGCCGCCCGAGGGACCGCCGACGCGGCACCTCAAGACACGGTCACGGCTGGAACGCCCGCCGTCTCAGGCCTCGACCACGTTCTTCGGCGAGCCCGCCACGAATGCCTCGACGTTGTCGACGAGCTGGTCGGCGAGAATCTGCATCGCCTGCTTGCTCGCCCAGGCCACGTGGGGCGTGACGATGAGGTTCGGCAGGTCGGCGTCGCACAGGATGTTGCCATTCTTCGGCGGCTCCTGCGCCACCACGTCGAAGCCCGCACCCCCGATGGTGCCGTTCTTGAGAGCCTCCAGCAGGGCCTCCTCGTCCACGAGGCCGCCGCGGGCCGTGTTGATGAGGATGGCGCTGCTCTTCATCTTCGCGAGCTGCTCGCGCCCGATCATGTTCTTGGTCTCGGGGGTGAGCGGCACGTGCAGCGTGATGACGTCGGATTCCTTGAGGATCGTCTCGAAGTCGACGAGCCCGTCCTGCGGGAAGACGTCGTAGGCGATGACCTTCATGCCGAGCGCCTCTGCCCGCTTGGCGATCGACTTGCCGAGGGCACCGTAGCCGACGATGCCGAGCGTCGATCCCGCGATGTCGTAGATCGGGTAGTCGAAGTAGCAGAACTGGGTCGACTTGTTCCAATCCCCCGGCGGACCGAATTGGCGTAGGGCACGATGGCGCGGCGCAGCGCGAACATCAGCGCGACGACGTGCTCGGGCACCGTGTTGAAGGCGTAATTGCGGATGTTCGAGACGGTGATGCCCTGCGCCTTGGCCTGGGCCTTGTCGACGACGTCCGTGCCGGTGGCGGCCACCGCGATCAGCTTCAGCTTCGGTAGCTGCTTCAGGACCTCGGCGCGCATCGGCACCTTGTTGATGAGCGCGATCTCCGCATCCTTCAGGCGCTCGACGATCTCCTCCGGCGTCCAGGTCGACTCGTACTCGGTGTACTCGTGCGGGAAGTTGAATTCGCGCACCTTGGCGTCGAGGGATTCGCGGTCGAGGAAGACGATTTTCTGCGTCATGGAGAACCCCTTTCAGAACCGGGCGGCCGGCGTGGCGTCCGCCCGGCCTTCGTCCGTGTCTCTACGCGAAGCGGGGCCGGCATCGGCCGGCCCCGTTCGGGTTTTCCACTAGGCCTTCGAGAGGGGGTTCTCCCGCAGGTAGCTCGACGCGGCGGCGACGCCCGAGCCGGGGGTCACCTTGATGCCGTTGTCGAGCATCGACATCTCGGCGCCCGCGATGGCGCCGAGCAGCGACAGCTCGTTCAGGTCGCCGACATGGCCGATGCGGAACACCTTGCCCGCCACTTCCGACAGACCCGCGCCGAGGGCGAGGTTGTAGCGGACATAGGCGTGCTTGATGATCTTGGCGGCGTCGACGCCCTCCGGCACGACGATCGCCGTGACGGTGTCGGAGTTCCACTTGGCATCCTTGGCGCAGGTCTTCAGGCCCCATGCCGCGACGGCCTGGCGAGTCGCCTCACCGAGCACCGCGTGCCGGTGGTAGACGTTCTCAAGACCCTCCTCGAACAGGCAGTCCAGCGCCTCGCGCAGGCCGTAGAGCAGCGGCAGCGGCGGGGTGTAGGGGAAGTAGCCGGTCGGGTTCGCCTTCCGCTGGTCGGCGTAATCGAAGTAGACCTTGGCGAGGCGATCGTTCTTGCCCGCCTGGCTCTCCGCGGCCTGCAGGCCCTTCGGGCTGATGCAGGCGACGCCGAGGCCGGCCGGCAGCATCAGGCCCTTCTGGGAACCCGCGATCGCCGCGTCGACCTTCCACTCGTCGGCCTTGAAGGGCAGCGAGCCGATCGACGACACGCCGTCGACGAAGAGCAGCGCCGGGTGGCCGGCCGCGTCGATCGCCTTGCGCACGGCGCCGATGTCGCTCGTCACGCCCGTGGCGGTCTCGTTGTGGACCACCATCACGGCCTTGATCTCGTGGTTCTTGTCGGCGCGCAGCGCCTCCTCGATCCGCTGCGGGTTCGCACCCGTGCCCCAGGTCTCCTCCTGGACGATCACGTCGAGGCCGAGGCGCTGCGCCATGTCGATCCAGAGATGGCTGAACTGGCCGAAGCGCGAGGACAGGACCTTGTCGCCGCGGGCCAGCGTGTTGCAGAGCGCGGATTCCCAGATGCCGGTGCCGGAGGCCGGGAACAGGAAGATGGTGCCGTCGGTCGAGCCGAAGACCTTCTTGGTGTCCTCGAACAGGGGCTTCGTCAGCGAGGGGAAGTCGACCGAGCGGTGATCCTCGGACTGCACCAGCATCGCGCGCAGCACGCGATCCGGGATATTGGTCGGCCCCGGCACGAAGAGATGGTTACGACCCGGCCGTCTCGTTGCCGCCATGTTGTGTCCTCCGATTTCCTAAACTGCTGGCCGGCCCATCGGCCGGCGCCAGAATGATGTCAGTGAGCCAGCGTCGCTCGGTGATGGCCCGTGGTTGCCGCGATCCGCGGGGCAGGCCCCTCGACCGCGAGGGTCGTCGGGGAGGTCGCGGACCGAGATGGTACGGTCCTCGCGGATCCCGTCGTCCGGGACGAGCCCGTTTCAGGGGCCGCGTTCCGTTCCGCCGACGTCGTCCATCCCAGGTCGGATCATGGCGCTGAGCGGAGCGGCGGGGCAGCCCCGCGGTCGCGGCACGGTTGCATGCCGGTCGCCTCCGATGAGCCGAGAGCCTCAATGCGTCGAGCCGGCCGCTCTTGCAAGCACTCCCGACGCGACTTGGACACCTTCCTTCCTGCCGCCGTTGATCCCATTGGCCGTTTCCGGCACCGAGCGAGCCCGGTGGTCTCCTTGGCCACGATTATGACCGCCTTCGCCGAGGAAGGAAAACTCAAAAAACTTGGGCGTGCGTCCAAAAAAATTGTCGTGCACTGCAACGTAAGCCTGTGCATGCGCTCAGTTTTCTTCGGCATCGCAACATGAGGCCGTCAGCGTCATCAAACTGATACGGGAATCCGGTTTGGCTCTGGCCGTGACCGTCGCCGGGAGACGCCCGTGGCCGAAGAAACGGAGAAGGCGATCCGCGTCCGGACGCTCTTCCTGTCCGACATGCACCTCGGCACGAAGGGCTGCCAGGCCGGCCTGCTGCTGAACTTCCTCAGGGATTACGACGCCGACGAAATCTACCTCGTCGGCGACATCGTCGACGGCTGGCAGCTCCGCTCCGGCTGGTACTGGCCCCAGGCGCACAACGACGTCGTGCAGAAGCTCCTGCGCAAGGTCCGAAAGGGCACGACCGTCGTCTACGTGCCGGGCAACCACGACGAGTTCCTGCGCGACTACATCGGCACCACCTTCGGCGGCATCGAGATCGCCGAGAGCCGGATCCACACCGCGGCGGACGGCAAGCGCTATCTCGTCATCCACGGCGACCAGTTCGATATGGTGGTGCGCCACGCCAAGTGGCTCGCCTATCTCGGCGACGGGGCCTACACGCTGGCGCTCTCCATCAACACGGTGCTCAACAAGGTCCGCCGCCGGCTCGGGCTCGCCTACTGGTCGCTCTCGGCCTGGGCGAAGCTGAAGGTGAAGAACGCGGTCAACTTCATCGGCAAGTTCGAGGAGTTCCTGGCGGCCGAGGCGCGCCGGGTCGGCGCCGACGGAGTGATCTGCGGCCACATCCACCACGCTGCGAACCGCGAGATCGACGGCCTGCGCTACCTGAACACGGGCGATTGGGTGGAATCCTGCACGGCGATCGTCGAGCATTACGACGGAAGGATGGAGGTGCTGCACTATCCGAGCCTGCTGCGCGCCCGCGAGGCGGAGGCCGCAGCGGAGCGGATCGCCCTGCAGCAGCAGGACGCGGCGCCGGGCCGGCGTGCCGTCGCGTGAGGCTCCTCATCGCCACTGACGCCTGGCACCCGCAGGTCAACGGCGTGGTGCGCTCGCTGGAGCACATGGCGCAGGCCGGACGCGGCCTCGGCGTCGACCCTGTCTTCCTGACGCATCAGGATTTCCCCTCGCTGCCCCTGCCGGGCTACCCGGAGATCCGCCTCGCCTATGCGGCGCGGCGCAAGCTCGAGGCGCGGCTCGCCGCCATCGCGCCGACCCACATCCACATCGCGACCGAGGGGACGGTGGGCTACGCCGCTCGGCGCTGCTGCCTCGCTCAGGGGCGCCCCTTCACCACGAGCTACCACACCCGCTTTCCCGAGTACCTCGCCGCCCGGGCGCCGGTGCCGCAGGCGTGGAGCTACGCCTGGCTGCGGCGCTTCCACGGCGCGGCGAGCGGCACGATGGTGAGTACCCCCTCCCTTGAGCGGGAGCTGACGGGGCGCGGCTTCACGAACCTGATGCGCTGGACGCGCGGCGTCGACACCGACCTGTTCCGGCCTCAGGATTCGGACGCGCTCGAAGGGCTGCGGCGCCCGCTGTTCCTGTTCGTCGGGCGCCTCGCGGTCGAGAAGAACGTCGCGGCGTTCCTCGCCCTCGATCTGCCGGGAACGAAGGTCGTCGTCGGCGACGGTCCGGACCGCGCACGTCTCGCGGCGCTGGCGCCGGAGGCCCGCTTCCTCGGAACGCGCACGGGCGTGGATCTGGCGCGGATCTACGCGGCGGCCGACGTCTTCGTCTTCCCGAGCCTCACCGACACGTTCGGCATCGTGCTCCTGGAGGCGCTGGCCTGCGGCCTGCCCGTCGCCGCCTACCCGGTCACGGGTCCCGTCGACGTGGTGGGTGAAACGGGGGCGGGCGTGCTCGACGCCGACCTCCGGCGGGCTGCGCTCGCCGCGCTCTCGATCCCGCGCGCGCGTTGCCGTGAGGAGGCGCTGCGCTACACATGGGCCGAGAGCGCGCGCCAGTTCTACGCGAATGTCGAGCTTGCCCATCAGCGCGGGGCCTCGCGCGAGCGCACGGAGAAAAGCACGGCGGCGGGCATGGTCGAGCTCGGCTAGGCCGGCACTCGGGAGACGGTGACGCGGACCGTCGATGATGCGAAGGGAGAGGCTCGCCCCACCCTCCCACGAGTTCGCCCCATGCCTCCCTTCGACCCCGCGCGCGCGGCGGATTATCCCGTCGTCATCGGCTGCGACGAGGTCGGGCGCGGCGCGCTGTGCGGCCCGGTCGTCGTGGCCGCGGTCTGGTTCGAACCGACCGCCCTGCCGCCCCCGATCCTCGGCCGGCTCGACGACAGCAAGCGGTTGAAGCGGGCGCAGCGCGAGGCGCTGGCACCCCTCATCCGTGCGCATGCGCGCGTCGCCGTCGCGGCGGGCTCGCGCGCCCTCGTCGACCGGCTCAACGTGCGGGCCGCGACCCTCGACGCGATGGCCCGAGCGGTGGCGCGGCTCGGCCTCGACGCGTCCGTGATGGTCGATGGCCGGGACGCGATTCCCGGGCTCGGGGACACCTGCCGGGCCGTGATCGGTGGTGACCGGCTGGTGCCGCAGATCGCCGCCGCCTCGATCGTCGCGAAGTGCCTGCGCGACGACCTGATGCGGACGCTCGCCCGCCGCCATCCTGACTATGCCTGGGATCGGAACGTCGGTTACGGCACCGCCGCCCACCTCGCCGGCCTCGCCCGGATCGGCCGGAGCCCCCACCACCGGATCAGCTTCACGCGATCGTTCGGCGCCTGACCTGCTCAGAACAGGCTGAGTTGCGCGCCCGGCGGCGCGAAGGCGTCGGCGTTGAGCGTGACGCGCTCGCCCGCGTAGCCGAGCCGGGCCTTGGCGAGCCGCATGCGCTCGACGATCAGCTCCGCGTAGGCTCCCTCCCCAACCATGCGACGCCCGAAGGCCGCGTCGTAGACCCTGCCGCCACGGGCCTGGCCGATCAGCGAGAAGACGTGGCGGGCCCTGTCGGGATAGTGCTCCGCGAACCAATCGGAGACGAGGGCATCGAGCTCGTGCGGCAGGCGCAGCAGCACGTGGTTCGCCTCCCCTGCCCCGCGTGCTCGGGCCTCGGCGAGGATCGCCTCGATCTCGTGATCGTTGAGCGAGGGGATGATGGGCGCCACGATCACCATCACCGGGATGCCGGCCGCGCTCAGCCGCTCGATTGCTTCGAGGCGCTTCCTCGGATGCGGGGCGCGCGGCTCCATCCGGCGGGCGAGCACCGGATCGAGGGTGGTGACCGAGACCGCAACCTTCACGAGACGCTCCGCCGCCATCGCCGCAAGGATGTCGATGTCCCGGGTCACGAGGTTCGACTTCGTGACGATGCCGACCGGGTGGCGGAAGCGGGCGAGCACCTCCAGCACGCTCCGGGTGATCCGGTGGGTCCGCTCGATCGGCTGGTAGGGGTCGGTCGCCGTGCCGAGCGCGATCGTGCGCGGGCGATAGCCCGGCGCGGAAAGCTCCCGCTCAAGGAGCTTGGCCGCATCGGGCTTGGCGAAGAGGCGCGTCTCGAAATCGAGGCCCGGCGAGAGCCCCGCATAGGCGTGGTTCGGCCGCGCGAAGCAGTAGATGCAGCCGTGCTCGCAGCCCCGGTAGGGGTTGATCGACCGGTCGA
The DNA here is from genome assembly GCF_003173715.1 of Methylobacterium durans. Classification (NCBI taxonomy): domain Bacteria; kingdom Pseudomonadati; phylum Pseudomonadota; class Alphaproteobacteria; order Hyphomicrobiales; family Methylobacteriaceae; genus Methylobacterium; species Methylobacterium durans. The sequence goes on along the minus strand of NZ_CP029550.1, from coordinate 3,307,225 downwards.
AGGGGATGTCCGGCGAGGCGTTGCGGGTGATGATGTGGCACGCGCGCTCGGGCAGGACGTGCGTGCGCAGGTGCGGCGTCTCACTGGGCCCCCAACCATCGTCGAAGGATTCCCGCCGCGACCGCTCGAAACGCCCCTCGGGATTTGCGGTAGCTCCGCGCCCGCGCCGGGCGTCGGCCTCCACGCTCGTCCCGGCCAAGCGGCGCGCAGGCCCGGCATCGACGTGCTCCAGATATCTCGGCATACGGTCGGATCTCGCCTCGGGTTGGGGCGATAGGACTAGAACATAACAAGAACACAAGCGAGGCCGCCTGCCTCAATTTCGAGCATTCCCGACGCCTTCTCCACGGGAGAGTCGCGGCACCGTCGAAGACGATGCTTTCGCCTATCTCTTTTGCGCGAAAATGGTTTATGGGCGCGCATGATCTCCGCCTTGACCTACGTGGCTCGACCGGCAGATCCGGACGCGATCGATCGCCTTGCGGACACCCTGAGCGCGCTCGTCACGGGGGTGGCCGCCGGCCTGATCGGCGATGCCGTGATCGTCACCGCCGTGCCGAACGAGACCGTCGCGACCGTGGCCGAAGCCACGGGTGCGGCCCTCGTGGTGCGCCCGCGGGGCGGCAGTCCCTGGGCCGCGGGTGCCCGTGGCGTCCGGCGCGAGTGGGTTCTGTGCCTGGAGGCGGGCGACGTCCCGGCCGAGGGTTGGATCCGCACCCTCGACCGCTTCGTGAACACCGCGCGGCCCGACGTCGCCCTGGCGCGGCTACGCCGGCCCCACGCGAACCTGCCTGCGCGCCTCGCGACGAAGGGCGAGCGCGTGCTCGGCGTCAGCGCGCCGCGCCCCGGCGACCTCGTGCGCCGCGAGCGCCTCGTCGCCGGCCCGCACTTCTCCCCGCGCTTGAAGCCGCGGATGCTGATGGCGCGGCTGGAACGGGCCTGAGGCTCGTCAGACCGCCACGGACGCGCCGCGGCGCAAGTGCTCGTCGAGGCGGGGCATGATCTCGACGAAATTGCAGGGCCGATGCCGGTAGTCGAGCTGCTGGGCGAGGATGCCGTCCCAGGCGTCCTTGCAGGCACCGGGCGAGCCCGGCAGGACGAAGACGTAGGTGGCGTTGACCACCCCCGCGGTCGCCCGCGACTGCAGGGTCGAGGTGCCGATCTTGTCGTAGGAGATCCGGTGGAACACCGCCGAGAAGCCGTCCATGCGCTTCTCGAACAGCGGCTCCAGGGCTTCGGGCGTCACGTCGCGGCCGGTGAAGCCGGTGCCGCCGGTCGTGATGACGACGTCGATTCCGGGATCGCGCGACCAGGCCTCGACCTGCCCGCGGATCGCCGGGACCTCGTCCGGCGCGATGGCGCGGGCCGCGAGGCCGTGGCCGGCCTCCGTGAGCCGTTGGACCAGCGTGTCGCCCGAGCGGTCGTCCTCCGGACGTCGCGTGTCCGAGACCGTCAGGACGGCGATCGAGAGCGGGATGAAGCTGCGCGCGGCGCTGGGGCTGGGCATGAGAGCGGACTCGCGAGGACTTGGCGGGGACGGTTCCCCGGATCGGACGTTGAGATAGGCTCGGCGGCGGGACCTGGAAAGCGGGCCGTGGAAAGGGCTTCGTCAACTTCTGCGCGTCAGACTACGAGCTCTCGACCCCGCGATGCCGACCGTTCCGCAGCAGCCTTGAAGCGCCCCCTCGACGATCTGACGGCCGGCGCGCGCCGGCCGCCGCACGGCATAGCGGACTGGCCCGGCAGCCGGCACCATTCCGTGATCGAGCGGCCGGCAACCCTGCCGGACGGGCGACCCTGGCCGCGCCTGCTCATCGTCACGGTCTCGGACGGGTCGGAGGCGGGCCTGGCCGACACGCTCGCTTCAGTCCTCGCCCAAGGCTATCCGGAGGCGCGTCACGACGTGCTGCCGGCGCGTGCGGCTGAGGCCGGGTCTTTCACCCCCTCCGACGGGTCGAGCGATCATGTCCTGATCCTGCCGGCCGGCGACCTTCTCGCACCGGGTGCCCTCGTCGCCCTCGCGCTCGAGGCCGCGCTGACGGGCGCCGCCGCGGTGGCGGGCCTGCGCGTCCGCTACGGCTCGGGCGTGACCGGCCTCGACGTGCCCTCGCTCCGCGGCGCCGCTCCGGCCGCGGATGCCGCGCCCTCGGGCGGCGAGATCCTGTTCGCGCGCGTGCACCTCGACGGGACTGCGATGTCCAGCCCTCCGGCCGCGCTCTGGACTCGGCTTGCGGCGTCCGGCGCGCGCCTCGCCCGGATCGGGCGGCCGGTCCTGCTGCAGCGCGCGCCGGAGCCGCCGCCGTGCCGGGGGTTGTCGATCGTGTCGCTCACCGGAACGGGGCGCCGGGGTGGGGCCGGCATCGCGCAGCGCCGCCTCGGGGAGGCCCTGGTGCTTGCCGGCCACCGCGTCGCGCCGATCGTACTGACCGACGAATCGCCCGCGGCAGCCGCGGAGTGGACCGACGCTTTCCCGCGTACCGAGGCGGCGATCCGGGATGCGGCGCCCGACCTCGTCATCGCGGGCAACCTGCACGGGGCAACCCGTAGCCTCGACATCCTGGGGCGACTGGGCACGACGATCCCCGTCGCGCTGGTACTGCACGACCTGTTTCCGCTCACGGGACGCTGCGCCTACCCGAAGGGCTGCACGCGGCTCGCCGCGGGCTGCGACGCGGCCTGCCCGACGCCGGACGAGTACCCGCAGCTCCGGCGCGGTCGCATCGCCGGCCACCATGCGGGCAAGCGCGCCATCCTCGGCGGCGCGAACCGGCCGCTGCTCCTCGCCAATTCCGAGTGGACGGCGGCGCGCGCGCGGGACTACGCGCCCGAAGGCGCACGCGTCGGGCAGATCGCCCTCGCCTTCCCGACCGGGATTTTCGCCCCCGGCGACAGGCGCGCCCTGCGCCGAAGGCTCGGCCTGCCGACCGATGACGTCCTGGTGATGTTCTCCGCCGTGATCGTCGACGCACCCGACAAGGGCGTCGCCGATCTCGTCGCCGCCCTGCGGCGCGTGGCGCGGCCCGGCATCGGCTTCGTCGCGATCGGCCGTCTCGATGACCCGGACCGCCTCGGCCTGCCGAACCTGCACGCCCCCGGCCCGATCGCCGAGGAGGCGGAACTCGCCGCCTGGTACGGCGCCTGCGACCTCCACGTCACTGCGAGCCGCCTGGAGACCCTCGGGCAGACGCCGATCGAGGCGGGCCTGTGCGGCACGCCGACCCTCGCCTATCGGGCGACGGGCCTCACCACCGCCGTGATCGACGGGGTGAGCGGGCGGCTCGTACCTGAGGAGCCCGGCGCGCTCGCCGCCGCGCTGGAAGAGCTCGTGGGGGATGCGGACACACGGCAGCGCCTCGGCGCCTTCGCGCGGATCGCCTTCGAGAACCGCTTCAGCCACGCCGCGGCGGCGATGTCCCTCGACGAGACTCTCGTCCGTGCCGGGCTCCTGCCGCCGCGCGGGGGGCGTCTGCGCTTCGCCCCCGCGATGCTCGCCCGCTTCGCCATGGCCGCGGAGCGCCACGGGGGCGAGGGCGGCACCGTCGACGCGCCCTCGCCCCGGTTCGTCCGGCGCCTGAGGCGCGTGAAGCACGCCGTTCTCGGCCGGAACCTGCCGTTCTGGATGCGCCGGAGCCTCTACTTCGCAGCACGGATGCGCGGCGCCCTGCGCCGGGCGGGAGCCGGAGCGTGAGGCCCCGCCGCATCTACGTCGACCAGACCCATATCCGCGGCCACGTCACGGGGATCGAGCGGGTCGCACGCGACCTGTTCGCGCCGGAGCGGCTCAGCCCTCACGAGGTCCGGCTCGTCCGGAGCCGTGGCCTGCCCGGGCTGCTCGCGGCCCAGCAGATCGGGATGCCCTGGAAGGGAATGAGGGAGCGCGACGCGCTCCTCGTCTTCCCGGGCTTTCCGCCCGGCCCCCTCTGCGCGCTGCTCGGCGAGCGCTGCATCCTCTACGTCCACGACACCTTCCTGCTGACGCGGCCGCAGGACCTGAGCTGGAAGAGCCAGCTCTACATGGCCCCGAGCTTCGCTCTGGCGATGCGCTACGGCCGGCGTTTCCTCGTCAACTCGCGGAGTACGGGAGCGGAATTGCGCCGTGTCTGCCGGCAGGATGCTCTCGTGGCGCTCCTGCGGCCCGCGGCCGGCGACGTGTTCGGGTTGGCGGACCTCCCCGCCCGGCCCTTCGCGAGCGCGCACGGCGAGCCGCTGCGCCTCCTCGCGATCGGCACGATCGAGCCGCGCAAGAACTACCCGGCCGCCCTCGCGATCATTGCGGCCCTCAACCGCATGGGCGTTCCCGCCGAGCTTCACATCGTCGGCCGGGTGGGCTGGGGGCGTCATCCCTTCCTCGACGACCCGCCGCCCTTCCTGACGCTGCACGGATACGTGGACGATGCGGGCCTGCGCCGCCTCGTCGAGACGAGTCACCTCCTGCTCTCGACCTCGAAGGCGGAGGGGCTGGGGCTCCCGCTGCTGGAGGTCCAGCACGGCGGCCTGCCCGTGGCGGCGCCGATCGGAGCCGTGTTCGAGGAAGTGCTCGGCGCGTCCGGCCTGTTCCTGCGCCCAGAGGATCCGGACGCTGCGGCCGCTTCGATCGCCGGCTGGGCGCGGGACGGCCGCCTCGCCGCGGCCGCGAGCGCCGCGCGGGCGAACGTCGCGGCCTGGAACAGGGAAGCCGAGGACGACGCCGCGCGATTCCGTGACTTCCTGGCGCGCGGACCAGCCGCTTACGCAAAAAGCGGCACCGTTGCGACAACGTGAAGCTGTGAAAGACACATTTTCGCGTTCTCGTTCGATCAGTGGTGGCAACCGGATTAATCTTAATCGTCGGTAACTGCCGATGATCTCGCGTTTGCACCGCCATGACTCCCGCGCGACAAGACATCCGCGCCGCGGCATGGTCTATCTCTCCGGCATGGCGGTTGCGACTGGTTGTTCGTTCGTCACCGTCGCTGGAAGAACCGTTCCGATTCGGCACGGGACGCCCAGAGGACGGGTCCGACGGGGCCACGCGTCCGCCCGGGAGGTTCCGGGACCGGACAGGTCAGGGGACGAGGCAGATGTTCGACTTCGCGACACCGATCCGCGGCGAGCCGGTGCAGGTGGTGCTCCAGCAACCGGACCACGAGCAGCCGAGCCTGCGCACGATCCTGCGTCGGCTCTGGAGCGGGGTGAGCTTCATCCTGCTCGGCGGCCTGTTCATGCTGGCGTTGGCAGTCGCGGTGATGGGCCTGCTGACGCCGAGCTACACCTCGACGATCCAGATCCTGATCGACCCGTCCGACCTACGCGTCGTCGAGAACGAGATCAGCGCGCGCACCCCCCAGGCCGATGCCGGCGTCTCGATCGCCGAGAGCCAGGTGCGGGTCATCCAGTCGGACAATGTGCTGCGCCGGGCCATCGGCACGGTCGGCCTCGCCGACGACGACGAGTACGTGAAGCCGGATTCCGACAACCCGGTCATCGTCGGGCTGAAGCGGGCGCTCGGGATGGTGCCCCCGCCCGCGAGCCGCGACCCCGTCAACCTCGCCCTCGATACCCTCCGCCAGAAGATGATCGTGCGCCGGGCCGAGCGCACCTTCGTGATCGAGGTCGCGGTACAGTCGCGCGATCCCGAGAAGGCGGCCCGCATCGCCAATGCGATCGGCGACGCCTATTTCGCCGAGGAGGCGGGCGCCCGCACCGAGGCCGCGCGCCGCGCGTCCGACTCGCTCACCGGGCGGCTGAACGCCCTGCGCCAGGACGTCGAGGCGGCCGAGAGCAAGGTCGTGCGCTACCGCGAGGATAACCGCCTCGTCGCATCCTCGGGCCGGCTCCTCACCGACCAGCAGCTCGGCGACCTGAACCAGCAGCTTGTCACGGCCTCGATCAAGACGGCGGAGGCCCGCTCGCGGCTCGACCAGGCCAAGAAGATGAAGGTGGGCGATGCCGGCACGGCGCTGCCCGAGATGCTGCAATCCCTCGAGATGCAGGCGCTGCGGCAGCAATACGCCACGCTCTCGCGCAACACTGCCGAGCTCGCGACCCGACTCGGCGAGCGCCACCCCGCCATGGCCGAGCAATACGCCCAGCAGCGCGACCTCCAGCGCATGATTCAGCGCGAGAAGGAGCGCATCATCGAGACGACGCAGAAGGACTACGACCGCGCTGCGGCGAGCGAGGCGGCCATCCAGAAGAATCTCGAGCGGGTGAAGACCGAGAACGCTGCGAGCGACCGCGCGAATGTCGGCCTGCGCGAGCTGGAGCGGACGGTCGAGTCGCGCCGCGGCATCTACGAATCCTTCCTGCGCCGCTCCCGGGAGGCCAGCGAGCAGGAGCGGCTCAACAACTCCAACGTGCGGGTCATCTCCCCCGCGACGCCGGCCCGCGAGCGGACGTGGCCGCCCTCTCCGAAGGTGGTTCTGCCGGTGGCCCTGATGCTCGGCCTCCTGCTCGGGGCCGGCATCGCCCTCGCGCTCGGCGCCGACCGCGACCGGCGACAGGCGCAGCGCAGGCACGTGGCCGCGCCGCCGACGCCGGTTCCGGCCCGCAGCTTTCGGGCGGCCGATGCCTGAGATCGAGCGCGCACCGCCGGCGCATGGGAGCCATCACCGCCTGTTCGGCCTCGACTTCTCCACCGCCGCCCCCGCGGAGATCCTCGCCGAGGCCGCCGCCCGGCCCGCCGCCGCCGCCCGCCTCGTGGTGACGGCGAACGTCGATCACATCGTCCTGCTCTCCGAGAACGCGGCCTTCCGCGCCGCCTACGAGAGCGCGGCGGCGCGCACCCTCGACGGCATGCCGCTTGTCTGGTTCTCCCGTCTCCTCGGACGGGCGGGGGCGCGGCGTGTCACGGGGCACGACCTCTTGGCCGCCGCGCTGGCCGAGCCGCCGGATCCAGAGGCCAGGATCTTCCTCGTCTGCCCGACGCCCCTTGCCGGCGAGGGGCTGCGGGCACGCCTCGTCCGCGCCGGGCACACCCCCGAGGCAATCGCCATCGCGGTACCGCCCTTCGGGTTCGAGAACGACGCGGCCTACGGGCAGCAACTCGCCGCGCGGGTGCGCCAGCACGGCACCACGCTCCTCGTGATGGGCGTCGGCGCGCCGAAATCGGAGATCTGGGTCCACCGCCAGGGCGCGGCGCTCGGAAGCCCGGTGACGCTCGCGGTCGGCGACGCCGTCAGCGTCGCGGCCGGCCTCGTGCCGCGGGCGCCGCTCCTGATGCAGCGGACCGGCTTCGAGTGGCTGTTCCGCTTCCTGCACGCTCCGCAGCGCCTCTTCCGGCGCTACTTCGTGCGGTCCTGGCGCTTCCTGCGCATCGCGGCGCAGGATCATCGCGCCGGGTCCGACAAGGCAGCGGCGCCGCGGGCGCGCTGAAGTGAGCCAGTACCTCGTCCTCAAGGCCCTGCACGTGCTCGGCGCCGCAATCCTCCTCGGCACGGGCACCGGAATCGCCTTCTTCATGCTGATGGCGCATCGCACCCGGGACGCGGCCTTCGTGGCGAGAACCGCCGCGACCGTGGTGGTGGCGGACGCGCTCTTCACCGCAACCGCGGTGATTGCGCAGCCGGTGACCGGCTACCTCCTCGTCCGCGAGACGGGCCGGTCCCTGACGGAGGGCTGGATCGCGCTGTCGCTCGGGCTCTACCTCGTCGCCGGCCTGTTCTGGCTGCCCGTGGTCTGGATCCAGGCACGGATGCGGGATCTCGCCGCGGAGGCGGCGCGCGGCCGCGGACCGCTGCCCGCGACCTACCATCGCCTGTTCCGGCTCTGGTTCACCTGCGGCGTCCCGGGGTTCGGATCGGTCCTGGCAACCGGCTGGCTGATGATCGCGAAGCCGTCCCTGTGGGGGTGAGCATGGACGTCCCGGCGCGGATCGCCGTTCTCGGCGCCTCGGGCCTGATCGGCCAAGCCCTCGCCGAGGCGCTGGCGCAGGAAGGATTTCCGGTCACCGCCATCGCTCGACGCTTCACCACGGCGCAGGCCACTTCCTTCGGCGCAGACGCCTGCCCTTGCCCCGTCGTCGATCTCGACGAGGCGGCCCTCGCCGGCCTCATCGCGCGGCATCGGCCGGACATCGTCGTGAATTGCCTCGGCGTGCTGCAGGACGGGCCGCGGGGCACGACCCGGGACGTACACGACGGCTTCGTCGCCCGGCTGCTGACGGCGATCGCCGCGCAGGACCGCCCCATCCTCCTGATCCATCTGTCCATCCCGGGGCGCGAGGCGGACGACGAAACGGCCTTCAGCCGGACGAAGCGCGAGGCCGAGCGCAGGATCGCGGGATCCGGCTGCCCATCCCTCGTCCTGCGGCCGGGCTTCGTGATCGCGCCGGGGGCCTATGGCGGCAGCGCCCTGATCCGTGCGCTCGCCGCCGCTCCGGTCGCCCTGCCGGAGGCGGTCGGCCGCCGCCCCTTCGCCGTGACGGCGATCGAGGATATCACCCGCACCGTATCCTCCGTAGCGCGGCGCTGGCAGGCGGGCGAGCAGGAGTGGCGGGCGGTCTGGGACGTCGTCGAGGCCCCGCCCTCCGAGGTCGGTGCCGTGGTCGGGGAGTTCCGACAGCGCTTCGGGGGCGCGAGCCCGCGCCTGACGCTCCCCGCCCCGCTCCTCGCGGCCGGCGCCCGGCTGGGCGACGCCGCGGCCTTCCTTGGCTGGTTGCCGCCGGTTCGGACGACGGCTCTGCGCGAGATGATGCGGGGCGTCGAGGGCGATCCGCGATCCTGGATGGCCGAGAGTGGGCTGGCGCCGACCGGCCTCGCGCGGACGCTCGCGCGCCTGCCCCTCACCGTTCAGGAGCGCTGGTTCGGCCGACTCTACCTCCTGAAGCCGCTCGTCATCGGCGTCCTCGCGGTCTTCTGGTGCGCCTCCGGGCTGATCGCGCTGATTCCGGCCTTCGCGCCGGCAACCGCGATCCTGACCGCGCACGGCATCCCCGACAGTCTCGCCCGCACGATCACGCTCGTCACCAGCCTCGCGGACATCGCGGTCGGCCTCGCGATCGCGGGCCGCCGCAGTTGCCGGGCCGGGCTCACCGCCGGAATCCTCCTGTCCCTTATGTACATGGTGGGGGCCGCCCTGCTCGCGCCGGACCTCTGGACGGAACCGCTCGGCGCCCTCGTGAAGACCGGGCCCGCGATCGTCCTGATGCTCGTCGCCCTGGCGACGCTCGACGAGCGCTGAGGCAGCGCCGCCCCGTCAGCGCGCGGCGAACAGGTCCGGCCGGCGCAGGCGCAGCGTCTGGACGAGGACGAGCGTCTTCATGTCGCTGAGTTCGCCGCGATCGCTCATCGCGGCCAATTCGGCGAGCGGCACCTCGTGCACGGTGATCGCCTCGTGCTCGTCGGCGACGCCGCCGCCCGGACCGGACCGGTCGGCGGCCGAGAACGCCCCGAGGAACAGGTCCATCTGCTCGGTCGAGATGCCCGGCATGCTCCAGCCGCGCACCACCCATTCGAGCGGGCCGAGCACGATCCCGGCCTCCTCGAATACCTCCCGGCGCGCGCCGTCCTCCGGCTCCCCCTCGTCGAGCAGGCCGGCCGGCGCTTCCAGGAGTTCGGGCAACCCGTCGGCGTAGAAGGCGGGCGCGCGGAACTGCGAGATCAGCACGGCGATGCGGCGCTCGGGATCGTAGGGCAGCACCCCGACGGCGCGGCCGTGATCCTCGATTTCCCGCTTGATCGGCGTGCCGTCGGGCATCGCCACCTCGGCCACGAGGAACCGGCTCCAGCCGTCGTGCACGGTGCGGGTGCCGCGGATGATAGGTGCCATGCCTCGATGCCTCCGCCGGGCCCGTCACGGGCCGATTCCGTCGGGCGTCTAGGAAAACCTTGTCGCAGGAATGAGGCGGGATCTATCCGCCGCCCCGGCGGATCGTGAAGCGCAGCGTTCCGTCCGCGCGCTCCTGCGCATCGAGCCGGTCGCCCTCCTCGCGGACGAGGTTCGGGATGTCGATCGCCGCCATCGGGTCGGTGCAGGCCACGACGAGCCGCGTGCCCGGAGGAAGGCCACGCAGGACCTTCCGGGTGCGCAGGACGGGCAGCGGGCATTTGAGGCCGCGCAGGTCCAGCTCGATCGGCATGTCGCCCACGCGAAAACCCCGCCGACGGCGGGGTGCCGTCGACGGGGTGTTTAGACGATGGCGGCTGCCGCGTCAGGCGGCGCGCCGATCGGGCTCAGTAGCCCCAGCCGTAGGCCGGGTAGCCGTAGCCACCATAGCCGTAGGCGGGATAGCTGTAGCCGTAGCCGTAGGCCGGGTAGCCGCCGTAGCCCGCGCCGTAATAGCCGTCGTAGTAACCGTAGCGGGGCGCCGAGCTCGCGGCGATGGCGCCGCCGATGATGCCGAGGGCGGCACCGGCCGCGAGTGCACCGCCGACGCCGCGGCGATAGCCGTAGCCGCGATAGCCGTAGCCGCCGCCGCGCCAGCCGACGCCGCGGTAGCCGCCGTAATAGCCGCCACCGCGCCAGCGAACCTGATCGACGTTACCGGCGGGTCCGCCGACCTGGGACGCGTTGAGGGCCGGGAGCGGCGCCGCCTCGGCGGCGGTGAAGGACCCGGCAGTCATGCCGATCGCGGCAGTGCCTGCGAGGGCGAGGGTCATGATGCGCGACATGCGAACGATCTCCTGAATCGAAGCCGTAGTGCCGTAGGAACGACGTCGCCCCGCTTCCGTTCCGCCGTCCTCGGCTTCCCCGTCCCTCTCCCGGTGCCATCACGCACATGTGTACAGTCAGGCTGGCCGGGATGGGCGTCCGGGCGATCCTGGCAGGCCGAACCGGTCGTGTCGAAGGGTCAGAACACGCATGTCTCGAAGGCGGGCGCGACCGAGCGCCCCCAATCTCCCTCGTACGCGGCGAGATGCTCCTCCGCCTGTGTCCGGCCGGCGGCGACGATCGCTTCCAGGGGTTGCAGGTAGACCGTTTCATCGCGGCCCGCGGCGTCGCGTCGCGCGCGGGTCTGGAGGCCGGAGCGGGCGATGGCGAGCGCCTCCGCCGCCACCTGCCCGAGGCTGCGGCCCGCCACCGGCGTCGCGAGTCCGAGCCGCGGCGCGGTGGCTCGCAGAGCCTCGCGCTCGGCCTCGCTCCAGGCCTTCGTCAGGTCGAGGGCGGCATCGAGGGCGCCCTCGTCGTAGAGGAGACCGGTCCAGAAGGCGGCCTGCGCCGCGATCATCGCCGGGCCGCCGACATCGGACCCGCGCATCTCGAGGAATCGCTTCAGGCGGACTTCGGGAAAGGCGGTGGACGCGTGGTTCGCCCAGTCCGAGACGGTCGCGTACTCGCCCGGAAGCTGGGGGAGCCTCCCGGCCATCAGGTCGCGGAAGGAGGCGCCCGAGACGTCGTGGTAGGTGTCGCCGCGCTTCACGAAATACATCGGCATGTCGAGGAGCCAGTCGACATAGGCCTCGTAGCCGAAGCCGGGCTGGAACGCCGCCGGCAGCATGCCGGTGCGATCGGCATCGGTGTCGCGCCAGATCTCAGAGCGGCGGGACAGGAAGCCGTTCGGTCGCCCGTCCGTGAAGGGGGAGTTCGCAAAGAGCGCCGTCGCCACGGGCTGGAGCGCGAGGGAGGCGCGCATCTTGCGCGCCATGTCGGCCTCCGAGCAGAAATCGACGTTCACCTGGACGGTCGCCGTGCGCAGCATCATGTCGAGGCCGAGCGAGCCGACCTTCGGCATGTAGGCCGCCATGATGCGGTAGCGGCTCTTCGGCATCACGGGGGTCTCCTCCCGCGTCCATTTCGGGCTCATGCCGAGGGTGAGGAAGCCGATACCGTGGGGCTCGGCGGCGCGCGCCGTCGCGTCGAGGTGGTCCTGCAGCTCCCGCACGGTGGCGTGGACGTCGGGCAGCGGCGCGCCGGAGAGTTCGAACTGGCCGCCGGGCTCGATCGAGATGCCCCCCCCTCCGCCCCGCGAGCCCGATGATGTTGTCGGAATCGACGATCGGCTCCCAGCCCGTCTCGCGGGCGAGCCCTTCGAGGAGCGCGCGGATGCCGTGTTCGCCGGAGTAGGGCACAGGGGTGCTTCCGGCGCGGTAGAACGGGATCTTCTCGTGCTCGGTCCCGATCGCGAACCGTTCGCGCGGCTTCTCGCCGGCAGCGAACCAAGCAATCAGTTCGGCGCGCTCGGTCAATGGGGTCGTGTCGGACGTATCGCGCGCCATGCGCTGCCTCGTCGTGCGGGATCGGTCGGGAGAGCGAGAGGTGCGCCGATCATCCGTACGGACGCGCCCATCAGCCTGATGTCGTGTCCTTAATCCAGCCCGCAAGGCGCGACAACGCGAGGCGGGGGCAGCTGCATTGCGCAGGACCGGCCGGGTGCACCGGCTTCCGGGAGGCCGGCACGCTCGATGTGCGTCCGCGCACGCGCTGACGGCGCGCAGAGGGTGCTCAGCGCGCGTCGCCGAGGACGGCTTGGACGAGGGTCATCACCGCGACGGCTGCCGTGTCGGCCCGCAGGATCCGCGGGCCGAGCGACAGTGCCACCGTGTTGGGGCGGGCCGCGATGAGGGTCCGCTCGTCCGGCGCGAAGCCGCCCTCGGGCCCGACGAGCACCGCGAGCGGGGGTGGTGCGATGGGATCCGCGATGGCGCGCAGGGCCGCGACGGGGTCGGCCACCGCCGCCTCCTCGTCGCAGAAGACGAGGAGGCGCTCGGGCGAGAGGTCGGCGAGGGCCACTGGCAGGCGTGCCGCCTCGGGCAGGTCGGGGATCGCCAGGATGCCGCATTGCTCGGCGGCCTCAATCGCGTTCGCGCGCAGCCGCTCGGCGTTGATCCGCTCGCCCTGCGTGAAGCGCGTGAAGACGGGGCGGATCGTGCCCGCACCCATCTCGACGGCCTTCTGGGCGAGGTAGTCGAGCCGCGCGGTCTTCAGTGGCGCGAACAGGTAATGCAGGTCGGCCCGAGCGGGTTGGGGCCGGGTCTGCGCTTCGAGGATGAGGTCGGCGCTCTTGCGGCCGGTCGGATCGAGGCGGGCGCGCCACTCGCCGTCGCGGCCGTTGAAGACGAGAACCGGGTCCTCCGGCGTCCGGCGCAGGACGGTGAGGAGATAATTCGCCTGCGCCCGATCGAGGGGCAGGCGCGCGCCGCGCCGAGATCGGCCTCGACGAAGAGGCGCGGAGCAGTGAAGTCGTAGGCGGCCATGGGGGCGAAGTCGCGTGGCGGAGCGGTCCTGTCAACGCACCCTGACGAAACGTTGCAGAAACGTTACACCACGGTCTTTTCGCGGATTTGCCCACGCGTGATCGGCGCCACCGGTTTGCGGCTCGAATGACGCCACATTCCTATGCAGAACCGAGCCCAAGCAGAACGGAACGATCCGGAACCCGCCGCCGGGCGGATGATCGCGCTTCTCGCGCGGACAAGCCGGCGGATCGGACGACGGCGCCAAGAGGGAAGACGGCATGCTCACGAAATCCATCGCCACCCTGGCCGCAGTGCTGACGGGCGCCGTGTTCTTCGGCGGCGCGGCCCTCGCGCAATCGGCCGATTGCGGCGCGATCCAGCAGACGCTGAAGACCCGGCAGGAACTTGTGGCGAAGGCGAACGCGGCCTCGCAATCGAAGAAGAAGATGACGCCGCAGGAGGCGTGCGCCCTGTTCGGCAAGCTGCAATCCAACGGCGCCGAGGGCGTCAAGTGGATCACCGCCAACAAGGAATGGTGCTCCATCCCGGATTCGTTCGCGGAAGGCTTCAAGGCCGACCACGTGAAGGTCTCGGGAATCCGCACCAAGATCTGCACGGTCGCCGCGCAGGCGAGCAAGATGGAGGCGCAGGCCCGCGCGCAGGCTGCGGCGGGCGGCGGCCAGGGCCCCGGCGGTCTCCTCGGCGGACCGGGCCTGAGCGGCTCCTTCAAGATGCCGCAGGGCGCGCTGTAGGATCGAAGCGCCTCGGCCGTCGCACCCGAACGCGCCTCCCCTCCCCGCAGGGGGAGGAGAGATGGCGTCGATGAACAGCCCCCACCGCATCCCCTCCCGCTTCGCCCGGCTTTTCCGGTGAACGGCCGCCCCCTTGAGGAGGGCCGGGTCGCCGATGCGGTCGCGGGGCACTGGGTCGATCGCCTCGCGCCGCGGCGCGCGCGGCCCTATCTGCGGCTCGCGCGGATCGACCGGCCGATCGGCTGGTGGCTGCTCGTTCTGCCCTGCTGGTGGTCGGCGGCGCTGGCGGCGACGGCCGCGGGGCGGCCCTATCCCGATCCCTGGCACCTCGTCCTGTTCCTGATCGGCGCCGTCGCGATGCGGGGGGCCGGCTCGACCTACAACGACATCGCCGACCGCGATCTCGACGCGCAGGTCGAGCGAACGCGCTCGCGCCCGCTCCCCTCGGGGCAGGTGAGCACCAAGGAAGCGGCCGTGTTCCTGGTCGCCCAGGCCCTCGTCGGTCTCGCGGTGCTGCTGCAATTCAACGGCACCGCCATCCTCGTCGGCATGGCCTCGCTGGTGCCGGTGGCAATCTACCCGTTCATGAAGCGGTTCATGTCGATGCCGCAGGCCGTCCTTGGCCTCGCCTTCGCCTGGGGCGCGCTGATGGGCTGGGTCGCCGTCTTCGGGCGGCTCGATCTCCCGGCCTACCTGCTCTACGCGGGGGCCGTCGCCTGGGTGATCGGCTACGACACGATCTACGCGGTTCAGGACATCGAGGACGACGAGATCGCCGGCATCCGGTCCTCGGCCCGCCTGTTCGGGGCGCGGCTGCGCCTCGCGGTCGGGTTCTGCTACGGGGCCTGCGCCCTGCTGATCGGCCTCGCGGCCATCGCGGCCGGCGCGGAGGCCCTGGGGTTTGCCGGGATCGCTCTGTTCTCAGCCCATCTCGGGCGGCAGGTCCTGCGGCTGCGCGAGCGCGACGGCCGGGGGGCGCTCGCCCTGTTCCGGTCGAACCGGGACGCGGGCCTGATCCTGTTCGCCGGCCTCGCCCTCGACGCGATCGTCAGGGCCTGGGCCGCCTGAACTCACGAGCGGGCGATGATCTCGTTCTCGCCCCGGTGGATCAGCGGACGCACCGGCAGTCGGCCGGTCTTCCGGCGCACGAGGAAGCGGGGGCGCCGGCCGCCGAGGAGCCCGCAGCGGCGGCGCATCCGGGTGGTGCCGAGCGCCACGCGGCCGATCTGGCGGGAGACGAGGCTCAAGGCCCCGTCCTCGCGCACGATCATCCGCGGCAGGCCGGTCCGGGTAGAGAGATCGCGCCAGATCGCCACGACATCCTCCTCCGCGAAGGGACCGAGCCGCGAGGCCACCTCGCCCTGATCGTCGACGAGGAGGAGATCGAAGCGATCCTCGCCGCTTCTCTCGGCATCGTCGGCCGCGAAGGCCAGCGCGATCCCGGTCGGCCGGGTGGCGCCCGCGAGGGTGCCGAGAATCGGGAGCGGCGAGGCGGCGAAGGCAGGAGACTTCGCCGAGGCCGGGTCGGGGCTGTGCGCGTTCATGCTCTGATAAGTGTTCATCTGCCTGACGCCCTGATGCAAGTGGCGATCTCTGTCGGATCGTCCGTTATGCCAAGCAAAATCGCGTCGAACCTCCTCAGGCGACCTTAAGAGTGAGCGTTAAGCGTTGGTGGAGATGCCTCTGATGCTCGGAATGCTCAACGCTTCCTTGCACAGATCGGGACAAACCCGGCGTATCCCATTCTGCGCGGCGCTGCTTGTGACGAATCGGGGCGCGACCTAGTTTCGGCTTGCGCTCGGCACGAGCCATGCCGCACCCTCTTTCGGGAGCGTCGCGACGTTGAGCCGGGGCGCCGCCGACCCGCCGCCCGCGCGAGGCCCCGAGGCCAGCGCGGACAGACCGCACCATCCGACCCGGATCTTCATGCCCGACACGATGTCCTCCGAGGCCGCGCAGGCCTTGATGCCGGCCTTGCGCGAGGCGGTCCGCGAGGCGGCCTCGCTCGCCCTGCCGCATTTCCGGTCGGGTGAGCAGACGCGCGCACGGATCTGGTCGAAGGCGGGCGGGTCTCCGGTGACGGAGGCGGACGTCGCCGTCGACGCCTTCCTGAAGGTGCGTCTGAGCCAGATCGTGCCGGCCGCCGCGTGGCTCTCGGAGGAGACGCGGGACGATCCCGTCCGGCTCAGATCCGGGTTGGTCTGGATCGTCGATCCGATCGACGGGACGCGCGCCTTCCTGTCGGGCCACCCCGACTGGTCGATCGCGGTCGGCCTGCTGTCCGCCGGCCAGCCCGTCATCGGGATCGTGCACGCGCCCGCGAGCGGGCATTTCTACGAGGCCGTGGCCGGCTGCGGCTCCCGGCGGGACGAGGCGCCGATCCGCGTCTCGGACCGCGCCGCGCTTCCCGGCGCCCGCGTCACCGGCCCCAAGCCGATGATCGAACGTCTCACGCGTGGGCTCACGCGCGAGGGGGCCGACCCGGACTTCGTCCGGATCGACCGTGTGCCCTCGCTCGCGCTCCGGGTCGCCCGGGTCGCGGAGGGCAGCATCGACGTGGGATTGGTGTCGTCGGACGCGCGGGACTGGGATCTCGCCGCGGCCGATCTCATCCTGCGCGAGGCGGGCGGGTCGGTCTGCGACCTCGCCGGCCGGCGCACGATCTACAACCGGGAGAACCCGGTGCACGGCGAACTCGTCGCCGTGCCGGACGGGTTGCTGGTGCCGGTCGTCGCGGCGCTGACGGCCTGAGCCTGACGCTCGGACGCATCCGGTCCGCCTCGTCACCGACGTCGTCAGTGCCGGGGTGCTCTGCCGATCTTGCGTGAGGAGCCCTCAGGCCCGCGCTTCGCGCACCGAGACGGCGGCGGGAGCCAGGCCGAAACGATCGGCCAGATGCCAGCGCAGTTCGCGGGGCGAATGGTAATTGTAGGAGCGATCGATGACGTGGGTGCAATCGAGGCCGGGCTTGCCGGCATTCGGGCCTGATTCAGGCGAGCCACACGGAAGGTCGCGGCGTCGGTGACGGGCGACCGGGCGCTACGGCGCCGGGTGTACTCAAACTGCATGTCGTTTCTTCTTATGATCCTTGGACCGGATATTCGCCTCTCGGCGGAGCCCGGCTCGTTTCTGGTTTGGTATCTTCACCATCCGGCGCGACCTCGGCCTTCAAGGCTCATCGGCGGCGTCGGAAGGTTCGGGCTCGGCGTCGGAGCCCTTCAGGAAACGCCAGTCCGCGCGAGCGGACTGGCGTTGGACGATCGCTCTCCGATCAGGCCGCCTGAAGGTTGCCCGCGGCATCCTTGCCGCTGCGCTTGTCCGTCAGGATCTCGTAGCTGATCTTCTGACCCTCCACGAGATTGCGCATGCCTGCGCGCTCGACAGCGGAGATGTGAACGAACACATCCTTGCCGCCATCATCGGGCTGGATGAAGCCATAGCCCTTGGTCTCGTTGAACCACTTAACAGTGCCGGTATTCACGAATTGAACCTCGTATCGTCCATTGGTCGACAGCACTCGTCCACACGGGGCGTGCGCGAAGACCTCTTCCGTAGTCTGACGGAGCGGCGGGGCTGGAGACGCAGGACCTGTAGAGCGCCCGTCTCACCAATCGCCCCCCGAGACCCTATGTAGGGGCTTCATGCGGCCGCAACAAGGCGTCGCCGTCGCGCCGGTCCGTGTTCTCATGCCGCGGACGGGGGACGGAGAGCACCGCAACCCTGTGTTTTTCGCGCCGCAGCGTGCATATATGAGTTCGGCTCCAGGCAGTTAGGCGATCCATGGCGGGTATCTCGGTCTCCCTCGAAGGCGGCAACATCCAGCTCTCGTTCCAGAAGGACGATCAGGCCACCGCCGTCGTGATGGACGCCCGGGCAGCCCGCGCCCTGGTGCGGGCGGTGGGGCAGCTCCTCACCGCGATCGACGAGACCGACGAGACCGACCTTCCCGAGGAGATGGGCGAGGAGGACATTGCGATGCTCGACGTCACCTCCTCCGCGATCGAGGTCGGCACCGACGAGCAGGGCCAGGCCGTGGTCGCCCTGCAGGCGGGAGCGCTGCCCCCGTTCCAGCTGCGCCTGACGGACGAAGAGGCCCGCCACGTCGCGACGAGCCTCTCCGAGATCCTCAACGCCCCGCGCGACGTCCGCGCCTCGCACGGGGGCACTGAGCGCCCTAGAGGCGGACGCCCGGATCGGTCGGGTTGCCCGGTAGGTAATCGGGCTCCGAGCCTGGGCCGGCCGGATCGTCGATGCCGGGATCGTCGACCGGATAGGGTGTCCGCGGCCCGGTCGGGCCGGTATCCGGCAGCTCGTCGGGCTGCGGCGGCGGCGGAAGATCGCCGGGGATGTTGCCGCCGGGCGTGGGTTCGGGAGTCGGAAGGCCGGGATTGGCCATGCGAAGCCTCCTCGCGCTGTAGGGATGTGGGAGACCAACGGCCCCGTTGCGCGCGGGGTTCCGACTTGGCCCCGTCTTGGCCCCGCCTCGGCCCCGTGCGGCATCGCGCGGCCCGGAGGCGCCGGAACCTCGCGCGGCGGCCGCAGTTTGCGCCTCCAGATCCCAACATGGAGGTGCACTCATGGCCGACATCAAGCAGGCCAAGATCCTGATTCTCGCTACCGACGGCTTCGAGGAGAGCGAGCTGACGGTGCCGCAGGCCAAGCTCAAGGAGGCCGGCGCGACCGTCCACGTCGCCGCCCCGCAATCGCGCCAGTCGAAGGATTCGATCCGCGGCTGGGACAAGACCGATTGGGGCAAGAGCGTGCCGGTCGATCACGACGTGGAGGGCGTGAACGCGGGCGACTACGACGCCCTCGTGCTTCCGGGCGGCCAGATCAATCCGGACAAGCTGCGGCTCGAGTCGAAGGCCCTCGAGGTGATCCGGGGCTTCCTCACCTCTGGCAAGGTGGTGGCCGCGATCTGCCACGCGCCGTGGCTGCTCATCGAGACCGGTGCCGTGAAGGGTCGCCAGCTCACCTCCTTTGCCTCCATCAAGCGCGACGTGACGAATGCCGGCGGCCACTGGCAGGACAAGGAGGTCGTGACCGATCAGGGCATCATCACGAGCCGCAATCCGGGCGACCTCGACGCGTTCTGCGCGAAGATCATCGAGGAGGTCCAGGAGGGCCGGCACGAGGCGCGCCAACTCGCAGCCTGAGGCAGAGCCGGGCCTCGCCTCTCCCGTTTGGGAGAGGTCGCGTGCGCGTCAGCGCACCGGGTGAGGGGTGCGGCATCGCCGGATAAGCCTGGATCCCTCACTCCGCCCTTTCCCGAGCGGAGGAGGGAGCGAGTCGCAGGTCTGGAGGATCAGCGTTTCGCCACCGCCTTCTGCACCTTCGGCTTGTCGCCGGTCGCGCTCGCGATGAGCGCGGACAGGTGATCCTGGTCGAGACCGCGCGGCGCGCCTTCGGCCAGCGACTGGCGGGCGGCACTCGCCTTCGGCGTCTCGATCGAGCCGGTGGTGACGGGGTCGGGAACCGCGGCGACCGCGGCCGGCCGGCCGGCGGGCTCGCGCTGGACGCGCATGGCCCAGTGGGCGGCGGTGGACAGGGCCGCGATCGCCAGGATCGCCTTGATGCCGCCGGAGAGGAGGCGCCGCATGATGGGTAACCTGAGGATACGCGGTGGAACGCGGCCGGTTGCACGGCCCAGCTCAGCTTCGCTCAGGAGCGTGAATGAACCCGCAAGCCGCACTAGGCCCGCCGGTCCCGGAATGGCGCAGGCGGCGTCGGCAGGCGCGCCCCGGAAGGCCGACACGGGCGGGACGACCCGGGCAGGACGACCCGGGGATGAGCAGGTGGGCCATGCGCCAAGGTCCGCGGTTCCTGTTCCCCGCGCTCCCGACACACCTGCAGCTACTCGGCCCACTGAGCCTCACAGGAGGAGCGCAGAGAACTGGTCCGCGCCGTCCCGTCACTGCCGCCCCGCCACCATGCAGCCCGAGAGGGCTCGCGAAACCGTCGGACGCATCGGTCGCTGGGGAGTGCCGATGTAGGGGGTGGCACCGAGCCGGGCAACCGCGGATCGCCAATTCTGTCACGCTGTGACGATCCGTCGGTCAGAGGCACGAAAAAGGCGCCCGGTGCAGGGCACCGGACGCCTGATCGCGTCGGCCGCGTGGCCGAGCTTACCGCAGCGAGCCGCAGAAGCGCTGGATGCGGTGGCAAGCCTCTTCTAGCGTCTTGTTCGAGGTCGCGTAGGAGATGCGCAGGTTGGGGCCGAGGCCGAAGGCCGAGCCGTGGACGGCGGCGACGCCTTCCGCCTGCAGCAGCTCCGTGACGAAATCCTCGTCCGTCTCGATGGTCTTACCGGACGGCGCCTTGCGCCCGATCGTCTCGGCGCAGGACGGGTAGACGTAGAAGGCGCCCTCCGGCACCGGGCATTGCAGGCCCTTGGTCTGGTTCAGCATCGAGACCACGAGGTCGCGCCGCTCCTGGAAGGCCGCCTTGAAGCGCGCGAGGTGCTCCTGCGTGCCGTCCAGCGCCGCGACGGCTGCCCATTGCGAGATCGACGAGGCGCCCGAGGTCTGCTGGCCCTGGACGAAGTCCATCGCCTTGATCAGGTGCTCCGGACCCGCCGCGTAGCCGATGCGCCAGCCGGTCATGGCGTAGGCCTTCGAGACGCCGTTCATGGTGAGCGTGCGCTCGTAGAGGCCCGGCTCGACCTGGGCCGGAGTGACGAACTCGAAGTCGCCGTAGGTCAGGTGCTCGTACATGTCGTCGGTGAGCACCCAGACGTGCGGATGGCGCATCAGCACGTCGGTGATCTTCTTCAGCTCGTCCCGCGAGTAGGCCGCGCCCGACGGGTTCGAGGGCGAGTTGAGGATGATCCACTTGGTCTTCGGCGTGATGACGCGCTCGAGATCCTCGGGCTGGAGCTTGAAATCGTGCGCCATGTCGGTGTCGGCGAACACGGGCGTCGCGCCGCACAGGATCACCATCTCGGGGTAGGAGACCCAGTAGGGGCGCGGGATCACGACCTCGTCGCCGGGGTTCAAGGTGGCGAGGAGCGCGTTGTAGATGACGTGCTTGCCGCCGGTGCCGACGATGGTCTGCGAGACCTTGTAGTCGAGCCCGTTCTCGCGCTTGAACTTCTTGACGATCGCCTCGCGCAGCGGATTGATGCCGGAGACCGGCGGGTACTTCGTCTCGCCGCGCCGGATCGCCTCGATCGCCGCTTCCTTGATGTGGTCGGGCGTGTCGAAATCGGGCTCGCCGACGGACAGGCTGATCACGTCCATCCCCTGCGCTTTCAGCTCACGCGCCTTCTGCGTCATCGCGATGGTCGCGGACGGCTTCACGCGGGAGAGGGCGTCGGCGAGAAAGCCCATGGGACGGTACTCCGATCGAATGTCAGGTGGTGTGCCAGGTTCCAGGCGGCGCGGACCCTAGTCGCGGCCGGTCCCAGGGGCAAGGTGGGGGAATCGCCCTCGGCCCGCGAATGTCATGCTTGGCCGGAATGTCGGGTCGGACCGGGGCGGACCCTGCGCGGGGCTCGCGCGGAAGCCGGCGCGTTCCCATCTCGCGGGCATGATCGCGATCTCCGTTCTCGACCTCTCATTCGTGATCGCTGGTGCGAGCCCGGCGCAGGCGCTCCAGGACTCGATCGCCCTCGCCCGCCACGTCGATGGGCTCGGCTACACCCGCTTCTGGCTCGCCGAGCACCACGCGCTGCCCTCGGTCGCGAGCCCGGCCCCCGAGATCATGATTGGCCAGATCGCCGCGGCGACCCGACATATCCGGGTCGGATCCGGCGGCATCATGCTGCCGAACCACGCGCCGCTGATGGTGGCGGAGCGCTTCAAGATGCTGGAGGCCTTGTTCCCCGGCCGCATCGACCTCGGCCTCGGGCGGGCACCCGGCACGGACGGCATCACCGCGCAGGCGCTGCGGCGGCGCCAAGTCCCGCTTGGGGGCGACGACTTCCTCGACCGGCTGCAGGAGCTGATGCTGTGGGAGACGGGGGATTTTCCCGCGGGCCATCCCTTCCGCAGCGTGGAGGTCATGCCCTCGGGCGCGCCGCTGCCGCCGCTCTTCCTGCTCGGCTCCTCGGACTACAGCGCGCATCTCGCGGGCCGGGTCGGCACCGGCTTCGCCTTCGCGCAGCATTTCGCGGCCTTCGATTCCGAGGCGGCGATGCTCGCCTACCGGCGCGGCTTCCGCCCCTCCCGCTGGCGGGAGCGGCCTCACGCCATCCTCGCCGCGGCGGCGATCTGCGCGGAGACCGACGCCGAGGCGGAGCGGCTGGCCCTCAGCGCCGAACTCGCGACGCTCCGGCGCGAGCGGGGCGAGTACCTGCCCCTGCCGAGCCCGCAGGAGGCCGCCGCCTATCCCTTCTCGCAGGCCGAGCGCGCGCGCCTCGAACGGGGACGCGCCCGGCTGCATGTCGGCTCGCCGGAGACCCTGCGGGCGCGCCTCGGTGCGCTGGCGGAGGTCACGCAGGCCGACGAGATCATGGTGTTCTCGGCGATCCATGATCAGGTGGCGCGGCGCAGATCCTACACCCTCCTCGCCGAGGCGTTCGGCCTCGGCGAAGGGGCAAAGCCCTGAGCCGGCCCTACCAGCGGCAGACGCGCCGCGGCCCGAACGGGGTCGGTCGGATGAAGCAGCGCCGGCCATAGAACGGGCGCGGACCGTAGAAGCGCCCGGGCCCGGCGAAAGGCCGGCAGCGGCCGTAGGCGCCGCGGCCCCAGCCGGGCCCGCAGCCCTGCGCGACCTGCTCGACGAGGGGCGTGGCCCCGGCCAAGCCCTGGGCCGCGCCGACTCCGAGCGGCGCAGCCTCCGCCGTCGAGACAGCCCCGAAGCCGCCCAGGGCGAGCGCGGCGCCGAGGCCGAGCATCCAGCGTTTCGACATGGCGATATTCTCCTGTTGGGTTGCCGGCCGCCCCGATCGCGCGGCGTGGCCGTTGCTCCATCTAGCGGTTCCGGGCCTTGCCGCGGCCTGTGCACGAGATGACGGTTTGGACAGGTTGTGGATGAAGCCCATGCCGCGGATCCGCTCCGCTGGGATCGTGAAACCATCGATTCGTCAGACACCTGGCTTCCGCACAGGTTAATGCGGTCCGGCGTGCATTTCCGCAAAGTATCACCAGTACGTGATTGGGAGTGGCTATGCCCCGTTACTTCATCGATGCCACCGTCGGGTCCCGCCGTCAGCGGGATTGCGAGGGCGTGATCGCTCTCGACGATCTGAGCGCCCACGAGATCGCCGTCGCGACCCTCCACGACCTCGCGCGGATCGCCACGGCGGAGGGTCGCGAGGCGCCGCTCAGCGCCGTCGTCCGCACGGAGGAGGACGAAAGCCTGTGCACGGTCTCGATGACGATCCGCACGGAGTGGAATCGGGACCGCAGGCAAGGTGTCGGGCAGATGCTGGAGGATGTCGTCTAACGCGCCCGCGGCAGGAACCAGCGTTGCACGGCCTCAGCCGTGTCGGTCGGCCGCGTGTTGAAGCAGAACTTCGCCTGCGGCGCGTGCACGTGGACGATGTTGATCAGCTTCTCGAACAGGGCGGTGTTCTCCACGATCAGGCGAACGCCTGCCCCGATCATCACCGCGTCGAAGAGCTTGCGCCGCAGGAGTTCCCGGACGACCGACTCGGCCGTCTGCCCGAAATCGACGAGGCAGATCTCCGGGGCATAGCCGAGTTCCCTGAGACGCGCCGCGTCCGCTTCGAGACCCGCTCGGACCTTGGCCGCATCGAGGCCCGGATAGGCGCTGTAGGCGGGCGCCGAGAAGTCGATCAGGTCGGGATCAAGGCCGATCAGGACGACGCTGACGGGAGCCATGATATTCTCCGCGACGGGAGCGGCGACGATCGCCGCGCCCGTCGAGGATAGTCCCATCGCGACGACCGGGCCATCCGAGCCCGAGACGGCGCCTCAGCCGCCGAACAAGCGGCGCAGGCCCGCCAGGATTCCACCCGGCCTCGTTGCTGCGGGAATCGGCGCGGCCATCTTGCCCCCTTGCGGGCGCGGCGCCTGGACGAGCCCGAGGGCCGCCGTGTCGGTGGTCTCGCGATCGATCAGGATCAGGCTGCCCGTGTCGCGGTTCTCGGCGTAGGGGTCGAAGGCGACCGCGCGGTCGAGGGTCAGCGTCACGTCGGCGATGTCGTTGGCCGCGAGGCGCTCGGCCGGGCCGGGCTGACCCGTTTCGGGATCGATGCGGGTCCGGATTGCGCTCACCGTGGCGTTCACCGTCACGGTGCCGATCTTGGCAAGCAGCGTCGCGCCGGGCTGGAGTTCCGTCTCGGCAGCCCAGAACAGGCGGGTGTCGAGCGTGTCGGAGACCTGCATCGGCGCGTTCTGCGCCGCGATCACGGCACCGCGAGAGGCGTCGACCTCGTCCGCCAGAACCAGCGTCACCGACTGGCCCTCCACCGCTTCCGCGAGTTCGCCGTCCGCCGTGACGATGCGGGCAATCGCGGTGGAGCGGCCGGAGGGCAGGACGGTGACCGGGTCGCCGGGGCGCACCCGCCCGCTGGCGATCAAGCCCGAGAATCCGCGGAATTCGGAGTTCGGGCGGTTCACCCACTGCACGGCCATGCGGAAGGGCGCAGCCTGCGCCTCCTCGTGCACCGGCACTTCCTCGAGATACTGGAGCAGCGGGCTGCCCGTGTACCACGTGGCGGCGGTGCCTGGCAGCACGACATTGTCGCCGTTCTTGGCCGAGAGCGGGATCGCCCGCACCTCCGCGAAGCCGAACGCGGCCGTGAACGTGTTGAACCCCGCGAGGATCGCGTCGAACTTGTCCTGCGACCAGCCGACAAGGTCCATCTTGTTCACGGCGAGCACGATCCGGCGGATGCCGAGCATCGAGACGAGGAGTGCGTGGCGCCGCGTCTGACGGGTCAGGCCCTGGCGGGCATCGACCAAGATCACCGCGACATCCGCCGTCGAGGCGCCGGTGGCCATGTTGCGGGTGTACTGCTCGTGGCCGGGCGTATCGGCGACGATGAAGGAGCGCTTGTCGGTCGAGAAGAACCGGTAGGCGACGTCGATCGTGATCCCCTGCTCGCGCTCGGCCTGGAGTCCGTCCACGAGGAGCGCGAGATCGACCTCGGCGCCCTGCGTGCCGTGCTTGCGCGAATCCCGCTGGAGGGCGGTGATCTGGTCGTCGAAGATCTGCTTGGTGTCGTGCAGGAGACGCCCGATCAGAGTCGACTTGCCGTCGTCGACCGAGCCGCAGGCGATGAAGCGCAGGACTTCCTTGCTCTGGTGGGCGGTGAGGAACGCCTCGTAGCCGAACGCCTCGGGTGACTGATGGATCGTCATCAGAAGTAGCCCTCCTGCTTCTTGCGCTCCATGGCGCCGGCGCCGTCCTTGTCGATCACCCGTCCCTGCCGCTCGGAGGTGCGAGCGGCGAGTGTCTCGCCGATGATCTCGGGCAGGGTCGCGGCGGGGCTCTCGACGGCCCCGGTGAGCGGGTAGTCGCCGAGCGTCCGGAACCGGACCTTGAGATGTTGCGGGGTCTCGCCGGGCGCGAGCGGCAGCCGCTCGTCATCCACCATGATGAGCTGCCCCTCGCGCTCGACGACGGGGCGCTCCTTGGCGAAGTAGAGCGGCACGATCGGAATCTGCTCCTGCTCGATGTAGAGCCAGATATCGAGCTCGGTCCAGTTCGAGAGCGGGAAGACGCGCAGGGATTCGCCTCGCTTCTTGCGCAGATTGTAGAGGTGCCAGGGCTCGGCTCGCTGACGCTTCGGGTCCCAGCGATGCTGGGCCGTACGCAGCGAGACGATCCGCTCCTTGGCACGCGATGCTTCCTCGTCGCGGCGGGCGCCGCCGAAGGCCGCGTCGAACTTGTGCTTGTCGAGCGCCTGACGCAGGGCCTGCGTCTTCATCACGTCGGTGTGCACCTCCGAGCCGTGGCTGATGGGGCCGATGCCCTTTGCCAAGCCATCCTGGTTCGTGTGCACGATCAGCTCGGCGCCGATCTCCGCGGCGCGCCGGTCCCGGAAGGCGATCATCTCGCGAAACTTCCAGGTCGTGTCGATGTGCATCAGCGGGAACGGCAGGCGTCCCGGCGCGAAGGCCTTCTGCGCGAGGTGCAGCAGGACCGAGGAATCCTTCCCGATCGAGTAGAGCATCACGGGGTTCTCGGTCTCGGCGACCGTCTCCCGCATGATGTGGATGCTCTCCGCCTCCAGGCGCTCGAGGTGGGTCAGGCGATCGTGGCCGAATCGGGCGGCCGTGGTCGCGGGGGCGGCGCTCATCGAGCCATCTCCGGTGTCTTGAGGTTCGTGGTCTCGAAGGCGGCCGCTTCCTGGCCGGGCTGCACGCTCGCCTCGGGGACGTGAACGTGCAGGCCGCATTCCTTCTTGGATTCCTGCTCCCACCACCAGCGGCCGGCGCGCTCGGGCTCGCCGACGCGCACCGCGCGCGTGCAGGGCGCGCAGCCGATCGAGGGGAAGCCCCGATCGTGCAGGACGTTATAGGGGATGAAGTTGTCGCGCACGAAGGCATCGACATCCGCCCGCGTCCAGTCGGCGAGCGGATTCACCTTGATCAGCCCGCGCGCCTCGTCGGCCTCGGCGAGCGGGGTATCGGACCGGTTCGCCGACTGCCCGGCCCGCAGGCCCGTGAACCAGACCTCCGCGCCGGCGAGGGCGCGGGCCAGCGGCTCGACCTTCCGGAACCCGCAGCATGCCTGCCTTGCGGCGACGGAATGGCGAAACCCGTTGATCCCATCCTCCCTGACGAAGCGCTCCTCGGCCTCGCGCTCCGGCGCGTAGGCGCGGATCCGGATGCCGTAGGCCGATTCGGTCTCGGCCCAGACGTCATAGGTCTCGGGAAAGAGGCGGCCGGTATCGAGGGTGACGATCTCCGTGCGCGACTTCGCCATCGCCAGGGCATGCGTGAGGGCCTGGTCCTCGATGCCGAGGCTGGTGGTGAAGACGAGGCGGCCGGGCACCGTCCGCTCGACGAGCGCGATGCGCCCGGCAAGATCGAGGCCGGTCATGGCAGCGGCGAGATCGTCCGCAGCCTGTGCGAGTTCGAGGGTCATCGGAGATCGAGCGGCGTGATGAATGGGGATACCTGCTTGTCCAGCCCCTGAAATGTTCGCTATAACGAACGGTGTCAAGGCTGATGCCGTCGAGTCGGCGGGGTCTTGCACTGCGGTAAGGTGTGGGTGAGCAACCGAGGAGCACGGCTGCCGGTTGCGTGGTTGAGAAAGATCCTTCTCATTCCGCGGTCTGCGTCCGTGCGGCCGCGCACCCGCCCCCTTCACGAATGAGAGGTCCGGCTTGGATTCGATCGACCTGAAGATCCTCGCGCTCCTGCAGCAGGACGCGACGCTCTCCATCGCCGCCATCGGCGAGAAGGTGGGCCTCTCGCAGACGCCGTGCTGGAAGCGCATCCAGCGCCTCGAGGCGGACGGCGTGATCGACCGGCGGGTGGCCGTGCTCGATCCCGTGAAGCTCGGCCTTGGCCTGACAGTGTTCGTCTCGATCGAGACGGCAGACCATTCCAAGGAGTGGCTCGACCGCTTCGCGGCCACCGTCGCGGCGATGCCCGAGGTGCTGGAATTCTACCGGATGGCCGGCGATGTCGATTACATGCTGCGCGTCGTGGTGGCCGACATGCGCGCCTACGACACCTTCTACAAGCAGCTCATCGCGACGCTGCCTCTCAAGAATGTGACCTCGCGCTTCGCGATGGAGAAGGTGAAGTCGACGACGGCCCTGCCGCTCCCCCCTCCGCCCACGAACACCCGGCACGTGCCTGCTCTGGCTCTGGTCGGAGAATAGTTTTCTCTTTCGCGCCGCAACAGCAGTCAGCTCCTTCTCCCGCAATGGCGTTCTGTAAAACGGACATTCCCCGTTGACAGAAGGCACAACGCAGACGACATGGTCTCGTGATGTCACGACAAGCACTCCTCCCCCGCACCGCGCCGTTCGGCGACACCGAGCGGGCCAGCCTCGACGCCGTCCTGGGCACGGCGACGCCGATCCAGCGCGCCTGGCTCGCTGGCTTCCTCGCCGGCCTCGACGCCGCGGGCGGCCAGCCGGCCGCATTGCCTGCAGCACCGCCGAAAGCGGCCGAGCCGCTGGCGATCATCTACGCGAGCGAATCCGGCAATTCGGAGAAGCTGGCCGGCGACGTGGCCAAGCTCGCCCGCAAGAGCGGCTTCAAGCCGAAAGTGATCGACTTCGCCGACTTGGAGGTGGCGAGCCTCGCCAACGAGAAGCGCATCGTCGCGATCGTCGCGACCTGGGGTGAGGGTGAGGCACCGGCCCGTGCGGTCCGCGCTTACAACGAGCTGATGGGCGACGGGGCGCCACGCCTCGACGGCGCCGAGTTCGGGGTGCTGGCGCTCGGCGACACGAGCTACGCCGAGTTCTGCGCCATCGGCAAGGCGCTCGATGCCCGCTTCGAGGCGCTGGGCGCGAAGCGGGCCCACGAGCGGGCCGATCTCGACCTCGACTTCGACAAGCCCGCAGCGGACTGGATCAAGGGCGCGCTGAAGGCGCTGAGCCCCCCCCCTCGGCGGCCGACAACGTCGTAGCGGTCGACTTCGCCCGCGGCGGCGCCCACGACGAGGATGCCGAGCCGAGCCGCGAGCCCGTCGTCGTCGAGGTCGTCGAGCACGTGAACCTCAATTCCTCGCGCTCCGACAAGGAGACGATCCACCTCGCGCTCGCCTTCGAGGACGGCGCACCGGCCTACGAGCCCGGCGACTCGCTGGAGATCTTCCCCGAGAACGACCCGCAACTCGTCGAGGACATCCTCAGGGTCGCGGGCCTTGCCGGGGACGAGACCCTGCGCCGCGCGCTCCTCTCCGAGCGCGACATCACCACGCTCTCGGCCACCACGGTCGAGCGTTTCGTCAAGGCGACCGGCCACGCCGAGGCGAAGCGCCTGATCGAGAGCGGAGAGGTCCGCGCCTGGATCGAGGGTCGCCACCTCATCGATCTGATCGAGTCCTACCCGTCCGAACTGACGGCCGAGCACCTCAACGCGGTGACGCGGCCGCTGCCGCCGCGGGCCTATTCCATCGCCTCCTCCCGCAAAGAAGTGGGCGACGAGGTCCACCTCGTGATTGCCGCCGTGCGCTACGAGACGCACGGCCGCGCCCGCTCCGGCGTCGCCTCGGTGCACGTGGCCGACCGGATCCGCAACGGCGCCAAGCTCCGGGTGAAGCTGAAGCCGAACCGCCACTTCCGCCTGCCGGCCGATCCTGCGACCGATATCATCATGGTCGGCCCCGGCACCGGCGTCGCGCCCTTCCGCGCCTTCGTGCAGGAGCGCCGCAACGTCGAGGCGCCCGGGCGGTCGTGGCTGTTCTTCGGCGACCGGCACTTCACCCACGACTTCCTGTACCAGCTCGAATGGCAGGAGGCGCTGGAGGACCGCTCGCTGACGCAGATCGACGTTGCCTTCTCCCGCGACCAGCCCGAAAAGATCTACGTGCAGGACCGCCTGTTCGAGCGCCGCAAGGAGCTCGTGGAATGGCTTGACGGGGGCGCCCACTTCTACGTCTGCGGCGACGCCAAGAACATGGCCAAGGACGTGCGGGCGGCCGTGGTCAGGGCCTACGCCGACGTGAAGGGCCTCTCGGAGGCCGACGCCGAGGCGGCCGTCGCGGGGCTCGAGCGGTCCCACCGCTATCAGCAGGACGTCTACTGAGCCCCATCAGGAACCACCCCCTCCCCGTCCGGGGAGGGACAGGGTGGGGGTGATGCCGGATCGACCTCCGCGGCGCAGTCCGCACCAGCCCCAACTCCGGCCCCTCCCCCGAAGGGAGGAGAGACGATTCCGAACCGGATCTCCGCCATGACCGACCGCAAGCCTTCCCCCGAGCGCGTCTACGAGACGCCGCCGACCGACCGGCCCATCTCCGAGGCTGAGGCCGCGCGGACCGCCGGGCTCGCCCACAACGAGCACATCAAGATCGCGAGCGGGTATCTCCGCGGCACCCTCGCCGACGGGCTCCTCAAGCACGCCACCGGCGCCATCTCGGAGGATGACGGGCAGCTCGTGAAGTTCCACGGGATGTACCTGCAGGACGACCGGGATCTCCGGCCGGAGCGCAGCAAGAAGAAGCTCGACAAGGCCTACAGCTTCATGATCCGGCTGCGCATCGCGGGCGGCGTCGTGACGCCGAAGCAGTGGCTGATCCTTGACAACATCGCCACCACCTACGCCAACGGCACGCTGCGGGCGACGACGCGCCAGACCTTCCAGTATCACGGCGTCATTAAGTCGAACCTGAAGCGGGCGATGGCCGGCATCGATGCGGCGCTGCTCGACACGATCGCCGCCTGCGGGGACGTGAACCGCAACGTGATGGCGGCGACGAACCCGGCTCAGACCGGCGCCCACAGAGCTGCCTACGACCTCGCCAAGACCATCTCGGATTCCCTGCTGCCGAAGACAAGCGCGTGGCGCGAGATCTGGCTCGACGGCGAGCGCGTGGTCGGCGGCGAAGAGGCGGCGGAGGTCGAGCCGATTTACGGCAAGACCTACCTGCCGAGGAAGTTCAAAACCGTGATCGCGGTGCCGCCTTCCAACGAGGTCGACATCTTCGCTCACGATCTCGGCTTCATCGCGATCCTCGACAAGAAGGGCAAGGTGACGGGCTGGAACGTCACCGTCGGCGGCGGCATGGGCATGACCCACGGCGAGACCGACACCTTCCCGCGCACCGCCGACGTGATGCTGTTCTGTGAGCCCGCCGACGCCCTGAAGGTGGCCGAGGCGGTGATGACGGTGCAGCGCGATTGGGGCAATCGCAAGAGCCGCAAGAACGCGCGTCTCAAGTACACGATCGAGCGCTACGGCCTCGCGGCCTTCCGGGCCGAGGTCGAGAAGCGCGTCGGCAAGAAGCTCGCCGACCCGAAGCCCTTCAAATTCGACGGCAACGGCGACCGCTACGGCTGGGTCGAGGGCGAGGATGGGCGCCATCACCTGACGCTCTACGTACCGTCCGGCCGCGTGAAGGACATTGACGGGGGGGCGCGATTCCTGTCGGGCCTGCGCCGCATCGCCGAGGTGCACGAGGGCGATTTCCGGCTCACCGGCAACCAGAACGTCATCATCGCGAACGTCCCGGCGGCCAAGCGCCCCGAGATCGACGCCCTCGTCGACGAATACGGCCTGACGAAGGGTGCGAGCGCGCTCCGTCGCAACAGCATGGCCTGCGTCGCCCTGCCGACCTGCGGCCTCGCGCTCGCCGAGAGCGAGCGCTATCTGCCCGACCTCCTGACCGAGTTGGAGGAGAGTCTCGCCAGCCACGGCTTGGCGGAGGACGAGATCACCATCCGCATGACGGGCTGCCCGAATGGCTGCGCCCGGCCCTTCATCGCCGAGATCGGTCTCGTCGGCCGCGGTCCGGAGCGCTACCACCTGTATCTCGGCGCCGCCTTCGACGGCTCGCGCCTCGGGAAACTCTACGCCGAGGACGTGACGGCGGCCGAGCTTCGCACGGTGCTCGACCCGCTCTTCGCCGCCTACGCCAAGGGCCGTAAGGCTGGCGAGCGCTTCGGCGACTACCTGATCCGGGCGGGCTACGTGGCGCAGACCATCAACGGCCCTGACTTCCACGAGAGGACGGGATCGCTGAAGAGCGCAGCTTGAGGAGGCGTGCACCCCGCGCCTGACAGGGCTTTCTCAAGCTTGACCGGTACGATCGCAGACTGAAACTGCCACGCTTCCCCTCACGGGATGCGAAAAAGCTTCGCGTCCCGTGAACCGTTGCTTGATCCGACCGTTGTAAGCTTGAGTTCGGTCGGGAGGGGCACATGGCCAAGCACGAGATTCTCGGCTACTTCGAGCATCGCCGGGACGGCGCCTGGGTCTGCGTGAAGCCGTTCACGCTGACGACCAAGAGCGCGAGCGTCGACATTCGCCAGGGAATGCGCTTCGATTACGGGAAGCGCGTCGGCGGGGTCGATCTCGCGGAATACCTCGAGCAGCTCGGCTCCCAATTCGGCTCCTGATCCGACGCCTCAGCACCGAGCAGACCGGGCCGAGCCTTTCAAGGCGCCGGCCCTCTTCGTGTCAGAACCGATAGGCCGTCCGGCAAGCGCCCCAATGCCGTCCATGGACGCGGATCGGCGCGTCGACTTCCCGCACCATCACGATCTGACCGCCGACCTCGCGCCGATAGACCTGAACCGTGGCCGGTCGCTGCGAGCGCGCCGCGGTGATGCCCGTACGATCGTCGAAGATTCGCAAGTTGCGGCAATGGGCGTTGTTCCAGACCGGATCGTCCGGACGCTGAGCTTGCGAGACGCGCCGGTTGTGGACCGGGACGAAGCCGTTCCGGTCCGCGACGATGCAGAACAGCATGGTCCCGTCGCGCACCAGTTCCGGCTCTAGGATATCCGGCAACAGGCGCTCCAGGGGCTCAACGGACACAGTACGGAATTGCTGCGGGTTCGTGCCCGCGACTGGCCGGTAATCGGTGTCGAACAGGATTGAGGACGCGAGGCGTCCGGCGTCGATCTCCGCCTCCAGCAGGCCCCCGATGCGTGCGGCCAGATCCTGCGCCCGGACGATCAGCGGCCTGTAGGCCGTCTCGACGGCGGCCAGCGTCTCCTGCAGCCGGGCCCGCTCGGCTTGCGCGATCTCGCCGAAGGCGCAGTGGAGGCCCATCGGTGTCACGGCAACGATCGTCGCGGGTAGACAGCCGATTCCGGCGAGGCCGAGCGTCAGCCGGTGCCCGG
Organism: Methylobacterium durans; assembly: GCF_003173715.1. Classification (NCBI taxonomy): domain Bacteria; kingdom Pseudomonadati; phylum Pseudomonadota; class Alphaproteobacteria; order Hyphomicrobiales; family Methylobacteriaceae; genus Methylobacterium; species Methylobacterium durans. Next base: position 3,274,712 of record NZ_CP029550.1, on the reverse strand, counting down.
CCGACAGGGGAACGCCGCCCTCCGGCGCCGCGAGCAGGACGCCGCCCGCGCTGATGTCCTGGATGCGCGTGCGCCGCCCGTCTCCGAGATCGGCGCCGATGTCGACGGGATAGCGATCCGAGCGGCGCCGGTCGCCGATCTCGCTCTGCCGGATCACCGCGACGAATCGGCGGCCGAGCCCGGCCGCCTGCTCGCCAGCGTGGCTGGAGGCCGTCTCCATCGCGGCGGCCTGGGCGTCGAGGGCCACCGTGGCGTGGCTCGCCGCCCCCGCCTCCGCGTTCACCGCCGCCACGAGTTCGGCCGCTTGCGAGGCGCCGGACGCGACGCCAGCCACGATTGCAGCCTGCTCGTCCGAGATGCCGCGGACCGTGGCGAAGGCCGGCCGCACCGCGTCGATGGCCCCTGCCACGGACTCGATCGCCGCGCCGGAGGCCGTCGCTCCCTCGCGCAGCCGGGCAATCCGGGCGCGGACCTCGTCGGCGGCTCGGGCGGTCTCGACCGACAGCGCCTTCACCTCGTTCGCCACCACCGCGAAGCCGCGGCCCGCCTCGCCGGCGCGCGCGGCTTCGATGGTGGCATTCAGCGCCAGCAGGTTCGTCTGGCGGGCCACCGCCGAGATGGTGTCGACGATGCTCGCGATCTCGTTGCCGGCCTGGGCGAGCGCCGCGACGAGGGTTCGCGCCTCGGCGCCGCGAGCGCCCGCGTGGTCGAGATGCGTGCCTGCATCCGACATCGCGTCCGCGATCCGACCGGTGGTCGCCGAGAGGAGGCCCGTCGTCTCGGTGAGACCACCGCTCGCTCCCGCCCCGGCTTCTGCAGCCCCGGCAAGCGAGCCCAGCTGCGTGCGGATGCCGGCAAGACCCGCCTGCATCTGCTCGACCTCCGCCCGCGCCGCGGCGATCGACCGGCCGACCCCGCCGATCGCGGCGAGCACATCGGCCTCGATGACGTCGAGAACATCGGTGCCATCCCGCGCGGGCATCGCGCTCGGGGCCGGCGCGACAGGCTGAACGTCGGAATGCGCGTGTGTCGCCGGTTCGAGCGGCGATGGCGGACGACGGGTGGGGAGGGAAAATCGCATGCCTTTCGTTACCAAGGCACGCCTAATGATCCCTTAAATCCCGGATGCAACAAAGCATTCGTGCAGCTGCCGCTATGGCATCGGGGGAGTGTATTCAGGCTCCGCCCCACTGCATCGTCAGTCCTCCATCGACGACCCAGGTCTGACCGGTGACGTAATCTGCGTCGTCGGAGGCGAGGAAGAGGGCGACCTTGGCAATCTCGTCCGGTTGGCCGGCGCGATGCCAGGGGATTTTCTTGAGCGAGGCTTCGATCTTCTCAGGCTGCTCGAAGCGTTGCTGGGTCATCGGCGTCTGGATCAGGCCGGGCGCGATGTTGTTGACGTTGATCCTGTCCTCGGCGAGTTCGCGCGCGAGGCAGCGGGTCAGCGAGCCGACGCCGGCCTTCGACATGCCGTAGGGCGCGCTCTCCGGGGTCGGGAGATGCTCGGCGACGGACGAGATCGTGACGATCCGCCCGCGCCCGCCCGCCGCACGGCGGACCTTGATGAAGGACCGGGAGCAGAAGAGCGGCCCCATCAGGTTGACCCGCAGGATCTGCTCCAGCCTCGCGTCCTCCATCTCGGCGACTTCCATGCCGCTCATGGCCTGGCCGGCATTGTTGACGAGGATGTCGAGGACACCGAGATCGCGGGCGATCCGCTCGAAGGCCGCGTTGACCGAAGCGGGATCGCCGACATCACCCTGAAGCACGAGGGCCTTGCGGCCTGCGGCCTCGACACGGCGGGCGGTCTCGGCGGCGCCCGCCTCGTCGGTGTGGTAGAGGATCGCCACGTCCGCGCCCGCTTCGGCGAACAGCGCCGCTGTGGCTTGGCCGATGCCGGAATCCGCGCCCGTGACGAGGGCCTTCCTGCCGTGCAGCGTCATGAAATTCCTTCGAACATGAGGGGACGGGCGGAGCCGCTGCCCTGGCAATCGCCCCCTCCGACCGGATGTTCCCCGGTTTCATCGCGCGCAAGTGATGCGGCGACGGCACTTCGCCGGCTATTCGGAATTGTTTCTTCGATGTTGCTTTGACGCCCGGGATACCCCAGCCTAGGTTCCGGCCATGACCCACCCAGCCGATCAGGAGCTCATCGTCGCGGAGGAGAGCGCGCCGACGACCCGTTGCCGCATCCTGGCGACGGCCGAGCGCTTCTTCCGGGAAATCGGCTACCAGAAGACCACGGTCGCCGACATCGCCAAGACTTTGCGGATGAGCCCGGCCAACGTCTACCGGTTCTTCGACTCGAAGAAGGCGATCAACGAGGCGGTGGTCGAGCGGGTGACTCGGGAGGTCGAGGCTCTGATCGCGACGATCGCCGCCACCCCCGGCTTGTCGGCCTCCGACCGCATCGCCGAGATCGTACGGAGCCTGCACGTCGACTGCTTGGAGCGCTGCCGGGAGAACCCCCGGATCCACGAAATGGTGGAGGCGGCGATGACCGAGAGCTGGGACGTCTGCCGCCACCATGTCGACCGGATCAGCGGCGTGCTGGGGCGTGTGGTGACGGACGGCGTGCGCAACGGCGAGTTCGCCGCGGAGGACCCGACCATGGCTGCCCAGTGCGTCCACGTGGCGATCGTGCGCTACTGCCACCCGGTCCTGGTCAGCCAGTACCCGAACGGGCCGGCCCCGCCGATCGAGACGATGATCGCCTTCCTGCTCCGCGCGCTGCAGGCGCGGCCGCAGCGCGCCTGAGCTCCTACTCCGAGGCCGGGTTGGCAGGCTGCGGCGGAGCGCCCGCACCCGGCTGCTCGCCGTCGTATCCCTCGATGACGATGAGGTCCGTCTCCGCCCCGCCCTTCTGCTTGGCGCGGGCCGCCTGATAGACGTCCGAATGCCAGCAGGCGAGCGCCGCCGCGTAGGTGGGGAACTCGATCACGACGTTGCGGGCCCGGGCCGAGCCGGACACCGCCTCGAAGGCGCCGCCCCGCACGAGGAAGCGGCCGCCGAACTGCGCGAAGGCGGCGCCGTTCGCCGCCGCGTAATCCCGGTAGGCGTCGGCGTCCCGGACATCGACCCGGACGATCCAGTATCCGCGTGCCATCGCTATCTCCTTGAGTTTCAAGCCATTTCAGCGACGATGCGGCGGGCCACCGCAGACGGGTCGGCGGCACCCGTGATCGGGCGGCCGACGACGACGTGGTCGATGCCGGCGGCGCGGGCCTCTGCCGGCGTCATCACGCGCTTCTGGTCGCCGAAATCCGAGCCGGACGGGCGGATGCCCGGGGTGACGATCAGCCGGTCCGGCCCGACGACGGAACGGACGGAGGCCGCTTCCTCCGCGCTGCAGACGATGCCGTCGATGCCGATCTCGAGCGCCTGGGCCGCCCGCTGCGCCACGAGGTCCCGCACGGGCAGAGCGTAGCCGGCCTCCCGGGCGTCCGCCTCGTCGTAGGAGGTCAGCACCGTAACCGCGAGGATCTTCAAGGGGTTGGCACCACGGCCGCGTAGGGCGGCCCGCATGGTCTGGGGGTAGGCGTGGACCGTCAGGAAGGTCGCGCCGAGGGAGGTCAGCGAGCGGACCCCCTCCTCCACGGTGTTGCCGATGTCGTGGAGCTTGAGGTCGAGGAAGACCTTGAGGCCGCGCTCGGCGAGCCTCGGCACGAGAGCGAGGCCGCCCGCATAGGCGAGGCGGTAGCCGATCTTGTAGAAGGTGGCGGCGTCGCCGATGCGCTCCACCAGCGCCTCGGCCTCGGCCACGTCGCCGAGGTCGAGGGCGACGATGAGGCGGTCGCGGGGGTCGGCGAGATCGGGCATCGGGCACTCCGGAGGAACGCCGGCAGCGATCACGGAGACGACCGCCTGTCAATGATCGCGATCATCCGGGGGCGCCATCACCCGTGCAACCTCCGGGCGCAATACGGGCAGCAGCTCGGCCTCGAACCAGGGATGCCGCCTCAGCCAGCCATTGTTGCGCCAGGAGGGGTGCGGCAGGGGGAGCACGCGGGGTCGGCGCGGCGCCGCGAGGATCTCGCGCCAGCGTGCGACGGTGCCGGTGAGGCCCCCCTCCGGCTGCCCGAGATGCCACTTCTGCGCGTATTGGCCGATCACCAGGATCAGTTCGAGTTCCGGCAACCCGGAAAAGATCGCTTCCCGCCAGCGCTCGGCGCATTCCCGGCGCGGCGGCCGGTCGCCGCCCTTGGCGTCGAGGCCCGGGAAACAGGAGCCCATCGGCACGATCGCGACCCGGGCCGCGTCGTAGAAATCCGCCTCGCCGAGGCCGAGCCAGGCGCGCAGGCGCACGCCCGACGGATCGGTGAAGGGCCGGCCGGTGCGGTGGGCCCGGGTGCCCGGCGCCTGCGAGGCGATGCAGAGGCGGGCGGTGGCGCTTCCCTGCAGGATCGGCCGCGGCTCGTGCGGGAGAGGCTGGCCGTAGACCGGCGCGTCGCGGCAGAGGCGGCAGGCGCGCAGCCGCGCGGCGGTCTCGTCGAAGGCGGATGGCATCGATTGGGGCGGCATCGGGAAGGCCGCAGATGGGTTTCGGCCCGTCGAACGAAAAGACGGCGCGGTGTTGAGCCGCGCCGTCGTGAAGTGGGTCGAAACCTTTGGGGTGAGGTGACCCTGCGCCTCGGGGGCCCGGAGGTCTGTGCGTTTCCTCACACCCCTCCGGATCCGACACCCAGGGTCAGACCCCCAGGATCAGACTCCCAGGATCAGACTCCCCTGAGGCTCGCGAGGTCGAGGGGCAGCGAGCGCAGGCGCTGGCCGGTGGCGGCGAAGATGGCGTTCGAGATGGCGGGGGCGAGCACGGGCACGCCCGGCTCGCCGATGCCGGTCGGCGCGGCCTGCGAGGGCACGATGTGCACCTCGACCACGGGCATCTCGCTCATCCGGGTCGGCTCGTAGCTGTCGAAGTTCCGCTCCTGCACCACGCCGTCCTTGAGCGTGATCCGGTTGCGGAGCACCGAGGAGAGCGCGAAGCCGACCGCGCCCTCGACCTGGGCCCGGATGATGTCCGGGTTGACCGCGATGCCGACATCGACCGCCGCGACGATGCGGTTCACCTTGACGCCCGCCTCCTGCACCGAGACGTCGGCCACCATGGCGACGTAGGAGCCGAAGGATTCGTGCGCCGAGACGCCGAGGCCGTGGCCCTTCTCGCGGGTGCGCTCGGCCCAGTTCGCCTTCTCGGCGGCGAGCCTCAGCGCGGCGGAGAGGCGGGGCGCCTGGTTGAGGAGCGCGAGGCGGTAGGCCAGGGGGTCGACATTCGCCGCGTGGGCGAGTTCGTCGATGAAGACCTCCATGACCTGCGCCGTATGGGTGTGGCCGACCGAGCGCCACCACAGGACCGGCACGCCCTCGCGGGCGTTGTGGACCTCGAACCGGTAGGCCGGGAGCGCGTAGGGCGTGTCGGAGGCGCCCTCGACGGTGGTGCCGTCGATGCCGTTCTTGACGATCATCGCCTCGAAGGGCGAGCCGATCATGATCGACTTGCCGACCATCACGTGCTGCCAGCCCGTGATGGCGCCCTTGGCGTCGAGGCCGGCGCGCAGCTTGTGGTAGACGGTCGGGCGATAGTACCCGCCCGTCATGTCGTCCTCGCGGGTCCAGACGAGGTGGACGGGCGCCTTGGCCCCCGTGGCCTTCACGATGCTCGCGGCCTCGGCGAGGTAGTCGGCGCCGGGCGTCGCCCTCCGGCCGAAGGAGCCGCCGGCCCAGAGCGTGTGCAGCCGGACCTTGTCGGTCGTGACGCCGAGGATCGCGGCGATGACCGCCTGCTCGACGGTCTGGAGCTGGCAGCCCGCATGGACGTCGTAGGTGCCGTCCGAGGCCCGCTCGATCGTGGCGTTGAGGGGCTCCATCGCGGCGTGGGCGAGGTAGGGGAAGCTGAACTCCGCCTCCAGCACCTTCGCCGCGCCCTTGATGCCCGCCTCCGGGTCGCCGCGCTCCGAGGCGACGAGACCGGGGCGCTTGGCCGTCTCCCGGTACTCGGCGAGGATGGCCTCGGAGGAGCGGGCCTCCGCGCCCGCATCGTCCCAGGTGACGGCGAGGGCGTCGCGGCCCTTCATGGCGGCGAAGGTGTCCTTCGCGATCACGGCGACGCCGGTCGGGATGGTGACCACGTCGAGGACGCCCGTGACGGCGCGGGCGGCCTTGTCGTCGACGCTCTTCACGGTGGCGCCGAAGCGGGGCGGATGCGCGACGACCGCCGTGACCTGGCCGGGGCGGCGGATGTCGAGGGAGTAGACCGCGCTGCCGTTCGTCTTGGCCACCGAGTCGAGGCGGGGCACCCGCTGGCCGATCAGCCGCCACTCGCCCGGCTGCTTGAGGCGCGGCTCCTGCGGCACCGGCAGGGTCGCGGCCGAGGCGGCGAGCGCGCCGAACCGGGCCTCGCGCTTCGAGGCAGCGTGGCGCACGACGCCGTTCTCCACCGTGATCTCGGAGACCGGCACCTTCCACTGGTAGGCGGCGGCCGCCACCAGCATCTCGCGGGCGGCCGCACCCGCCTTGCGCAGCTGGAACCAGGAATTGGCGATGGCGGTCGAGCCGCCGGTGCCCTGCACCGGGCCCATCAGGGTGTTGTTGTAGAGCGCGGCGTCGGCGGGCGCGAATTCGGTGCGAACCGTCGCCCAATCCGCGTCGAGCTCGTCGGCGAGGATGGTGGCGAGCCCGGTCGTGTTGCCCTGGCCCATGTCGAGATGCTTGCAGATGACCGTGACGGTGTCGTCCGAGGCGATCCGCACGAAGGCGTTGGGCATCGCCTTGACCGTCGAGAGGTCCGGCCCGCCCGCGGCGTAGGACGGTCCCTTCGGGTCGAGGCGGAAGCCGATCACGATGGCGCCCGTCGCGGCGGCACCGCCGAGGAAGCTGCGGCGGGAGACGCGCGGGGCGCGGCCTCCGGCCTTCGACCGACCGATTGTCAGCATGTCTGTGCTCCAGTCAGGACGAACGGGGATCAGGCGAGGGTTCGTGCGGCTTCGTGGATCGCCGCGCGGATGCGCTGATAGGTGCCGCAGCGGCAGATGTTGCCATCCATGGCGCCCGAGATGTCGGAATCCGAGGGCTTCGGATTGTCGGTGAGGAGCCCGATGGCGGACATGATCTGGCCGGACTGGCAGTAGCCGCACTGGACCACGTCGAGCTTGCGCCACGCCGTCTGGACCGCCTCGGCCACCCGGCCCGAGACGCCCTCGATCGTCGTGACCTTGGCCTCGCCGACATCCCCGATCCGGGTCTGGCAGGAGCGGACCGGCTGCCCGTCGAGATGGACGGTGCAGGCTCCGCACTGCGCGATGCCGCAGCCGTACTTGGTGCCCGTCTTGTCGAGATGGTCGCGCAGCACCCAGAGGAGCGGCGTCTCGGGATCGGCCTCGACCTCGTGGGCCCTGCCGTTGACGGTCAGCTTGATCATCCCGATGCCCTCCGGTCCGGTGAGGATGGCCGAGCGGTAGACCTCTCCCGCGCGCGGCCGATGTGCGGCCGCGCACCTGCCATGCGATGCCCGCAGGGCGGGGTCCCGGCAGGCCGGGGGCCCTTTCCCGGATGCGGACAATGCGAGCGGAGGCGGCAGGCGGTTCTTAACACATTCATACCATCCTGAGGCCGGTCGCGTTTCGGCACGCCCCCTCCGAACCGTCCGCCGCCGCCCTCAGCGTAAACTTCGAGACCGATGTCCGACCTGACTGTGGAGATGGTCCAGCGGGGGCGCGGCCCGTCCGCCGAGGAGGCCAACCGGCGCCGCGGCATCGCCCGCGACATGCGCTCGGCCCGGGAGAAGCTGACCTCCTCGACCGGCCTGGAGCGCGCCTTCGACTACGAGCTGCTACGCCTCTATGCGCAGTACCGGATCGGCGCCGGCATCCCGCTTGGCCTGTTCGCGGTGGTGATGGCCGGGGCCTCGGTGTTCTGGGTGCCGCACGCGATCGCGGCGGCCTGGGCCCTGTGCGTCTTCCTCGCGATCACGCTGATCTCGTCGCTCAGCCGCCGCTTCCTGCGGCAGGACAAGGCGGAGGTCTCCCTCGCGCAGTGGCGGCGCCTCTTCGTCGCCGGCGAGGCGATCCAGGGCCTGTGCTGGTCGGCGATGATCGGGCTCGGCGCCACCGGGGGCCGCACCTTCGCCCTGTTCGGCCTCGTCATCGCCGCCGCGATCGCGACCATGCTCGCCGCCACCGTTCCGGCCGCCGCCGTCGCGGGCCTCGTGCCGCTGGCGCTCGCGACGCTGTCGCTCCTCCTGTTCTCGCAGCACATGGACGCGCTGCTCCTCGTCGTGATGGCGGTCGGCGCGCAGCTCTTCTTCCTGGGGCTGGCGCGGCGCCTCTACACCTCGACGGTCGGCGCGCTCCAGTCGCGCGCGGAGAAGGACGCGATCTTCACCGAGCTGGAGGAGGCCAAGGCCAATTCCGACGAGGCGCGGCGGCGCGCGGAGGAGGCGAACCTCGCCAAGTCCCGCTTCCTCGCGACGATGAGCCACGAGCTGCGCACGCCGCTCAACGCGATCCTCGGCTTCTCGGAGGTGATGAAGAACGAGGTCTTCGGCCCCCACACCACGGCGAGCTACCAGGAATACTCGACCGACATCCACGATAGCGGGATGCACCTCCTCAACCTCATCAACGAGATCCTGGACCTCTCGCGGATCGAGGCGGGACGCTACGAGATGAACGAGGAGGCGGTGCTCCTCGCCCACATCGTCGAGGAATGCCGCCACATGATGGGCCTGCGCGCCCGCTCGAAGGGGCAGACCTTCCACGATTTCGTGGACGATTCCCTGCCCAAGATCTGGGCCGACGAGCGGGGGCTGCGCCAGATCGTGCTGAACCTCCTCTCGAACGCCGTGAAGTTCACGCCGCCGGGCGGCGAGATCACCATCAAGGTCGGCTGGACGAGTTCGGGGGGCCAGTACGTCGCCGTGAAGGACAGCGGCCCCGGCATCCCGGAGGACGAGCTCGGCACCGTCATGTCGTCCTTCGGCCGCGGCTCGCTCGCCATCAAGACCGCCGAGCAGGGCTCGGGGCTCGGCCTGCCGATCGTGAAGGGCCTCGTCGACCTGCACGGCGGCCATTTCCAGCTCGTCTCCCGGCCCCGAGAGGGCACGGAGGTTATCGTCACCCTGCCGGCGAGCCGGGTGATGGACACGCTGCCGGCCGTGGACGTCGCGGCCGAGGCGCCCCCGCCAAGGCGCAGCAGGCCGCGCGGGCGGCCTGAGGCGGCGCACCTCTCCCGTGTGGGAGAGGTCGAGTCCGCAGGATGCGGACCGGGAGACGGATCAGGTCTTTCCGGACAGGTCGCACCCCTCACCCTGTCCCTCTCCCGAACGGGAGAGGGGACCTGCGCGTGACGGGCCGGTGTCGCGCCAGCCGCTGCGATCGTCGGTCCGCTACCCGTCCGAGCGCCCCGACACCCCCGCCTGCTCGAAGGTCGCCATGTCGCGGTGGCAGGCGAGCGCGCCCTTGAGGAGGCCCATCCCGAGCGCCGCGCCGGAGCCCTCGCCGAGGCGCATGCCGAGCGCCAGCAGCGGCACGAGGCCGAGGCGCTCCAGGACGTCGGCGTGCGCGCCCTCCGCCGAGACGTGGCCCGCGAGGCAATGGTCGAGGGCGGAGGGGTCGATCGCGTGCAGGATCGCCGCCGCCGCGGTGGCGACGTAGCCGTCGAGGACCACCGGCACCCGCTGCAGGCGGGCGGCGAGGATCGCGCCCGCCATCGCGGCGATCTCGCGCCCGCCGACGCGGGACAGGACCTCCAGCGGATCGGCGAGGTGGCCGGCATGGCGGGCGAGCGCCGCCTCGACCGCCGCGACCTTGCGGGCGATGCCGGCGTCGTCGATGCCGGTGCCGCGCCCGACCCAGTGGCGCGCCTCGCCCCCGAAGAGCGCCGCGTAGATCGCCGCCGCGACCGTGGTGTTGCCGATGCCCATCTCGCCGACCGCGAGGCAATCGGTGCCGGCCGCCACCGCCTCCATGCCGAAGGCCATGGTGGCCACGCACGCCTTCTCGTCGAAGGCTGGCCCGACCGTGATGTCGCCGGTCGGCAGGTCGATCGCGAGGTCGAACACCTTGAAGCCGAGGCCGTAGGCCGCGCAGATCTGGTTGATGGCCGCGCCCCCGGCGGCGAAATTCTCGAGCATCTGCCGGTTGACCGCGTCGGGATAGGCCGAGACGCCGCGGGCCGTGACCCCGTGGCTGCCGGCGAAGACGCAGACGAGGGGCCGGTCGAGGGTCGGGCTCGCCTTGCCCTGCCAGGACCCGAGCCACGCGACGAGGTGCTCCAGGCGACCGAGGGCGCCGGCCGGCTTCGTCAGCCGTGCCTCCCGCGTGGCGATGGCGGCGGCCGCCTCCCGGTCCGGGCCCGGCATGGAGGCGATCAGGCCGCGGATATCCGCGAAGGGGCCGGTCTCGGTCATGGCACGAACAATCCTGTGGGCGGGCCCCGCCCGCGCGAGGCCGGCCGCGGCCGGAGCTATAACGGGGCGGGATGCGGGGTGAAGGCGAGGCGCGATGGCCGACGATCCGAGGCGCACCGGCGAGGCCGACATGCCGGGCCTCGACCTCCTCTACGACCTCGCCGCCTGCCTGCGCTTCTTCTCGCGCCTGCCGGTGCCGCGCTTGCCCGGCGAGCCCGATCCGCACCTGCCCCCCGATTTCCGCACGGTGCCGCGGATGCTGCCGCTCGCGGGCCTCGTCCTCGCGCTGCCTTCCGCCCTGGTGCTGCTGGCGGGGCGCGGCCTCGGCCTCGGGCCGTTCCTCGCCGCGACGCTCGCCGTCGCCGCCCTGGTCCTGGCCACGGGGGCGCTGCACGAGGACGGGCTCGCCGACGTGGCGGACGGGTTCGGCGGCGGGACCACGCCCGAGCGGCGCCTCGAGATCATGCGCGACAGCCGGATCGGCGCCTACGGAGGGGCGGCCCTCGTCCTCGCGCTGGCGCTGCGGATCGGCGCGCTGGCGACCCTGCTCGACCGGACCGGGGCGGCGGCCGCCATCGCCCTGATGCTCGCAGCAAGCCTCTCGCGCACGGCGGCGCTCGCCCCGATGGTGATGCTGGCGCCCGCCCGGACCGGCGGCGCGGCGGCCTCGGTGGGCCGGCCGACCAAGGCGACGGCCGGGATCGCCACGGGGATCGCCGCGATCCTGACCCTGCTGGCCCTGCCCTTCGGGCTGCCCTTCGGCGGCCTCCTGCTGATGCTCGTCCTGGCTCTCGGCGCGAGCCTCGCGGTGAGCGCGCTCGCCCGCGCCCGGATCGGCGGCCAGACCGGCGACGTGATCGGCGCCTGCCAGCAGGCGGCCGAGATCGCGGCGCTCCTCGGCCTGATCGTCGCCGTGCCGATGTGAGGCGGCGGGCGGGGTTGATCCTCCGGCGGCCTTGCGGGCATGGGTGAGCGCATGAGCCCGCCCCCGAAGCCGTCGAGTCCCTGCACCAAGGTCTGCGTCCTCGACGACGCGACGGGCCTCTGCCGTGGCTGCGGGCGCACCCGCGACGAGATCGCCGCCTGGGGCTCGCTCGGCGAGGCGCGGCGCCTTGCCATCATGGCCGGCCTCGAAGCGCGGCTGCGGGATGCCTATCTCAAGCCCCGGGAGGCTCCGGCCTCCCCGTGATCCGACGCCCCGGGGTGACGCGTCCATGATGGTACCCTCATGCTGATTCTCGGGCTCGTCGTCCTCGGCGTGGCGCTCCTCGTCCTCGTCCTGGCGGATGGCGGCCGGATCGGGGGCGTGGTCGAGCCCGACCAGCTCGCGGGGCTCGCCTCCGGCATCGCCGTCCTCCTCCTCGTGCTGGCGGGCTTCCGGCACCGGTTCCGCGAGGGGGTGGGCACGAACCTGCGCCACCTGCTGATCTGGGGTCTGATCGGCCTCGCCTGCGTGGCGGTCTACGCCTATCGCGACACCGCGCAGGAGGTGGGCGCGCGGGTGATGGGCGAGCTCAACCCCGGCAGCGCCACGGTCGGACCCGGCGGCACCGTCACCATCACGCGGCGGGCGGACGGGCCCTTCGCGGTCAAGGCCGAGGTCAACGGCAGCACCCAGAGCTTCCTGTTCGACACGGGGGCCAGCGCGGTGGTGCTCACCGCCGAGAACGCGGCGGCGCTCGGGATCCGCCCGGGCGAGGACGCCTTCACCACCCGCGTCGCGACGGCCAACGGCGTCACCTTCGCCGCGCCCATCCTCCTCGACAGCCTCCGGATCGGGCCGATCCTCGAGCGGCGCGTCTCGGCGATGGTGAGCCGGCCGGGCGCGCTCTCCGGCAACCTGCTGGGCCAGAGCTTCCTGAACCGCCTGCCCTCCTACGAGGTGCGCGGCGACCGGCTGATCCTGAAGGGCAAGTAGGCGTCCTCAGGCCGCCTCGGGGACCGCGCGCGAGACCATTGCAACGGCCTCCCGCAGGGTGGCGAGGCCGGCCTCGGGGCGCATGCCGTGGGTGGCGAGGTGGCGGCGGAAGGCGCGGGCGCCCGGGCGCCCATTGAACAGGCCGAGCATGTGCCGCGTCAGGCTGTGGAGCCGGGTGCCCGCGGCGAGCGCCTCGGCCGCGTAGGGCTCGAACGCCTCGACCGCCGCGAAGGCGTCGGCCACCGGCGCAGCCTCGCCGAACAAGTCGGGATCGACCGCGAGGAGTTCCGCCGGGTCGCTGTAGGCGGCCCGCCCCATCATGACGCCGTCGAGGTCGCGGAGGTGCTCGCGCGCCTCCGCGACCGTGGTGATCCCGCCATTGACCGCGACCGGCAGCCCGGGCCGGGCCCGCTTCAGGCGCACGACGCGGCCGTAATCGAGGGGCGGGATGTCCCGGTTCTCCTTCGGCGACAGGCCCTGCAGCCACGCCTTGCGGGCGTGGACGACGAGCGCGTCGACGCCCGCTGCGACCACGATGCCGGCCAGCGCGTCGAGGGCGGCTTCCGGGTCCTGATCGTCGACGCCGATGCGGCACTTCACCGTGACGGGCACGGAAACGGCGCCCTTCATGGCGGCGACGCATTCGCCAACGAGGCCGGGCTCGCGCATCAGGCAGGCGCCGAAGCGCCCGTCCTGCACCCGGTCCGAGGGGCAGCCGACATTGAGGTTGACCTCGTCGTAGCCGAACCCCTCGGCGATCCGCGCGGCCTCTGCGAGCTCGGCCGGGTCGGAGCCGCCAAGCTGGAGCGCCACCGGATGCTCGACCGCCGAGAAGCCGAGCAGCCGCTCGCGCGGCCCATGGAGCACGGCGCCCGTCGTCACCATCTCGGTGTAGAGCCGGGCGCGCCGCGACAGGACGCGGTGGAAGGCGCGGCAATGCCGGTCGGTCCAATCCATCATCGGAGCGACGGAAAAGCGCCAAGCGCTGGAAGCGTTCAATTTTTCAGCCTTTGCCGTCACTTACGCGTCAATCCCTGCTGCACCGTGCGCGATGGTTTTCACCGATTCCCGCCTATTTCGTTGCCGAAAGTACAGCAATGCTGTACCTCTCGCCCTTGTGCTGTACCAGCTGGAGGCAAGCATGGGTACGATCCTAGAACGCAAGCGGAAGGACGGGTCGACCGGTTATCATGCACAGGTGGTGGTGAAAAAGGCGGGCGTCACCCACCGGGAGACACGGACATTCGATCGCCGGCCGGCAGCCCGCGCATGGATTGAGAAGCGGCAAAAGGAGCTCGCGCAGCCCGGTGCCCTTGCCGCAGCCAAGATCGAGGATCCAACATTGGCCGAAGTGATCGACCGTTATGTCGGCGATTCACGTCGACCGCTCGGGCGCACGAAGGCGCAGGTGCTGAAGGCGATAAAGGGCTACGACATCGCGGGCAAGTCCTGCTCCGCGATCTCCAGCGCCGAGGTGGTGGCCTTCGCCTCCGAACTTTCGGCTGGGCGCCAGCCGCAGACAGTCAGCAACTATCTCGCCCACCTTGGCTCGGTGTTTGCCATCGCCCGGCCCGCATGGGGCTACCCGCTCAACTCCACGGTCATGGATGACGCGCTGAAGGTTGCGCGCAGGCTGGGGCTGACGGCGAAATCACGTGCACGCGATCGACGTCCGACGCTCACGGAGCTAGATCAGTTGATGCGCCACTTTGGGGACGTGCGAAAGCGTCGGCCGAGCTCTCTCCCGATGCAGCATGTTATCGCATTCGCGATCTTCTCGACGCGTCGGCAGGAGGAGATCACGCGACTGACTTGGTTAGATCTCGATGGGTCTAGCGGCCGCATCCTCGTGCGGGACATGAAGAACCCGGGGCAGAAGATCGGCAACGACGTCTGGTGCGAGCTGCCAGCAGAAGCGCTGGCGATCGTTCGCGCCTTGCCGCAGGTTGAGACGCGGATCTTCCCCTACTCCACAGACGCGATCTCCGCCGCGTTCACGCGTGCCTGCGCGCTGCTCGGCATCGATGATCTGCATTTCCACGATCTGCGCCACGAGGGTGTGTCGCGGCTCTTCGAGATGGGGCGTACCGTTCCCTTGGCCGCCTTGGTATCGGGACACCGCTCTTGGCAGAGCCTTCAGCGATACACGCACGTCCGACTGGTGGGCGACAAGTACGCAAAGTGGCCGTGGTTCGAAGTTGTCGCCCAACCTGAGGCCCACCCAAGTCATTGATTCAGAGGGACGTTACCAGCATCACCTCATGGCCTCGATCGCGACAAACTGGTTGAGAGCCAAGCCCACTGTCGGCCAGAACGCCAGCAGACCTTCCGCTTTGCGCCGATTGTGTTGAAAAACTCCGTTTGCCACTCTTTCGAAGACATCAACCTAGAACACCTGGGGTTGCATCGGGCGACGAATACCAGATATAGAGAACTTCGACCGCGCCGCGGGGTTTTTCAACACAATCCGCCCGTTGCTGCCGTTCAGCCGACTCCGGCAGCTTCTTTGAAGCGGACGTTGCAGCAGCTCAGCTTGGAGGTCTAAGCTGCAACAGCCCTGTCGCTGGAGTGCCGTACATGTACGGCCCGACCGTCACCTTCTATGGGCAGCGCTATAGCCAAGAGCAGCTCATAGCTGAGATGCGCAGAGCGATCCAGCAATGGCCTTCACGACGGTACGTTCATCGGCCGGGTACCATGCAGATCAGCTGCAACGTGCCTGCCCAGAAATGTGCGGCTCGCTCTATCATTGACTTTGACGTCAGCAACTCGCGTCACGGCACCACCAAGCAAGGTTATAGGGCTTCGAACAATTCCGCAGGCTTAGCCTCCGACTGCGGCTGCTGAACCGGCTGCACCATCAGAGGTTCAACGGTCTCAGAGACCGGCTTTGGCAATTCCGGCAGGGGGAAGGCTTCGGCCCAGCCGCCTGCAACTCCCTCCAGCAGACCGTCCCACTGAGTGCCGCGACCGCGTATGAGGCGACGAGAAATGATCATAGCTGGAGCCGAGGCAAGCGGGGCAATTCCTACTGTCTAAAACCTCACTGTGCAGAAAAGGTTTCTCCCCGATCTTTGCTGGAAACCGAACGCAGCCAAAAGTCCAATTGCGCGCAATCTGGATGGTCCGTCACGGTGTAGGTGGCGGGTGACGCTGACGGCGGTCCGCCTTCGAGACTGGCACCTTTGAGCGCACTTCCCTGGAGGTGCGCTCGTCTTTTGGCATCAGGCGTCAGCACAAGGAGTGACGCGCCACCGCTGGCGCGTCCCTTAGCCTGCACAACCGCTTGATGCTGAGACGGATCTTGGGGTGTGTAGCGGGCCGTCCACTCCTCAACCGTGAGCGGCGGCTGCATCAGGATTTCAGGTCTTTCCCAGTTCGGGCCCGCGCCACCGTCAGACAATTGATGCTCAGCTAACTGGCTCGCTGCATCCTGACCTCAGGCCACATTGCGTACCGGCCCGATCCCCGTCGTGTGGACACGACGCGCCCCGTCGCCGTAATCCCCAACTCGCGGCAAGGGCACGACGGTCAGCCTGTACTTTCCGCGCTCGACCGACCCAGCTGGCGAGGAGACGGGCGCCGGTTCGGCGAGTTCGATCCCGCTGCGCCGCGCCGGCGAGGGCGAGACGGTCCTGCTGGTCGAGAATGACGAGCAGGTGCTCGGGATGGCTGTCGAGAGCCTGGAGGAGTTGCGCTACCGGGTCATCGTCGCTCGCAACGCCGCCGAGGCTCTGGAGCACCTTCGGGGCGTAGAGCGCATCGACATCCTGTTCTCTGACGTAGTGATGCCAGGCGGCATGAACGGGTCGCAGTTGGCGATCGAGGCACAGAAGCTTCGGCCCGGCGTCAAGGTCCTGCTCACGTCAGGCTATGTGGCGAACCTCGACGAAGGTCAGGTCATCGGCCACGGCGAGATGCCGGTCCTGAACAAGCCCTACCGCCGCGACGAGCTCGCCCGCTCGCTGCGCCTAGTGCTGGGGGAGAAGGACGTTGACCCGTCAGCGAGGGCGCCAACGACTGGCGTGAGTCCGGCGGCAACGGCGCACATAGGAGCCTGAGGCCGGCGCGTTGTGGCTGCCTACGTGCAAGAGGTCCGCTTGCTGTCAGGAGACGGACCTTCGATTTGCGCAAACCCAAGGTCCAGATCGGGTCATGTGAGGCATTCAGCTGAACCGCACCGAACGTCCGCTTTCTCACGATTGTGTTGAAAAACTCCGCGGCGCGATCAAAGTCCTCTATAGCTAGTATTTGTCGCTCGATACGAACCCAGGTGTTGTAGGTTGATGTCCTCGAAAGGGGGGCAAACGGAGTTTTTCAACACAATCTCACGATCTAAGCCCCGAAGCGGACGGGCTGCCTCCGGCCACATCCGGTCGTTTGAGGGCATTGAACTCAAACCGCCGGAGAGCAGACGCTTCAAGGGCCTGGACGGAATCGCGAGTTGCCGCCTTCGGTTCTGCGGCCGCATCTGCGTTGCTCAGGCTTGGCAGCATACGGCGGGGCAAACAGGGTGCTCCGGAGATCAGCAGGCTTTGTGCAGAAGAGACCTTCATGTCCCCTCCCCCGTTATCCGGCCATGACCGATCCTTTTGACCTTGCAAGGTTCGTGGACGCTCAGAGCGGTGTCTATGAGCAGGCGCTGCGGGAGCTGATGGCGGGGCATAAGCGTAGCCATTGGATGTGGTTCATCTTTCCTCAGATCGCCGGTCTCGGGTTCAGCGCCATGGCCCAGCGTTACGCTGTCGGTTCGCTCGACGAGGCTCGCGCGTACCTGCAGCACCCTCTGCTCGGACCTCGCCTGGGGCGCTGCACAGAGGCTGTGAACCGGGTGTCAGGGCGCTCGGCGCATGCCATCTTCGGCTCTCCCGACGACATGAAGTTCCGCTCGAGCATGACTTTGTTCGGGCGCGCTGCGCCAGACGCATTACCCTTTCGGACGGCCCTCGATCGGTACTTCGGCGGGCAAGAGGATCCGCGTACCCTGGAGAAACTGCAGGCGTCCTGCCGGTGAGGTCCGTTGCGCCAGTGGCTTCATCAAATCAGGCCTCGCCGGGAGAGTTCATTCTTGAGGTAGGCGTAGAAGATCGGTGCAGCGATGAGGCCCGGAACGCCGAAAATTGCCTCCATGTACAGCATCGTCACCAGCAATTCCCAAGCGCGGCCAGGTGAGTGCTCTCACAAGGGGCCGCTGACTTGGCAACGGCCGGAGGCATTGGACGTCGGTCATGGATCGCGTTCCGGGCTGATTGCCGGGTCGCCCACCAGCCGGATTGAAGCTGCGACTGGGTGATCTGGGGCGGCGAAGTCTTCCAGCAGCCGTCCGCTCGACCACAGCTCAGCTCTCAGCCCCTGAGTCAGTTCGCCAGCCAGACGCTTCGCCTCGGTCTCGTTACAGGCTGGGACGAGCACCGTGGCTTGCAGATTGCCGTCGTAGGCGAACCGATGAAGCTTGTAGACGGACGCAGTTCTGTGAGGTCGGCCAGGGAATTTGATAAGGTTAGCCATTGCCCACCCGTTGGGTCACAGGCGGGGGCGTCGAGCCCTCAGTCGCCGGAGCCCGGGTTTAGCTCATCCGGCGATGCGGGCACTCTGCGCCGACGGGTGTGGGAAAGATAGGCCCGAGCCGGTACGGCCCAGCAGTGGGTGGTCCGCTCCGCATTGCGCTTGGCCATAGCCGAGCCTTGACGCACCCGCCGGTCACAAGCTCGAAGACCGACACGTGACGAGCGGCCCAAATGCGGGCCGCTCGCTTGCAAGTGTCAGACTGCCTTCAGGTTGGCAGCACTTTCCTTGCCGCTCCGTCGGTCAGCCTCGACCTCGTAGGAGATTTTCTGCCCCTCGTTGAGGCTGCGCATCCCGGCGCGCTCGACAGCGGAGATGTGCACGAACACGTCCTTGCCGCCGTCATCGGGTTGGATGAAGCCGTAGCCCTTGGTCTCGTTGAACCACTTCACGGTACCGGTGCTCATGACATCCTCGGTCCCTCGCAGGCGGTCATCGGATTGGAGCCGCGGCCGGTTGCCTGCCGGGCGGCGTGATCGACGGGGAGCGACGGGAGACAAGGACCGGCCTGCGAGGGCGTGACGGTCCAAGTGATCCGGTCACGTGCCGATGCTCACGTCCTACGTTGCGAAGGTGCACCTCGCAAGGCAAGCCCGCGGCTTCCGTAATGTGCCATCCATCCGGCTCGGGCGGCAGCTGGGAAAAGAACGTTCGCGGACTGGGCATTGCCGAGCGCCCGGTGATATCGCTGCGGCAGCTCGAGGGAATGCAGCGTTGTCCGTCATCCAGCGACACAACACCAAACTGGCGGGGACTGGGCCTACAGCGATGGTCTTCGCTCACGGCTTCGGTTGTGACCAGAACATGTGGCGGTTCGTGGCTCCGGCCTTCGAGGACGGGTTCCGCACGATCCTGTTCGACTACGTCGGGGCTGGTGGCTCAAATGTCTCAGCCTACGATCCGGAGAAGTACGCCTCGCTGAATGGCTACGCCGACGACGTGGTCGACCTCTGCCGCTTCTTGGACGTGCGGAGTGGCATCTTCGTCGGCCATTCGGTCAGCGCCATGGTTGGGGTCCTGGCCTCGAAGAAGGCTCCCGAACTCTTCGACAGCCTCGTCATGGTGTGCCCCTCCCCCCGGTACATCAACGACGCCGATTACGAGGGCGGCTTCAGTGAGGCTCAGATCCAGGAGCTGCTGGATTTCCTCGACAGCAACCACATGGGCTGGTCACAAGCGATGGCGCCGGTGATCATGGGCAATCCCGGCCGCCCCGAGTTGGGCGAGGAACTCACAAACAGCTTCTGTCGCACGGATCCCGACATCGCCAAGCGCTTCGCCCGGACAACCTTCTTGTCGGACAATCGCGCCGACCTTGCGGATGTGAAGGTTCGGTGTCTCGTGGTCCAGTGCTCAGAAGACGTGATCGCGCCGCAGTCCGTGGGTGAGTACGTCCACCGCAACCTCCCAGAGAGCGAGATGGCTCTCATTGACGCCACAGGACATTGCCCGAACCTGAGCGCGCCCGAGCAGACGATCGCGGCGATCAAGACTTTCCTTCGAGGGCAATAAGTTGAACGAGGTGGGTCCCGCTGCCCAGGCTCCCGGCAGCGATGACCTGGAGGATCTCTTCGAGAATGCGCCCTGCGGGTACATCTCCGCGCTGGCCAATGGGCGCATCGCGAAGGTCAATCGAACCTTCGCAGTCTGGACCGCTTACGAAGCCGAGCATCTGGTCGGGCGCCGCTTCCTCGATTTCCTGACCATAGCCGGCAAGATCTATTACGAGACCCACTTCGCGCCGCTGCTGCGGATGCAGGGCTTCTTCAACGAGGTCGCGCTCGACCTTGTCTGTGCGGATGGCACGACATTGCCTGTCCTCGCGAACGCCGTGGTGCGGCGGGATGGGGCGGGAGGCATCCGGTTCATTCGCGTGACGGTGTTCAACGCCTCGGATCGCCGGCGGTACGAACGAGAGCTCCTCGAGGCGCGCCGAACCGCCGAACAGGCCAGCCTTGCCTTGCAGGACTTCAACGCGATGTTGGAAGCCCGCGTAGCGGAGCGCTCCCGCGCACTGGATCGTGCTTGGCGCCTCTCGCCAGACCTCCTCATGATAGCTGGATCGGACGGTGTTCTGAGCGCGGTGAATGGCGCCTGGGCGGACCTGCTGGGGTGGGAGGCATCCGAGCTTGTTGGACAACGCTTCGAGGTGTTCACCCATCCTGAGGATCTGGCAGCCACACAGGCTGTGTTCGCGGGCATCGTCGAGGCTCCCCTCACCAGGCCGTACGAGGGACGCTTGCGCCATTCGGACGGTTCCTACCGCTGGTTCGCCTGGACGGGCGCATTCGAGGACGGACAGGTCTACGCAACCGGACGTCACACGACAGCCGAGCACGAACAAGCCGCCGTGCTGGCTCAGGCGGAGGATGCACTGCGGCAAGCGCAGAAGATGGAGGCGGTCGGTCAGCTCACGGGCGGGTTGGCGCACGACTTCAACAACCTGCTGGCAGGCATCTCCGGGAGCCTGGAACTCATGCAGACGCGCATGAGCCAGGGACGCCTGTCGGACCTCGATCGTTACATGAACGCTGCCCAGGGAGCCGCGAAGCGCGCCGCGGCCCTGACGCACCGGCTACTCGCCTTCTCACGACGGCAGACGCTCGATCCGAAGCCCACCGACGTGAATCGGCTCGTGGCGGGCATGGAAGAGATGATCCGGCGCACCGTTGGTCCAGGCATACACATCGAGGTGGTCGGAGCCTCCGGGCCGTGGCCAGCCTTCATCGATCTGCCGCAGCTTGAAAACGCGTTACTCAACCTTTGCATCAACGCCCGCGACGCGATGCCAGAGGGTGGGCGCATCACCATCGAGACCGCCAACAAGTGGCTCGACGACCGTGCTGCGCACGAGCACGACCTGCCCCCAGGCCAGTTCCTCTCGCTTTGCGTGACCGACACGGGCACCGGCATGACGCCGGACGTGATCGCGCGCGCCTTCGACCCATTCTTCACCACCAAGCCGACGGGCCAGGGCACAGGCCTGGGGCTAAGCATGATCTACGGCTTCGCTCGACAATCGGGCGGGCAGGTGCGGATCTACTCGGAGGTGGGTCAGGGCACGACGATGTGCCTCTATCTGCCCCGCCACTATGGTTCGGTGGATGCAGAGGGTGCGCTGCTAGCCCACCCCGCCGTGCTTCGCGCGGAGCAGGATGCGACGGTGCTCGTCGTCGACGATGAGCCGACGGTGCGGATGTTGGTGACGGACGTCCTCGAAGAGCTGGGCTACACGGCCATTGAGGCAGCTGACAGCGGCGCGGGCCTGAGGGTGCTGCAATCGAACGTGCGCATCGACCTGCTGGTGACGGATGTGGGTTTGCCAGGCGGCATGAACGGGCGGCAGATGGCGGATGCGGGGCGTCTGGCGCGGCCGGGCCTGAAGGTCCTGTTCATCACGGGCTATGCCGAGAACGCAGCAGTCGGCAACGGCCTGCTGGAACCGGGTATGCAGGTCCTGACGAAGCCGTTTGCGATCGACGCGCTTGCCTCCCGCATCAGAAATCTCATTCCTGGCTGACTCCGTAGGACCCCACGACGAGAGGCCGCTTTGCGCCGATTTCGTTGAAAAACTCGCGGTTGGCCTGGATTGAGATTTGACCGGGTGCTTGGCCGGGGGGGCTCCCGCCAGCCGGTCAGGCTAGGCTCGGCTGCCCCAGCGGGATCAGCTTGGCCAGCTTCCGTAGGTTCTGGGCGGCGGCCGCGAGGTGGAACTCGTCTCGGGCCCCGTCTGGCCCCCGCAACCGAAGCCGATCCAGCCGCAGGATCCGCTTAAGGTGGGCAAACAGCATCTCGACCTTCTTGCGCTCACGCCGCGAGGTACGGCCCGCCTCCGAGGCGCAGATGTCGCGCGCCATCTGCCGGGCGCCCTCGTGGATCGAGCGTGGGATCTTGCGGGCGGATGCGTTGGGGCAGCATCGTGGCTTCAGCGCGCAAGCTTCGCAGTCGTACTTGCTCGCGCGGTAGCGCAGCATCCCGTCTGCGTCGACGAGCGGGGGCGGTGACCGATAGACCTTCTGGCGTTGCCGCAGGTGCTTGCCGGCCGGGCAGGTGTAGGCGTCGGCGCCAGGGTCGTAGGTGAAGGCCGACCGGCTGAAGGTGCCGTCGCGGCGCTCGGACTTATCGAAGACGGGGATGTGCGGCTCGATGCCCTGCTCGTGGGCGAGCCAGCCCAGCATCGCGGCCGAGCCGTAACCGCTGTCACCGGCGAGCCGGGCCGGGTAGAGGTCGAAGCGCTCGCGCGAGCGCACGATCATGCGCTTGGCGGCCGTGACCTCGGCCTGCCGGATCGCGGTGGTCGGCTCGACGTCCACGATGACCGCGTGGTCGAGGTCGATCAGGTAGTTGGCCGCGTAGGCGAAGTAGGCCAGCCCACCGTCCGCACCCGTCCAGCGCGCGGCCGGGTCGGCGGGGGAAACGAGCTTAGGCACGACCGGCGTCGCAGCTCCGAACGCGGCGTCGTCGAGCACAGCCAGGTACTCCCGGGCGGCGCGGCTGACGCTCTCGGGTGGCAGGCCGTTCGTACCCTCAACACCCTTCTGCCGGTTGGCATCAGCCTTGATAAGGCTGGCGTCGACCGCGAAGCCCTCGCCGCCCACGAGCCCCTCGGCGATGCAGCGGGCGAGCACGGTCTCGAACAAGCAGCGCAGCAGGTCGCTGTCGCGGAAGCGGCCATGGCGGTTCTTGGAGAAGGTCGAATGGTCCGGCACCCGGCCGTCGAGCCCGAGCCGGCAGAACCAGCGATAGGCGAGATTGAGGTGGACCTCGTCGCACAGGCGGCGCTCGGATCGGATGCCGAAGCAGTAGCCGATGAGCAGCATGCGGATCATCAACTCGGGGTCGACCGAGGGCCGGCCCGTCGAGCTGTAGAACGGCTGCAGGTGCGCGCGTAGACCCGACAGGTCAACGAAGCGGTCGATGGCGCGCAGCAGATGGTCGGCTGGGATATGTGTATCGAGCGAGAACTCGTAGAACAGGGCACCCTGCTCGACTTGCCGAGGTCCCATCATCTGCTTCGGTCTCCGTCTCTCGACAGAAGTGAATCACCTCACGACTACCGCCGCAACACCCGAGTTTTTCAACACAATCCGCCGATTGTGTTCTCTAATGGGTCAAGGGGCGGCAACTCGGTCCTGAGCGTTCGACGCTTTCGGGTGCCTGCGTTCTCTACGTGCTCGTGCGGCACTTGATGGGGTCAGCTGGGTGCAGAGCGGCTCGGTTGAAACCGCAGTCGGCGCAAGGCCGCCTGCTACAAAATCGGCGCCGTCTTCCACTCCCTCCCTCGGGCGTCGCTCCCGCTCGGGAGCTCGGTTCGGCCTCCTGTCCGGCGACGTGGACCATTACGCAGGCTTGAACTCAGTGCCCTGGCGCAGCATCGCGTGCATGATGATCGCCAGCCGGCGCGCGAGCGCGATGCGAGCCTTGCGCATCGTCGAACGCTTCGCGATGGCCAAAGCCCACTCCCTCAGCTTCAGAGGCCGCCTGCAGCGCGTCAGCATCACGTTGGCGGCTTCGTAGAGCAGCGTTCTGACCCGCCGGTCGCCGCACTTCGAGATGCTGCCGGTGTAGTCGACCTCGCCCGACTGGTAGCGTCGTGGAACGAGACCGAGATACGGCCCAACGTCGCGGGAACGCCTGAAGCGCTCAGGGTCATCGACGGCTGCTGCGAAGGCGAGTGCGGTGAGTTGACCGACGCCCGGGATCGTCATCAAGCGACGGCAGGCCTCCGACATCCGGACGATCTTCTTGATATCTGCGTCGATGGCGGCGACGGCCGCCAGCACGGCGGCTCGCGCACCGATCAGGCCGCGCATGGCAGCGGACAGCCCATCGATCCCCTCGCTCGAACGCAGTGCCTGCTCGATGAAGGCAGGGCTGAGCGCCCGCGGCAGCCGCACTCCGAACACGACGGCAAGGCCGCGGATCTGATTCTCCAGCGTGACCCGCTGGCCGACCAGCTTCTTGCGCGCGATGATCAAGGACCTCACGGCGTGTGCCGGCAGCGACTTCACGTGCACCGGCTTGAAGAAGCCGGTTCGTGCCAGGTGAGCGAGACCGCGCGCATCGTTGCGGTCGGTCTTAAGGGTCGTGAGCGACTTCAGGGCTTGGTAAGCCTGCCGGCCCTCGACGCAGACGACCGGCACATCGTGCTCGACCAAGCCGTGGAACAGCATCGGAGCCATCCGGCCGGTCTCGAACACCACCCGGCGGCAGGCGGCTGCCTTCGCGAGTTCCTGCGCGATGTCGGCGGGCGTAGACGCCACCTTCGCCTGATGGATGACTACTCCGTCGCGGTCGACCACGCAGACGTGCGTCTCCTCCATCGAGACATCCAAGCCAGCGAAATACTCCATGATCAGCCTCCTCTTCCGGCAGCGGAGCCGATCCTATCGGCCTTCCGCGGAAGAGCTGCCGTCCATTACCCGATGTTGAAAAACTCCGTTTGCCACTCTTTCGAGGACATCAACCTACAACACCCGTGGTTTTATCGGGCGACGAATACCAGATATAGAGAACTTCGACCGCGCCGCGGGGTTTTTCAACACAATCCGCCCATTGCTGCCATTCAGCCGATTCGGTCGGCAACCCTAAAGCGGCCATTCGCCGACTGGGAGAAATGGAATGCCATAGGATGAGGAGCCGGTCAGCTTACGCACCGCGACTGGATGGTGTGCTCGTTCGAGATCGCGGAAGAGAGCCCACTGCCCATGCTCACGGTGCCCTTCAGCGACACCGTCCCGGAGGAGGAAGGCTGGGACTGACATAGGGCGGAGCTACGTGGGCATGCGCAGCCCCGGCCACGGGCTCGGCAGCCGGATTAGGAGGCAGACGCTTACCTGTGCTAACGTATAGGGCCGAGGCTGTGCCCAGGAGTCTGGGTCATGGACTGGCAGCCCACCGATGATCTCTCTCAACACCTCGTGTCTCGCCGAAGGCGCGCGACGATGCGACCTGCAGCGAGCAATGATCGCTTACCTGAGAGCGAGCGAGCACGATATTGCTGCGGCCGACACATCTCTCGTCAGCTTTGAGCGCACTTAGCTCTATGCGTGAGCACCATCAGCGCCTCTGGGCATCACGGAGATTCCCATGAGCGAAACCCCACTTGCAGCTGCAATCCGGCATGTGGTTGAGGCTGAGCAGCGCTGGGACCGCCAGATCGGTCTTATTGCTACGCTCGCTACGGCCTGTTATGACTTGAGCCAGTCGAGTGCGGCGGCAAGGCAGAGGACACCGGCGAAGCTGGTGGCGGTCTTCTCGTAGCGGGTGGCGACGGCGCGCCATTCCTTTAACCGCGCCCAGAGACGCTCGACCCGGTTGCGGTTGGTGTAGATCCAATCCGGACAGGCGACAGGCGCCTCGTGCCGCTGCGGCGGGATCGCAGGCCGTGCACCCATGCCCCAGATGTGCGCGCGGAAGCGATGGCTGGTGTAGCCCCGGTCGGCCACCACCCACTTGGGCACGCCCGGCAGCTGCTCGAGCAGCGGGATGGCCTGAGGCAGTTCATGTGCTTGCCCAGGCGCGATCCGGAACGCGATGGCGCGACCAGCGCCATCAGCGATCACGCAAGCCTTGGTCCCTGAGAGGCCACGAGAGCGGCCAAGCGCCTCACGCTTGCTCCGCTCAGCTTGAGATCCCCCCTTCGCGCAGCCCCAGCCGCCTTCTGGTGCGCGCGCACGCTGGTGCCGTCGAGGAACACCATGCCGAGTTGCACCCCGCGCTCTTGCACAAGGCTGAGGAGCCGCTCCCAAACGCCGGCACGTGCCCACCGGATGAAGACCTGAGCGGCCCGCCACCAGGGTCCGAGTTCGGCTGGCACGGCGCGCCACTTGGCGCCGTTCTGATAGCGCCAGAGGATGGCCGAGACGGTGCGGCGCAGATCCTGTGGTGGCGTCTTGCCCTTCGGCCGGCAGGCTTCCAACCCTTCCACACACCAGCGGCTCCAACTCGGCCCATTGTGCGTCCGACAGCATCGCTCCTCCGCGCTCAGGAGAGGCGAAACGCTCACCACATCAGGTGGTTCAAGCGATCACAGGCCGTAGCCGAGAGGAGGCCCGCACCGCCGCCGAGCAGGGTCTGCTGGAAATCCAAAAGACCCTCAGGCTCGCGCGGGCCCAACGCGCGCTGATCCGAACCCTTGATGTTTAGCAAACGGCGGGCGAGCGCCCAGCCTGCCCAGCTGTATCTCAGCGCACCAAGTGCGACCTCCGCCAGGTCGAACTCTGGCCTGTGCTCATGTCACTTGCTCCAGTTTGCTGCAGCTCGGTGGTGACCGCGCCGATTGCTTAAACGGCGGCCGTCCAGCGGATGGCCGTGGTGGTGCCAACGTTGAAGCTTGCGGCCGCCTGACGAGGCGAGCTTGCCGCCGTCACACACGCTCCAGGAGATCCTTGTGGTTGCCGGGCAATGCGACGCTTCGCCTCCTGAACGGCGCGTTGCATTACCCAGGAGCTTGCTCGGGCAGCCCACTCCTGTGGCTCAGACAAAATGGAAGACGCTGAATAGCCGTCAACCTGAGCTACAGACGGAGCTGGGTAACGGCCGCCGTGCCCAGGCGCTTGAGGTACACCCGAGCGGCGCGTACTTGTGATGCTAGGGCTTAAAACCATCGTTGATCACGTGCGACCATCCAGCTGGCGCTCACATGGAATAGCGTGACAGTAGCAGTTCGGGAAATATTTCTATGATAAAGTGCTGGTATTACAAAAAATACTAATTAAATCGATGAAGGAGGCTCCATCGCTGCTTTTGCCGCTGAGCTGAGAGAGGTCCTTCCTATGCACTTTGAGTTAGATGAGCATGGCGATTGGATCGTCGACTTCGACGAACTTGGCGGCAGGTTTGGCACCTCAGCCGGCTATCTCCAGCATCAGATCAAGCTTGGCCTTCTCAAAGGATTTCTGGAGGCGGGAAGCGGCGAGAACGCGGGTCGATCCAGGATCACCATTCGAGCAGGCAGATCGGCATGGCAGGGCACATTCGACCGCGCGGGGTTCCTCGTGGAGGAGATCATGTTCCCCGAAGCACCATGGTTGCCGGACAGAACTTTGCGCTGACGGATGCTCCTTTCAAAGATTGAGCGACTGGGGCTCGCAATCGCAGCACTCCACATCGGCGGAAAGACTGACGGCACACCTCAGTGAACCGTGAATACCGACATCAACGTCCCGTAGGCTGAGTTGCTCTCAATTTCTCGACGCTCCTTCCGTCGTGGGAGCGCACGTTGCGGGCACTCGGTCGCCTGTCTTTTCTGGATGATCGGAGGGCTCCCGCTCGGGCCGAGCCGTGGCTTTACTGCGCAGGCCGCCGAGTATCGTCCCGCCACCGGAGGTGAAGTGTAGGGTCCGGAGCTTTAACTTCTGGCGGGTCAGCCAGGTGGCTGCGCACGTTCATAGTCCCCGAAGAACCGGACTCACTCGCCCTGATACGATCAGGAATGGTCTCGTGTCTCGGAGCCATGTTCGGCGATTGCGCGGCACTCGACCCCCCTCCGGTCGGCGCTTGAGCCAGTGCAGAAGCAGTCAAAATTCCGAAGAACGCGAACGACATGAGTAGATATCTCATAACATGTTACCTGCGCATGACTAAAGTAAGGGCAAGAGCTGCCAGATCGTTCCTGCTGAATCCTTTTATTTTATCGTGTTTACCTTAGCCGTGTGGCCTCGCGCTTTGGTCCTCCGAGCCTTCGGAGTACCAGCAGATCGTGTCGCTCACGTCGCCCAAAGCCCATGTGGGAAGCAGCATTGTCGTGCGGCACTGAGCATCGCACCCTTTCAAGCGCTAGTACCGGGCAACTCTATTGTGTCGTCGATCTATGTGCTGCTAAATATCAATGGCGGCTTAGCCAGATTGTCGCGCTCCGCTGCAATATAGAGAGAGCCGGATCGAGAATAATAACAAATGATGCTTGTGAATTATTATTTTGAATTGCGGTTGAAATTCTTTATGGATCGCCCTACATCAAGCTGAGGAAGGATTTCCCTCGCTTGCGTTCGGTTCTACCGAAGCGCACATAATTTCTTTCAGTTTTCCCGCATACCTCTCGGACGCCCTCAAATGCGCGGTGATGTATATGTCTGCTGTTCATGCGAAGTCTTGGATTGATGACCGTCTCAATCAGGTTTTAGTCGCGACCATGCTTGCTGGTATTGGGGCAATGTATTTTGTTATAGGGATGGATTTACGATGGTAGGATGGGATCTGCATGCCTCACTTGCAGCTTTGCTCGAACATAGCGCCCAAGCATGATAAATGAGCCCAATCTCAGGGGCTGCAAACATGGAACCGCGCCCTACCACCATTAGCAGGTCCGGCCACCTCTCCATTGGAATGGTGATGTTCTGGGAGCGTCTCTGGCGGCGGATCGCTCCGGAAGGAGCCCGACTTTGACGCACATAGACCATCTTGCGCAGCTCGATGAGCAATTTGCCGCTGCCGACGAGGCTTGGGCCCGCGAAGTTCGAGGGCACTATGGTGGCAACCCGTTCTTCCATCATGACAAACCAAGCGGGCGTGGTGAGCCAAGCAGCCGGCTGCGCTCAGCACACGAGGCACGCGAGCGCGCCTTCGCGGCCTGCTGCGCTGCACGCGGGCTCCACGCAGCAACGCGCCCGCGCGAGGATGAAGAGTTCGTCCATCTACGTACATAAGGATCGGACATGGCGGGCGACTTGGAACATGCAGCCTTGCAGCACGATCGGGTAGCCTGGGCCGAAGATGCAACCGACGCGATGCTGAAGACCATCGTGGAAAGCGAAGCAACAGGCTCCGTTTTTAGTGCTGTGAGCGACGGCGGAATGCTCACTACATGGCGGGAGCCCGGGAGAACGCAACTGGGTCCCGACTTCAGCTGCCTCTTCATCACGTCGGTCGACGTGGACCACTGGGCAGAGTTGCACCGGCTCGGTGAGGACATCTACGAGGCCGGGGGCTGGATGCATTGGATGAGGCCATCATTCACGTCGTCCAGCTGGCCCCAGCTCAGGCTGACTGGCGGTCCAGGGTGCTGGAGAGTGTCTGGTTCGACGTCGGGCGCACCGCGCGACCTCCATGAGGCGCGTCGTACTTTCAGCCTCGGAAGAGAGGCGCAGCTGAGGTTCTGCCGGTTCCGATGGGAGCCCGACCCGCGGTTTGACCCCCGATCGTTTGGCTATCTAGCTGAAGAATGATCGAGGCTACCTGGCACTCACCACACCTTCAGCCGCCG
The DNA here is from genome assembly GCF_003173715.1 of Methylobacterium durans. Classification (NCBI taxonomy): domain Bacteria; kingdom Pseudomonadati; phylum Pseudomonadota; class Alphaproteobacteria; order Hyphomicrobiales; family Methylobacteriaceae; genus Methylobacterium; species Methylobacterium durans. Next base: position 3,245,618 of record NZ_CP029550.1, on the reverse strand, counting down.
TCAAACCCGCTGGTCATGAAGCTCGAACGCGGCGCCGACCTCTCCGAGGCGGACAAGCGTACGCTGGAAACTCTGTCCGCTCGCACACGCGAGGTCGAGGCGCGGCAGGACCTCATCCAGGAAGGCGAGCGTCCGGAGGTGGTCCATCTTGTCATGAGTGGGCTGGCCTGTCGCTACAAGGTTCTGCCAGACGGCAAGCGTCAGATCCTGGCCTTTCTGGTCCCAGGCGACTTCTGCGATCTGCATGTCGCCATCCTCGGCTTCATGGATCACAGCATCTGCACGCTGACCCCATGCACAACCGTAGCGATCTCAAGCGAGACCATTGCGGAACTAGCCCTGAACCATCCCCGCATCACCCGAGCCTTGTGGTGGGCGACCTTGGTCGATGAGGGCGTCCTGCGCGAATGGCTCACCGGCATGGGCCAGCGCTCCTCAGAAGCTCAGACAGCTCACCTCTTCTGCGAGCTGCTGGTGCGGCTCCAAGCGGTCGGGCTCGCAGCATCAAACAGCTGTTATCTTCCGCTGACGCAGAACGAACTGGCCGACGCGCTGGGGATCTCGCCCGTTCACATGAACCGCACCCTGCAGCAGCTGCGCACCGTTGGCTTGATTGTTCTGGCCAAGGGCATGCTCACGGTGCCGGATGTTGCCCGTCTACAAGCCTTCGCTCACTTCAATCCCAACTACCTGCATCTCCTCCGCCGAGCCAGGCAGGCTTGAGGATGGCAGGCTGCTCTGAGTTGGAAGCCTGCCTCAGAGCAGCACCACCAGCATGCCGATGCTGAACAGCGAGCCCGCTGCAGCTGCAGACAGAGCGAGGAGTTCAAGGAGATCCAAAGGCTGCTCCTAGAGATGCAAACAACGGCTGCAGAGGCCGGGCTGCGCGCGGTTCAGAGGAAGCTTGGGGACACCGACCACGTCGCTTCTGGGGATGCGTTGAGCGCGACCGGTGCCTGCCGTCCCGAGTGGGTCGACCGGGGTGCCCCACGATCCTCTGCCCTGTAGACAGACCAGGCAATGCCAAAAGTTAGTGACCTCTCCACGAGCGCCCCGGAGGATCCTGACGGGCGCATTTGTGGGAGCGGTGTAACTGGCCGCAGCGACAGGGGGCGCGTAAGCGCGGCCGGGTTACGTCCGTCAATGAGGTGGACTTTCGGGGTGGAATTGGAGCCGCCATCGGTCAGGCAGCCTGTGGTGGAAGTGTCGTGACGCTCTCCTCGATCAACGCCGGAGCAAACCCGGCCATGCCCTCGATCTGCATATAGCGGTGCTGAAGCTGCCACTCGTCGTTGGCCTCCAGAAGCACCGCACCGATCAGGCGTTGGATCGAGTCCGTGTTGGGGAAGATGCCGACCACATCGGCGCGCCGCTTGATCTCCTTGTTGAGGCGTTCCAGCGGGTTCGTGCTGTGAAGCTTGGCCCGATGCTGGAGCGGGAAAGTCAGGTAGGCCAGCACGTCCTCGCACGTGGCCTCGATGAAGACCTTCAGCTTCGGCCAGCGGTTGTGCAGTTGCTCGCCCAGGTGCTGAAGGGCGGCCCGGGCGGCGTCCTGATCGGGCTGCTGGAAGGCGTGGCGCAGGCCGGCAGCCACCATGGTCTGCTGGGTCCGCGGCACGTAGGCCAGCGCGTTCCGGGTCCAGTGAACGCGGCAGCGTTGCCAGGTCGCCTTCAGCACCCGGCGGATGGCCGCCTTGAGCCCCTCGTGGGCATCCGAGATGACGAGCTGCACGCCCGAGAGCCCGCGCTTGACCAAGCTCCGCAGAAAGTCTGTCCAGAACACCTCGGCCTCACTGGGGCCGATGTGCAGGCCGACGATCTCGCGCCGGCCTTCGGTGTCCACCGCGACGGCGACTATGGCGGCCACCGAGACGATGCGACCGCCCTCGCGCACCTTCAGGTAGGTGGCATCGAGCCAGAGATAGGGCCACGCACCCGAGAGAGGGCGCGTCAGGAAGGCGTTCACGCGCTCGTCGATCTCCTTGCACAGCTTCGACACGGAGGACTTGGAGATGCCCGACAGACCCATGGCCTGCACCAAGTCGTCCACGCGCCGGGTCGAGACGCCGGCGATCCACGCCTCCTGGATCACGGCGACCAGCGCCTTCTCGACCGTGCGGCGCGGCTCCAGGAAGCCGGGGAAGTAGCTGCCGGTCCGCAGCTTGGGGATCTTGAGGTTGAGTGAGCCGAGCCGTGTGTCGAGGCTGCGCTCGCGATAGCCGTTGCGGTAGGTGCTGCGTTCGCCTGTGCGCTCGTAGCGGCCCGCGCCGATCAGGCCCTCCACGTCGGCCTCCATCAGGATCTGCAGGACCGTCTCGGCCAACGAGCGCAGGAAGTTGCCGTCGTCAGCCTTCTGCAGCGCCTCGATCAGTGCCACTCTGTCGTCGGTCATCGGGTGCTCCCGGCTCAGGTTGAAGTCCGCAAACTCCACCTTAGCCGCCGGCCCCGATGGCCACCCCAATCCCCACCGAAACGGTCCCGGAAATTACACCTCGTCCGTGGACGCTACCCGCGGCCCGGCGCTGGCGCCTTGAATGTTGACTGTTCCCGAGAGCCGCAACAGGCGTCGTTTGGTCGTGCTGTTCCCTGGCTTCTCTTCATCGCATCTGTGCCGGGGCCACGGGAGGAAACGAGCTTTGCCCACCTCATTGCGCGGTGACGCTGACCTCGACCGTCATCTCCTGCAGGGCGTGGGCAGATCCGTGGAAGCTCCCTACAACCGGCATGGCCTGTGGGAGGTTGCGGGCGACGGCGACCGGGACCAGGTTCGCGCCGCCCATGCTGCGGTTCGTGGGATCGAAGGTGATCCAGCCCGCCCCGGGCAGGTAGACCTCGCCCCAGGCGTGGGTCGAGCCTGAACCCGCCGAGCCCACCAGGGTTCGCGTTGGATCATGCAGGTAGCCCGAGACAACGCGAGCGCCGAAGCCCAGACTACGAGCCGCCTCGACGAACAGGGTCGCCAGATCCCGGCAAGAACCCTCACCGAGAGAGAGGGTCCGACCCGGCGGCTGCGTTCCCTCGTTCTCCCGTGCCCTGTAGGCGATGCTCGCTGCGACGCCGGTGTTCAGGTCCTGGAGGAGTGCGAGGGTGTCGGTTCCGAAGCCCGCGACCTAGCCCTTCGCCCAGGCCAGCAGATGGCCATCGTCCGGATATTGCTGAACCGTCAGACCGCCGAGGTCGGTCCACTCGTCATTGGAGTAGCGGAAGGGGTAGGAGATCACGCCGGCAGTTCCAGCTCGGCCAAGCCGATCATCGGCTGTCTCCTGCGGACGTGTTGCACCGCACAATGATAAAGTAAACGGAGGCAGAACTGTTCCGCCAGGGCATGGGCAAGCCTCCCATTGCCTCTGCGTCACTTCAACCGTGGCCTCAACTCGCGTGAAGCGGACTTTCTGTAGAACGGCTGACGGTAAATTCGGCGGTATCCCGCTAGCCCTCTGCCGGTGCGCGAGTTCGTGTCGGATGCCCTCTGGATAGCCCAATCAGAGAGTTTCAAGTAATCGAGAAATGTAAATAGGTTTCACGCCAACTCGGCGAATTTTGAGTCGGACCATTCTGCAGACCCCGCAGGACGCGCAGGAACTGCTTGGCGTAAGCACCGGGGTGGCGGGGTTTGGGGGCTAGATTTATAAGGCCCGCCCCTGCGCGACGGTTTTCCAGGGCCGCGAATGGCATCGGATTCGAACAGGAGGCAATGGCCCTCATCGTCGATAATCCAGCCGTCTGTGAGCCAACCTACGAAGCGGCCGGAGAATGCAAATACCTTGTCGTCAAGAAGATAGGCGACAGCGCGGCCTTCCCAGAGATAGATGGTCCGCCCATCGCAAAAGGCAGTAGCTCTGCCCTGGTCGTCGTAAAGGTCGATCATAGCTGCCTCGGTTCCGCGCGAGGTTTGCAGCGAAGGTACAGGCGAGACGGTTACTGCCTCTCAGGCAGCATAGTCTCGCTAACGATGAACCCAACGTGATCCAAAATGGCATACCGCCTCGAATCGCCGCTGCGAATGGTGGTCCTAGACCGACCGGCATTCTTACCGCTGCCCGCCTCCAGAGTGCCTATAAAACGTCGAGCTTTGTCTGGCTCTGAAAGCAATTGTCTGAGATGCCGAATTTGCCACAGGTTTCGGCAGAATCAAATATCTAAGAGCTTCTTCGTTTTAAACTCGTGATTTGCGTCGAGTGTGACTAATGCTCTCGTCTGGCCGCCACTTTGTCTCCGCTTGAACTTTGGCGCTGCCTCGGATGCCGCACGAACAGTAGCTTCTACATCAGCCGCCAACTTTGCGAGCCGCAACGTTCTAAGACGAGCCGTCTTCTCGTCGCGAGCCAGGAGACCCGCGTTGTGCGCAGCCCAAGCCTCCGCGCGCTCCTGTGTCCAGCGCTTCCGCCGGTCCGCAAGAGGCTCGCGGCTAAGCGGCACGTATTGGGTTAGGTTGCTCAGGACTGACTCCTCTTCGGACGGTAGACCTAAAATCTGCAGAGCTGAGAGACAGGCCGTCTACCGATAGCTTGTGAAGCAATGCACTCAGGCTCTTTTCTCAGCGTCTCGGGCTTGGCGTAGAGCTTTGAGATAGGAAATTTTATCGTCGAGTTGCTGAATGGCTTCGTCTTGCTCTGCCTGCTGACGAGCAACTTGATCCGCATGTAGTTTCAAATCCAAATCGGACTTTCCGCTCTGTCGCGCCTTGGTAAGTCGATCCATGCTCATCGGACACAGCCCTGCATCATGAGACCGTCACTGCTTGACACTAGCGGAGATGCTCGAGCGCGCCCCTTCTCATATCCAATGCAAGCAAAATTCTTTGCCGCGATCTCGTCTAGGATAAAATTAATATCTCTGAGATCCAAAACTATTTTAGCGAGATCCGTTGGCCTGCATGTTTCCGAATGCATGCGTTCTAGCACAGTATCAGATACAACCATCAGATTAAGCTCGCACTTACCCCGCACAATCGAGAGCATTGCAGTTCCCCGCCCGAAACGCGTGGAGCATTCCATGCATACACTCCTAACATAATCATGGCTCTGCTAAGCCACTCGGCAAATTCTCGAAGCAAAAAATCTACATCTCGATTACAAATAATTCACGGAAAGTCGGTCGGTTCCAAAATATTATTCGATTTCCAGCTTGCGCGATTCCGGATTTCGTTTAATTTCCTAGGCGCGCGTTGTGGCATCCTGCGCTCAGCATCGGGAGCAAGAGTGAGGCCTTCCCTGCCTCGCATGCAAACAGCGTTTTGGTCCTCGATCGCGTCAATTCCCGTACAATGCGAGCTGATCCCAGATCGGCCCGCGAGGACAAGATCGTTGTTAGCAATACTGGATTCGATGACGCGCCGCTCCGCAGCGAGCGGCTCTCGCAACGGTGGACTTTGCGGGTTTTAGTAGGGGTCGAACCATGAAAAGATCTGTGGCAGTTTCGATTTTTCTTCTACTCGGATCAAGTGTAGTGTCTGCACAATCGGCAGATAACCACACGCGAACCTGCGAGCAAGAAGATCATGTCTGTCAAGCAACACGTAGTGAATTCAATGCATCATTTCCAAAAGCCTTTGCCGGAGAGCATGAGGCGCAACGCAACGTGTCGTCGTGCTTGACCAACGGGTGCGACGACGCGGTTCAGAGAGATCGCGTCTTAGGGTGTGCTTGGCGGTTGATGATTATCAAATTCATGGCGGAGGCATCAGAGCTTGCCGATAAGGCCTTTTTTAGTGCAAATTGCACAGGTAGCCTCACCGACGCGGATATTGGCCAGATAGAGAAACAGGCCGACGGCTTGTTACACACAGTCTATAGAAAATCGATGCGGCCGACGGACTGATCAATTGTTGATCTAGCGTGGTCCTTTTGCCGCCCAGCCATAGACGTTAAACTGCATTATTACAACGCCACGGTCTTAGCACTCACCTCGCGCCCGACGGCCTGTCCCAAATTGTGATTCTGCGTATTGTTGGTCCGTCCCGATTCGGCCGAGCATCCAATATCAGCCATCGCCTCCTCTGCGAGTGCCTGCTGGTCCTGACTCCGGGTGAAGATCCGTCGCAGCGTTCGTGGACCTCGACTGAAGGCGGTGACGCGCGGAACGGACCTCGCATGCGGCGATCATTTCCTTCTGCATGTCGTTCAAGTCTCTGACGCGTGGCCTCTTCGCTGAGATGCGGGCGAGTACAGGGCGCTCGTGGCGCTGATTTCCACCCCGGCCAGGATCGCGATGGCAAACACCACGAGTGTGCCTCTCGATCGCTGCCAGTGTGGCGTCGCGGGAAGCGTGCGGACTGAGGTGTTCCCTCTTTTCAGGGGGCGAGGGTGAGTTCGCCCTCTAGCACGGCGCGCTCGCCTAGGGCCGATTTCACGCGGTACGCTGGCTCGCCCGAACGCTCCTCCGGCATGAGCCGAACGATCTCGTAAATGCTGCTGACAGCACCCCCGCGATCGGCGGAGCCGTGCTGCCGGGCCTGCCGCACCTGCTGACCGATCTTGAACTTGTGAGACATCTGCAATCCTCCTGACTTGGCCATTCTGCGGAACGTGGCCGTCCTAACGCCGCGCTCTGGCCTTACGGGCAGCAAAGCGTGCGTCGCGCGCTGCCTTCTGCTCGGCAGCGAGCGTGGCTTGATGCTCCGTCTTCTCGGCGGCCTGATGGACAGCTTTGGCCGCCGCACGCTCCCGCGCGGCAAGGGCCTAAGCCTCGTGCTGAGCCTCGGCTGCAAGACGGGCCATCCCCCGCTCGTTAATTCGAGCTTCTCGTGCCTGGATGACAGCTCGCCGTGCAGTTTTCTGTGCGAGAACAAGTGGGTCATCTGCTGCGGGGCGTGCCCGGAACCGGGCTAGCGTCATCTGCCGCGCCTTCGCCACGGCCTCAAGGCGGTCAACGAGTTGGTTGGCTTTGAATTGGCCCACGGGAAACCTCCTGCGCAGCACGGGTTGGCTTGGATGCCTAGGAAAAAAGAAAAGCCGCTCCAGGGGGAGCGGCTTCCATAATGATCAGAGATGAGGAGACCTCATGCGGCTTGCAGGCTTCCAGCTGATTGCTTGCCGGTGCGGCGGTCCGTTTCCATCTCGTAGGAGACCTTCTGGCCTTCATCGAGGGTCTGCATGCCGGCGCGCTCGACGGCCGAGATGTGGACGAACACGTCCTTGCTGCCGTCCTCAGGTTGGATGAAGCCAAAACCCTTGGCTCCGTTGAACCACTTCACAGTGCCGATGCTCATAGGTATTTCCGTATCTCGGTAGGCAATAAGGCATGACGAGCGCATGCAATCACGCGCTCGGTCGCTCGTCGTCGAAATAAGGGAGAAATGCAGAACGCGCGCCCAAGCGGGCGGCACGGCCGGATATCTGGCCGAAAATCGATATTTGACATGTACGCCGCCAAGGAGGCATTTACAAGCGCGCAAGGGCGAGCTTAGAAAAAAGATAAAAATATTATCTGACGAAGGAAATGGAACGCTGCTTTTTCGCAAAAATTACCTGTAATATGTGTCGGGAGCTGAGAGTCTCAAGCAGGTAGCTGACCTCTTTGAGGCTCCCCGCATCTACGTGTAGGAGGCGAAAACGTATAATGTTACGCTCCATGAAATTCGGCCGCAAGGTTCCTATGCCTTCGATGATCCAGATCAAGCACGGTCTCAGGAAGATGGCCGCGACAGATGCGCTGGTTGCGGCAGTGCGCGAGATGAACTTTACACCAGAAGAACTTTCTCAGCTTATTTCTGTTCTCGCTGAGACGCATGGCATTCCGCCGAATGAAGCGCAGATGCTGTCTGCTCGCTTTGGAGCAGCGCAGAGGACCGCAGCAACAGTGACCTGACCCGTATTTTGGGCCGGGCCAGATGGGAAGTTACTGCATGGTAGCGGCCATGGGTAGGCGGAAGGCCAGATCCGGGAAGCTGACGGGCGCGGGCGGCTGGTAGCCCAGTGACGAGTGCGGCCGCACGCGATTATAGCTGATCTGCTAAAGCCCAATCACGGCCTGTGCCTCCTTCAGCAAGGAGAAGATCTCTTGGCGTAGGCACTCGTCGCGCAGCTCTGCTCGCAGATGCCCGCCTCTTTGCAGGCAACCGCGATGCTCTTGCCCTGGGCTGTCTGCACCTCGATCTGGCGCAATGTTAGCACCACGGGCTCGGCACTCAGCCTCTGTCCTCGCCTCATTTCCAGCTCCTCCGGTCCTGGCTGATCCTCGCAATCAGCCTGGTCCAAAACCAGCCGGTCAGGTCAGATAGCCTTCGAGGCTAAATCGAGATCGTATAATGAGGCCGGGTTCCTTCGCGTGAGCGCGGTTACAGAACGCTAAAAGCAGCCCTCCGGACCGTCCCCTCTAGCTCAAAGCTGATGTTGATTGGTGAACCCGCCCCCTCGCCTTGGCCCTCGGCCGGATACAGCGTAGGGTGTGCGCCTCAGCGATGTCCGCCGGGAAGGAAGGCTATGCCCATCACCTCCGGCGCCGACGACGCGCCAACTTACACCTTCGCGGTCTACAATCCGCCGGCACCCGGGTTGCCGTGGGTCTGTATGTGCTTGCACCCGGACGGGCGCGTCATCGCTGCCACGACCTTCAGGACGCGCCGCGAGGCTGATGCCGAAACGGAGCGCTGCGCCTCGGACATGGCGGACTTCATCGAGGCGCGGAAGCAGAAGACCGTGAAGTCCCTGCACTAGGCCGGGTCTGCTCGCAGGCGAACGGCTTGTGGGCGCTCATCTACTTGCGAACAACACGATGGGTGAGGCGTTGGCGGAGATAGGTCGCCGGAGATCGCCCCATGCTCCACAACGCCGAGGCCGAGTTCGCCCGCTACCTGTTCGCTGTGTATCCGCCGCCGATGCCAGGGATGCCTTGGCTGAGCGTCTGCATCGCGCCGAATGGGCATGTGCTCGACTCAGAGGCGTTCGCGACCGTCGAGGAAGCGAATCTCGTGACCTGCAGAGCGCAGGCAGTCCTATTCGACAGCCTCTCGCAGCGAGTAGAGATCGCGCACGTCCCGGTCGCGGATGGCGCCTTGCACTAAGCCGCCACTGCTGCAGCCGGCTGATTGCCTTCTGCCGGAGCCGTTCGTGCAGGTCCTTCGCCTCGGCCTTGAGTGAGCCAGTGCCGGTGAGAACAGAAAGCCGACCACTGAAGTGGCCGCCAGCGGCGTTGCAGTGGGCATCAAGAGTGCAACTGCGATACGGAGGCAAGAGGTCCCCGGCGATTGCGGAGGCGAAGCGGCGCGGCATGATCGAGCCGAAGGCCGGGGCATAGTGGCTGTAATACCAGTCCTCGGTGAGGGTGACTCACGTGGGGTGAGTAGCCCAGCGAACCCGGGTGTGATTCCTTCTCTGGGCGTGGTTGCCCGAGGAGGATGTGATGGCCGCTCCCGTGCCGCTCCGGTCAGATTTCGATGCGCCGAGGCTGCGCGCGCTCGCCAAGACCTCACGGACTCCAGCCCAGACACGCCGTCTCCTGGCACTCTCAGCCATCTATGCCGGCCGATCGCGCTCGGAGGCGGCGCAGATCGGCGGGGTCGGGCTGCAGACCGTGCGCGATTGGGTGCTGGCCTTCAACACACGGGGACCTGACGGCCTGATCGACGGCAAAGCGCCCGGTGCGCGCCCGCGCCTGAATGCGGCCCAATGCGAGGCGCTGCGGGCCATGGTGGAGCAAGGCCCGACGCCAGCTGCCCACGGTGTGGTGCGCTGGCGCCTGGTCGATCTGGCCCAGATCCTGTGTGAGGACCACGGTGTCTCGGTTTCCGAGCAGACGCTGAGCCGCGTCCTGCGCGCCATGGGCTTCCGTAAGCTCTCGGCGCGGCCTCGCCACCACGCCCAGGATCTGCAGGCGGCGGAGGTTTTTAAAAAGACTTCCCGGCCCATCTGGCAGAGATCGCGCAGGCAACCGGCGGCAAGCCGATAGAGATCTGGTTCTCAGATGAGGCCCGTGTCGGCCAGAAGAACACCATCACCCGGCGATGGGCACGCCGCGGCACACGGCCGGCAGCTCCGAAGGATCAGCGTACCGAATCCGCCTACATCTTCGGAGCGCTCTGCCCTGCACTCGCTAAGGGCGCCGGTCTCGTCATGCCACGCTGCACCACCGAGGCGATGAACCATCATCTCTCCGAGATCGCCCAGCATGTCACACCGGGCGCTCACGCCGTCCTGCTGCTCGATCAAGCAGGCTGGCATCTCACCAAGAAGCTTGTCGTGCCGGGCAATCTCACCCTCATGCCGCTGCCGGCGCGCTCGCCTGAGCTGAACCCGGTCGAGGCCATCTGGCAGTTTCTACGCCAAAACTGGCTCGGCAACCGGATCTTCGGCTCCTACGACGACATCGTCGATCACTGCTGCCATGCCTGGAACAGGCTCATTGATGAGCCCTGGCACATCGTCTCCATCGGCCGACGCACCTGGGCTCATGAGTGCTGATCAGTGAGACTTGGTATAAGAATTTGCTTCCCGAGTGATTTTCGAAAGCGTTGGCGCGGCGGACGTGGCCGAGCACTGTCCTCGGGTCACGATGCCCTGACTGATCCACAGCACCCAAGCGTCGCGCGGCGGTGTCGAGGCTAGCGCGTTCGCTCGCGTGAACCACCATCCTCGGCAGCCCGTCGCCGAGGTGTCAGCGAGTTCGTCCGCTCGGGGGGTAGAAAACTAGGAGCCAGCGGCCCCTCCGAGTTAGGTGGGGTCGGCGCGTGGCAGCCTTGCGCGAGGTGGGCCCAGCGCTCACGAATGTCGCGGGTTGAGGCGAAGGTGGTAGTGCGGACGCGCAGGGCCGCAAGCTCATCCTCAATCTCCCGCCGCACCCGCTCGGCCTCGGTGGTGTCCTGATTGCAACGCCCCTCGTTCTGAATGAGCAGTGCCTGTTTACCTCGGCGGGCCTCCAGAGCGTCGAACCTGTCCTCAGTCGATCCGGCCATAGCCAACTGCTGTCCGTTTAGCTTCTACGAACATCCTTTACGCGAGTTGTAGGGCGAGCTTTTCATCCTCCTGCGTGCGGGCCAGGATGTCCGTCGTCAGATGATTTGAGACGATCTGGGACGCTCAGGAACGGAGGCTCTGGTCCACCTGGGTTGAGAGGTTAGGCAGCCCGCGCGTGGTGGCGCAAGCGGCGGTCGATGAGGGTCTGACGCTTGATCTGCGCCCGCTCGCGCAGGATGCCCTCGCCGCGGCCGAGATAGACGTCAGCGGGGGTGAGATTGCCCAGGCTCTCGTGAGCTCGGACGTGGTTGTAGTGCTCCACGAAGGCGGCAACCCGGGCCTCCAACTCGCCCGGCAGGTAGGCGTGTTCGAGCAGGATGCGGTTCTTGAGCGTCTGGTGCCAGCGCTCGATCTTGCCCTGCGTCTGGGGATGGCGCGGCGCACCGCGGATGTGGGTCATGCCTCGGCTGCCAAGCCATGTCGCCAAGTCACCCGCGACGTAGCTCGATCCGTTGTCGGTCAGCAGCCGCGGGCGATGCGCCACCGGCACCTGATCGAGCCCGGCCGCGGTCAGCGCCAGATCGAGCGTGGCGGTGACGTCGCTGGCCTGCATCGTGGCGCAGAGCTTCCAGGCCACGATGAAGCGCGAGAAGTCGTCCAGCACCGTCGACAGGTAGTACCAGCCCCAGCCGACAACCTTCAGGTAGGTGAAGTCGGTCTGCCAGAGCTGGTTGGGCGCCGTGGTCTTGTCGCGGAACGCGTCGGCGGCCTTGACGACGATGTAAGCGGGGCTGGTGATCAGGTCCTGGGCCTTGAGCAGGCGGTAGACGCTGGCTTCCGAGACGAAGTAGCGCCGCTCGTCGGTGAAGCGCACCGCCAGTTCGCGTGGGCTGAGTTCCGGCTCCTCCAGCGCGAGGGCGACGATCTGCTCGCGGATCTCTGTCGGTAGACGGTTCCAGACCCGGCTGGGCCGGGATGGTCGGTCAGCCAATGCCTCGGGACCGCCTCTCAGGTAGGCGTCGTACCAGCGGTAGAACGTCGATCGGGTGATGCCGAGCTTCTCCAGGGTGCGGCGCACCGGCAGGTGGGATTGCTCAACCAGCCGGATGATCTCCAGCTTCTCAGGGGCTGGGTACCTCATGCCTCGTCGTCCCCAGCCCCGCTCATGCTTTTTTTGAGCAGGCGGTTCTCCAGGAGGAGATCGGCCACAACCTCCTTCAGCGCGCCCGCCTCGCGGCGCAGCTCCTTGACTTCGTCTGCTGTCGCCGCCCGCGCCGTGTCGCCCGCCAGCCGCTTCTTACCGGCTTCCAGGAACTCCTTGGACCAGCCGTAGTACATCGAGCTGGCGATGCCCTCGCGCCGACACAGCTCGGCGATACTGTCCTCGCCGCGCAGGCCCTCCAGCACGATGCGGATCTTCTCCTCGGCCGAGAACTGCCGGCGGGTGGCCCGGCGGATGTCTTTGATCACCGCGTCTGCCGGCTTGCGTGCCAGTCCGGATGTCTGCTTCATCGTCGTGCCTCAGGACTACGATGAACCAGCCATCCTCCGTTCGTGAAGGGCCTCGATGTGTCTCAGGAGCGCTGACGGCGGACAGGGCAGTTTCAAGGTAAATCTTTACACAGGTCGATGGTGCGACTTCGCCACGGGTGACAGGGGAGGCGACCTAATCGCGCTCGCTGCTTTCCTATTCAACCTGAAACAAGATGAGGCGGCCCGCAGCGTCGCCGAAATGCTGGGCGTCGACGCGTATGAGTAATGATCATTTCGCTCCGCTGCCAGAGCTGATCTCGACAGGTCCGCGCCGAGCCACATCGACGGGTAATTTCCCGGCTGTCATGCCGGTGCCCGTCGGTGCTCCACCGGCCCTTCCGCGACGCCATAGGAGTTACGGCGAGCCGGCGGCCGCCTGGCCCTATCTGAATGCAAAAGGCCGGGTGTTATTCTACGCCTGCCGCTTCGCCCTACCGGACGGGAGCAAGAAATATTGTCCTCTCTCCCTGTTTGAGGGCGCCGGTGGAACCCTCAGCTGGGTTTGGAAGGGGCCGCCTGCGCCTCGACCACTATACGGCCTTGACCTGCTCGCGGCCCGACCCGACGCGCATGTGCTGCTATGCGAGGGGGAGAAATCGGCCGACGCCGCCCTCAAGCTCGTACCGGATCACGTTGCCATTACTAGCCCGAACGGGAGCAAGAATGCCCGGCACGCGGATTGGAGTCCCCTGCGCGGACGCCACGTCGTGATTTGGCCGGATGCCGACGAGCCTGGCCTCGACTATGCCCGTGAAGCCGCCGTGCTTGCACTCAACGCAGGGGCGTTCACTGTCGCCATCATCGATCCGCCTTCAAACGTTAGCGTAATCGGGTGGGATGCGGCCGATGCCCTCGAGGAGCGTTGGTCGAGCGAGCGCGCTGGGCAGCTCGTGGCCACGGCGAAACCTTTTTCGACCGCGGGCAGAAGCAACCAAGATGAAGCCTGGATCGACGTGAGCGGCGCCGCCGCGACGTCGGTCGACAAGAACCTGCCACCGATCGCTCGCCTCCGTCCCGCAATTGAGTGGCCACGGGGCTACCGCATGACGGCCAAAGGGCTTGCCTTCAAGCCGCAAGAGGATGAGCCCGGCGAGTGGCTGTCGGGCCCGTTCGACGTGCACGCCCTTGTCCGCACGGAAGAGGGCACCGGCTGGTCGGTGGCGATCTCCTTCCGTGATCCGGACGGCCGCCTGCAGACCGTCGTCGTAGCCCTCGCGGACCTCGCTGCCGGCGACGCCGCGGAAGTGCGTCGCGAGATGGCCGGCAAGGGCCTGCGCCTCGCCTCAGGCCGCAGTGCCAAGGATCGCTTCATCATCGCCCTCGCCAGCCTGACGGTTGACCTGCGCGCCATGCTCGTGAGTCGGAGTGGATGGCACGCCAACGGAGAGGTGTACGCCGCGCCCAACTTCACGGCCACGACACCCGAGCGCGAGGCCGAGCCGATCGTGTTTCGTGCCGATCAGCAGGCCGACGGCTTCCGCACTGCCGGCGACCTGGCGGCCTGGATCGACGAGGTTGCCTCCCTGGCGGCCGGGCAGAGCCGCCTCCTGTTCTCGCTCGGCGTTGCCTTCGCCGGCCCTCTCCTCGAACCGCTCGGCCAGGAGCCCGGCGCGTTTAATCTCGTCGGCCCTTCCTCGTGCGGTAAGACGACGGCTCTGCGCATGGCGGGGAGCGTATGGGGCGGTGGCGGTCCGCTTGGGTTTGCGGTGACCTGGCGGACCACTGCGAATGCGCTGGAGGGTACGGCCGCCGCGCATAACGACAGCCTGCTCGCCCTCGATGAGCTGGGTATGTGCGAGCCCAAGGATCTCGACGCCGCCGCCTACGCTCTCACGGGCGGCTCGGGCAAGGGACGCCTCAAGGCGGACGGAGATATGCGCACCCGGCAGCGGTGGCGGATCATGGTCCTGTCGACAGGCGAGATCACGTTCGCGCAGCGCATCGCCGACGGAGCCTTTTTGCGTGGGGCGCGAGCTGGGCAGATGGTGCGGTTCGTGGATGTGCCGGCCGACGCGGGGCAGGGGCACGGCCTGTTCGATCACTCAGCCGGGTACGGCGATGCCTCCGAGTTGTCCAATGCCGTGCGCGAGCGGACAGGACGCCTCTACGGGACAGCAGGGCCCGCGTTCGTCAACGCTCTGCTTGCGGACCGAGAGAAGGCCATCGGTACGGCACGAGCCCTGATTGCGGCCTTTCTGGCCGAGCGGCTGCCGCCAAGCGCTGGCGGGCAGGTGCAGCGGGTGGGGACGCGGTTCGCGCTCGTTGCCGCGGCCGGCGAGCTCGCAGTCTCCTTCAGGCTCCTTCCCGTCGAGCCAGGTGCCGTGACGGCGGCTGCAGAGAGTATTTTCCGCCAGTGGCTCGCCCAGCGGGGCGGCACGGGCGCGAGTGAGGACCGCAACGCCGTCCGAGCCGTGCGGGACTTTCTGCTGCGGCACGCCTCAGCCCGTTTCATCAAGGCCCAGCACGGGCACGACGAGGGCTCTTGGCGAGCGCAGAACGTCGCCGGCTTCCGCCTCGGCCGTGACGACGAGAACGGAGACTTCCTCTTCCATGATGGCGGGTGGGAGGAGGCGACACAGGGTCTCGACCCGCGCGCCGCGGCCGACGCCTTGGCGGAGGCTGGCTTCCTCGTGCGGGATCCAGGCGGCAAGCGAAAGCGAGCAGAGCGCGTTGGGTATAGGACCATGCGCGTCTATCGGGTCGTGGCCTCGATCCTCGACGGAGAGGATGCGTGATCCGCGATCCTGCGCCCTTAGCTCCCGACTTGCTTGCGCGCTTGGCTGCACTGAGTGAGGGGCGACCCATCCGTCGGGTGGTTGTCACACCTATCACCCGTTGTGTCACACCGTCCGGGGCCAAAGGTGTGACGGCTTTTAACGAACCACATCAATACTTTAGTTCACCTGTCACACCCGTCACACCCGCCACGCCTTCTGAAACGATGCAGTGCGAGTGGGAGGAGCGTGCAGCGATCCTCGAACATGATGGCGGCTGGCCCGACCCCTGGCTGAACGGATGGCCTCCAGGTTGTCTGACATGCTGGCGAGAGGGGCAGGGCATGAGGATTGGGCGGCACTCGACCGTGAGCTGCTAGAGCTTGAGCGATCGAGAGGCCCGGCACGAGCTGCGAGCAGCGGACCGGAACCCCAAGGACCGACCTCCTCATGAGGGCGGGCAGGAATAAGAGCCCTCCCTCTCCATGCGTCGGACGCGCCCCACGCGGGGGGCAGAGGGACACGCCATACAATGAGCGGGTCCCATCCGGAGGGTAGCCACCTGCGGGCGAGAAGCACCCGGCCTTTTTCCAGTTAGACCCCTTGAAAGCTGAGGTGACAGAGGTGACAGGGGCAAAAACTAGGTGACACCGGCTGCGGCAATGCGTTTAGACATAGATCCTCGGCCACTGAGCTTGCTGATGTGACAGCTTTCGCAAAGCAAATCATCTGCCTGAAGGCCAAAATTCTAGCTAGTCAGAGTTGGATCGATGTGAAGCCGGTCGGCGGTTGTTACGCCTATGACGATTGCCGAACATGACCGCCTTTACGGTGACGTCGGCCAGCCTCCACAAAAGCAGCCCTCAAAGCCGCGCGCTGTGTGGCGTTCGCGCCCAAAGAGGTGTGACAGGTGTGACACCCTGATTAAGCCTCGGAAAGATCTGGGGAAATCCTGTCACACGCGGAGAGCGAAGAGGTGTGACATTCCAGGTGGCAGGTGTGACAGCGGTTCATCCCCCCGCATGAGCTATCTCAATTGATCAAGGTGCTCGGGCTCGGTCGCAGGCCGTAAGCGTGAGCGGTAGCAGAACGGACGGCGAATTCAGTTCACGTTTCAACCTATTTCGCCTGATCCGGAAATGGTGCCGTTGGGCGTCGCTGATTGAGCGAGGGCTGCGGGCGCAGGCCCCCGCTTTTCCAATCCGCGCTGTACCCCGGCTTCGCCTAATCCCCTTCGAGCTTGCCGCCTGTCGGCCTCCCATCTCCCCAAGCGTTGAGTATCCTCATGCCTAAGTCCAACTTGGAGCTGCCAAACTCGACACCACCCATCGAAAGAGGCTGCTCACGAACGCCAAATTAGGCGTACGGGCCGCCGAACAGGTCGCCCAAGGCTTTGCGCCGGAACAAGGTGAGCTATCGCCGTCGCTGATGCTCAGGCCGGTCGTGCAACAGGTGGCGCCGCTGACAGAAAGCAGCGAGGTTCGAGGCCGTGTTGTCGCTCGTGTCGCGGTGAGCGGTCGCAAGCACGACCTTCGTCATTCGGACAGCAGCAATCTCCTCGGTAATTGGCAGGCTGCGCAGGACCTTGCCTCGTCCGTCCCGCCACACGCCGGTCGCAGCGTCCCACCAGCGGCCGTCACCCAAGTGAACGACACGATGTCCGTGTGGCCGACCGCAACCTTCGCAGCGCCCACCGGCTCTGCGGAAGCGGATCACGGCTGAGAGCTGCGGCCAATCGATTGGGTAGAAGAAGCGGTGCTCGCGCCGGATGGGCATCGTGGTTCTCGGCGCTGACGTGCCAATGAAGCCTGACCGTACCGATGGGCTCGCCGCATGCCTAGATCTGTCCTGTCACAGCATGGCCTGCGCCGCTGACAGACCGGGTCTGGGGCGGCTCTCACCCTCGCAGCCCTGTCTCAAAAATCGTCGGACACTGTTGGCGAATTCCGGAAGGTAGGGTGCTGGGCGTAGGCTGAGCGTCCCGCTCGGAGGTCGCCCATGTCGCTCCGGTTGCAATCACCGCTCCCACCTGTGCCTGAAGATACCGCTCGCGTCGCCCAGATCGCGTTCCGACGCGGCAATCCCTATCTGCTCCTGCGCACCCGCCTCGGCACCATCTTCGCCGACACTGAGTTCGCCGACCTCTATCCCGCGCGCGGCCAGCCCGCCTACGCACCCTGGCGTCTGGCCCTCGTCACGCTCCTGCAGTTCCGGGAAGGACTGAGCGACCGCCAGGCCGCCGAGGCAGTCCGTGCTCGCATCGACTGGAAGTACCTGCTCGCCCTCGACCTCACCGATCCAGGCTTCGACTACAGTGTCTTGTGCGAGTTCCGCGGCCGGCTGCTGCAGCACGATGCCACCGGACGGCTGCTGGCCCGCATCCTCGACGCCGCACGCGACCAGGGCGTGCTCAAGGGCGCGGGCGCCAACGCACCGACAGCACCCACGTGCTCGCCGCGGTGCGCGACCTCAACCGGATCGAACTGCTGGCCGAGACGCTGCGCGCGGCTCTCAACGCGGTCGCAGCCCTTGTCCCCGACTGGCTGCGCCGGGTCGTCCCATCCGACTGGCACGAGCGCTACGATCGCCGGATCGAGGATGCGCGCCTGCCCACGACCGGCCTCAAACGCGAGGTTTACGTGCTCCAGGTCGGGGCCGACGGCTGCCGCCTGCTCGACGCGCTGGATGGCGCGGACGCCCCGCCACTCGCTGTCGCCTTGCCATCCGTCGCCGTGCTGCGCCGGGTGTGGGCGCGGCACTTCGCGCGCGCAGGTGACGGCAGCCCACTTGCTGGGGCCGGCATCCGATTGCGCCCGGTGCAGGGGCGTGGACCCGGTGACCGGATCGAGTCGCCCTACGACGTCGATGCTCGGTTCCGGGCCAAGTCCGGAACCGACTGGACCGGCTACATGGTCCACCTGACTGAGACCTGCGACCCCGACCTGCCTCGGCTGGTCGTTCACACCGACACGACGCCAGCCAACGTGCACGAGGCGATGCGCACCGCCGCGATCCATGCCGCCCTGGCCAGCTCGGGACTGCTCCCTTGCGAGCACCTGGTCGACGCTGCCTACGTGAGCGCCGAGCATCTGGTCACGGCCCGCGAGCGGCATGGCATCGCCCTGATCGGCCCGACGCGGCCGAACCAGAGTTGGCAGATGCGTGAGGAGGATGCGTTCCAGGTCACCGACTTCGCGGTCGACTGGGAGCGCCACCGCGTGCGCTGCCCCGAGGGGCACGAGAGCACGAGTTGGGGCGGGTACCGGGACAAGGCGAGCGGACGCCCATTCATCCGCGCGGGCTTCAGGCCCGCCGTCTGCCGCCTGTGCCCTGCCAAGCCGCGTTGTACCCGGGCGGCGAGCCGCCGCCTCAGCCTGCATCCGCGCGCCGAGCACGAGGCGTTGGCGGCTGCGCGGCAGCGGCAGGAGAGCGAGGAAGGCCGGCGGCTCTACGGGCAGCGGCAAGGCATCGAGGCGACGATCGCGCAAGGCGTACGCAGCTTCGGCCTGCGCCGGGCACGCTACCGCGGGCTGGCGAAGACGACCTTGCAGAGCGTGGCGACGGCGGCCGCTCTCAACGTCGATCGCCTCGCTGCCTGGCTCTCGCTGCGTCCGCTGGCACCCACGCGCACCTCACGCTTCAAGGCCCTCACGGCATAGCTGTCGAATTCGCCAACAGTGTCCCGTCGTTTTCTGGACACAGCGCTTTGCGCTGTTTGGAGCAGCAAGCTGGGTGGGTATGGCTAAAAACCTTTGAACGAGGGCGCGTCCGCATTTACGACACGCTCCACCCCGTCATGCCCTGCTGACGTACTTCGAGAAGCAGGGCATGATGCGGCGCGACGAGTTCGCCGTCTTCCCAGCAGCCGGGGTGGAAGTATGGCGAGCGGAGAGGGCGGATCAGAAGCTGATGCGGCTGACTGAGATCAACGCTAAGGGCATGGCGCTCGAGCCGCTACCCAACGTCAGGAACTGATAGCGACTTCGGTCCGGGAACCGTAAAGGCACGCGAGCAGGACAGCGTGACAGCCTACGTGTCACCAAGCATCACATCCGCGTTTGTCACGCTACTCGCCACTATCGGACCAATCGAGACGGCGGTGCTGTTTGCGAGCCTCACCAGTGGCGTGCACAGGCCCGAGCGCACAACGCTTGCTCTGCGCTCGGTGCTCATCGCCGGCATCGTGCTGCTCGCCTTCGCACTCGGTGGAGCGCCGGTCCTCGACTACCTTCACGTCAGTGTGCCGGCTTTCCAGGTGGCCGGCGGCATCATGCTGTTCCTCCAGGCTCTCACCTTAGTCTTCTCGAGCCCCGGCCTGTCTTCAATCAGCGAGGGTGAGAAGAAGGCGGCAAGAAGTCTCGGCGACATCGCCGTCTTTCCGCTGGCTTTTCCAGTGATTGCAAGCCCTGGCGCTCTCGTGGCTGTCGTTCTCCTGATGGGCCGCGCAAAGGACATGGTTGAGGGCGGCGCGATCTTGGCGATGCTTGTGAGCTGTCTCCTGTTGACATACATCGCCATGCGGGCCGGAGAGATATTGACGCGCTGGCTAGGCCAGACCGGCGCAGACGTTGCCGGCCGGATCATGGGGGTGCTGCTCGCCGGCCTTGCCGTGCAGTTCGTATTCGACGGGATCCGAGGCGGATTTATAACCTCATGATATCCTTGATGAGCTCATGAGGTTTGGCTGCAAGTTCATCGCCGCTCTGATCTTCTTGCGACACCACTCCGTCCTCATCCATTGCTCTGTCGCCGATGCGGCAAGCGCGAGCGAGGCTGTCGGGCCACCCGAGAGCCGTTGCCGTCCGCTTGAACCGTTCTCCTGCGGGCGTGACTCCGCACCGCCTCCGGACGCGGCAACCTCATGACAGGAGCTGCGTCAAAGCCGTCGTGTATCGTCCGGCTGTCTCGATCAGACTCACGGGCCTGCCTCGGGTAGCGAAGATCGAGCAGCGCCCGGAACTGCAGAGGGACCAGCATGACTGGCAAGCCTCCCGCAACGACGCTCGTGAGCACGAAGGCGGTTAGCATGCCGGCTCTCCGCCATTCCGGAAGATGCAGCTGCCTCTACATCCGCGAACGGGCACGCTGCCCGTCCGACTAAGAGCCGTCCTGCTGATCCAGAGCTCGGCAACTGCGAGCGCGGCAACCGCAAGCCCGACCAGGTTGTGAATGCGCGTGAGCTGCGACAAACCCTCAAAGTGGAAGAGCCACGGCACGCCTGCCAACCAGAAGCCGATCGCGATCTGCGTCCGCGCCTTCCACTTACGGAAGCGCAGCGCGGCCGAAGAGCCAAGGCGCATCACGAGGGCGCCGCCAAACACCGTGCTCCACAGCGCGGCCGGGCTGGAGGTTTCGGCCAACATCCACGGTGAAGCGAGCAGGACTAGGCCAAGCCCGGCGCTCACCAGATTGCACACAGCCCGATAGGTTTTCGTCTCTTGTCCCAACATCCCTGACCCTCCTTCTCTGAAGCAAAGGTCGATCCTCCCTCCGTCGTCCGGCGAGCAGGCCCGAGCGGCACCTGCCCGATCACGGGCGAACCATGTGCGTGGTCGCTCTCGGTCATTCAGGCAGCAAGCACCTCCAGATCCTGCCGCAGGAGCGGAGCAGCCGCAGCCGGCGCATACGGCTTTGGCCGCCCTGTCACACCCAGACTCAGGAGCGCAGCCTTGACCTCGTCGAGGCGCGAGGGCTCGCCCTCCGCCATGCCTTCCGCCGCCGCAATCTCCTTCAGGTATTCGTCCCAGGCCCAGCGCTGGAGGATCTCCCGCTTGCACCCACTCATCAGGCGCGGGTGGCCGAGCACGTCCGCAGGGCTGCTGAAGACGGCAGCGGGATTGATGTGAGCCCGGTCGAGGTCCGGCAGCTGGGTTCGATCAGCCGCGCTCCAGGATGGGCCAGCTGCTGAGCGGGCCCCGGCACCGAGCCTGCGCCCGAAAGCGGCCACGGGGCGCCGGTTCCACTGCCAGGGTGGGACGCGCTTGAGCTGAGTGGCCCGCCCGGGTTCCGGCTCGGCGCTGTACTCGAGGCCCAGGCGCTCCGCGTAAGCCACGGCCTGCGCCCTCGTGGCGAAAGTGAGCTGCACCTCTGTCGCGAGCGTATCGTCGCCTCCGGTCCAACCGATCAATTCGTCGATCTCCGGAGGCGTCTGCCGCTCGAAGCTGAGGATCCAGTCGTTCTCGTGCGCGCGACCGGCCGTTTCGACCGGCCGCTTGCGGCGCCGGATGAGCGCGCGCGCGCCTGCGAGCCAAGGCGGACAGGTGACGTCCGCGGGCGGGCAGTTGTGCCCGATACCGATCACATGGTCTTGCATGGTTGCCTCTCGATCCATCATTGCGATCACGATCCGAAAGCGCCCAGATGCGCCGCCGCCTGCACGCCGAAGCTGGAGGCAAACGAGAGCAGCGCCGCATCCCAGGCAGTCAGGTGCGGGCTGTCGACCGGCGGCCCGGCCTGCGTGATTGCCAGGCCAAGCCAGACGAAGCCCGCAAGCGACAGCAGCGCCGCAAGGGTGCCCGGCATTGCCGGCATCGGCAGGACGATCGCTAGGCCGAGGCAGAGCGTGACCGAGATGAGCCAATCCAGGAACAGCATCAGGTTCGCGTCGAGCGACGACCTGAAAAGCTGAATTCGGCGGCGCCACGCCGACCGTCGGCGCCAATCCTTGAGGTGGAAGGTTGCCATCGCTGCCTCCCAGTTCAGTTCAGGATGCCTTCTGTTGGTGCGACATCAGCCGGCTTCCGGGGCGTGAGCACGAGCGGAAAGCTGCGGCCCTGTTCCGGCGCTTCGGCGGCCGAACCCGTAGCGGCGATCCCGTCGAGTCCGAGCAGGGCCGCGAGCACGGCATCGAGTGGCACCGGCTCGGCCTTGCAGCCGGGCAGGCAGCGGAGCGCCGGGCAGGACTCGACGGCATGGGCATCCGCG
This sequence comes from Methylobacterium durans, assembly GCF_003173715.1. Lineage (NCBI taxonomy): Bacteria > Pseudomonadati > Pseudomonadota > Alphaproteobacteria > Hyphomicrobiales > Methylobacteriaceae > Methylobacterium > Methylobacterium durans. The sequence continues at coordinate 3,223,555 of NZ_CP029550.1, read as the reverse complement.
GTCCAGGACGCCAGGATGGCGCGCTTCTCGGCCTTCGACAGGCCAGGATAGGCCAGGACCTCGCGCGGATGGCGGAACACATCGCCGGGGGCGATGAACGCCTCCCACGGATCCACGGCCGCTGGCCGGATGCTGGCCGCGGCGATAGGCCCGAGGCGTTCGATGGGGGGTTCGATCTGCTGCATGTGATCCTCCTCGGTTGAGCAAAGGATGAGCGACCAGCGCGACCCGTGTCCGCGCCGGCCGCCGTGTCATGCGTTCAGTCGTTCAGCTCGCGCCCGTCGGAACGGACGCTCAGGCTCAATGTGCTGTGTCCTGCGGCTTGGCGCCGTTGATCGCGATGCGGCGCCCTTGCTCTGGCGCCTTAGCCGAGCGCGGGAGCGCCACGCTGAGCACGCCGTTCTGGAACGAGGCCTCGGCCTTGTCCTCCTCGACGGCAAACGGCAAGGCGATCACCCGCTCGAAGCGACCGTAGCTGCGCTCCGAGTACCCGCGCTCTCTATCCGTCATCTCAGCGCGCTTCTCGCCGCGCAGCGTCAGGACACCGTCGTCGATCGTCAGCTCGACATCCTTCTCGTCCAAACCCGGCAGTTCAGCTGAGACGCGCAGACCCTGGTCGGTCTCCACCATCTCGACGCTTGGCCAGCCGAGGCTGCGGCCTCCTAGAGCTGGAACGCCGCCGATACCCGAGAACACATCGTCGAACAGGCGGTTCATCTCGCGATGAAGCGTCAGGAACGGGCTCATGGGCTCATCCCGCATCCTGCTCGGCACCGGCGCATTTGTGCTTCGGCCCCACGGGATCAGATCTCTCACACTCATGGCTTGTCTCCATCAGCATGGTTGAAGGCATGTGACCTCCCCCGCGAACCGCTGGGCCCACGTGGGATCTCATCGTTCCGGGTCGGGTCAGCTCAGGCGGCGTTGGCCTCGCCCTCGATTTGCACGGGCTTGTTGTCCTGGCCGACCGCACCCTGCGCACCGCCGATGGTGATGCGGCGCGGCTTCAGGGCCTCGGGCACCTCGCGTTTGAGGTCGACCGCCAGGAGGCCGTTCTCCAGGCTCGCTCCCGTGACCTTCACGTGCTCGGCCAGGTTGAAGGTCTGGCGGAAGGTGCGGGCCGCGATGCCGCGATGCAGGTACTGGTGCTCGCCGTCCTGACCCTTCCTCTGGCCCGTGACCAGGAGGGTGGTGTCGTGCTGGGTGAGCTCGATATCCTCGGGCTTGAAGCCCGCGACCGCCATGGTGATGCGGTACTCGTCCTCGGCCACCTTCTCGATGTTGTAGGGCGGCCAGGCGGCGGATGGCTCGACCCGCTCGGCCTGGCTGAGCAGGTCGAGAAGCCGGTCGAAGCCGACGGACGAGCGGAACAGGGGCGCAACGTCGTAGGTCCTCATAACCACATCCTCCAGTGAGCAACGTGACCACAAGGGACGCCGGACACCGAGTGGCCGGCGCCCAACTGGCGAGCCCATTTCGGGCCTCGCACGCGCGTAACGTGCGGCGCGGAACTAGGTTCCAGGGCAGTGCGAAAATTTGCGAGCCTCTGCGAGCGCCCTCACCCGATTGGCAGCGGCTTGGGTTCCGGCTGATGGAATCTGCTCTGGGGCTTCCATAACTCCCAATCCCCGAGCGGCTTCGCGGGCTGGGATTTATGGAACCGGGGGTGACTGCCCGTTTCCCAGTTCAGGAAGTCTGCTCAGCTTCGCCGCCGCGCCGCAGCTCGGAAACCAGTGCTTCAACAGTGAACACCACGCCGCGCGGGCGATAGTCGATCTCTGCCGTGCCGCCCAGCTCGGCGGCAAGCGCCCGCTCGATCAGTCGTGTGCCAAAGCCCTTTTGCGTAGGCGGCGTAACCGGCGGCCCGCCCAACTCCTCCCAACGCAGCCACAGACGCTCAGGGGCGGAACCGTCTACGATGTCCCAGTTCAGGATCACCCGGCCCTCGTCGGTCGAGAGCGCTCCATACTTCACCGCGTTGGTGGCCAACTCGTGCAGGGCCATGACGAAGGCCAGTGCGAGGCGTGGGCTGAGCCGCACCTCGGGGCCACCGGCCTTGAACCGTCGCCCACTGCCAGCCTGGAACGGTCGCAGCGCACTCTCCACAATCTCCGCCAGCGTCGCTCCTTCCCAGCTCTCGCGCGTCAGAACGTCATGAGCGGCCGACAGGGATTGCAGGCGGGCCTCAAGGGTTTTCCGGGCCTCGTCGAGGGAAGAGGCGCTACGCAGGGTTTGATGTGCGATCGACTGCATCGTCGCCATCGAGTTTTTGACCCGGTGGCTCAACTCGGCCACCAGCAGCGCGCGATGTTCCTCGCCGCGCTTGCGCTCGGTGATATCGATCGAAACGCCGGCCATGCTCAGTGGCGAACCGTCGGCGTGGTAGTAGGTTTGCCCCCGGATTTGTAGCCAGCGGACCTCCCCCTTGGGAGTGCGGATGGCGTACTCGATGTCGTAGTCGGTCTGCTGCTCAATCGACGTTCTGACGGCCGCCTGCATCCGCGCCCGGTCCTCGGGCATGATCGACGCCAGCAACTCGTCGTAGGTGAATGTATCGCCGACCGGGCGGCCGAAATTCTCCTTGCAGAGGTCGGAGGCGACCAGCCGCTGATCGGCCAGATCAAGCGTCCAGGTGCCGAACCGGCCTGCCTTGAGCATAAAGCGCAGCCGGTCCTCGCTGCGGCGCAGATCGCTCGCCCGGCGCTCCACTTCCTGCTCCAGAGCGTCGCGATCCTTCTGGAGGCGCACCAGCCGGTCACGCTCCAAAGTGACATCGAACTGTGAGGCAAAGAAATATGTCAGTTGGCCATCGACATCGAACACTGGAGAGATCAGCAGTCGGTTCCAAAAAACCTCGCCATTCTTCTTATGGTTCAAAATCTCTATTTCGATTGGCACGCGCCGCTCGATCGCATCACGGATCTTCGCGACATCCTCCTGATTGGTCTCCGGACCTTGGAGGAAACGGCAGTTGTTGCCCAAGATTTCACTGCGCGCGTAGCCAGTGAGCTTGGAGAACGCGTCGTTAGCTGTCCGTCGTCAGATGATTTGAGACGATCTGGGACGCTCAGGAACGGAGGCTCTGGTCCACCTGGGTTGAGAGGTTAGGCAGCCCGCGCGTGGTGGCGCAAGCGGCGGTCGATGAGGGTCTGACGCTTGATCTGCGCCCGCTCGCGCAGGATGCCCTCGCCGCGGCCGAGATAGACGTCAGCGGGGGTGAGATTGCCCAGGCTCTCGTGAGCTCGGACGTGGTTGTAGTGCTCCACGAAGGCGGCAACCCGGGCCTCCAACTCGCCCGGCAGGTAGGCGTGTTCGAGCAGGATGCGGTTCTTGAGCGTCTGGTGCCAGCGCTCGATCTTGCCCTGCGTCTGGGGATGGCGCGGCGCACCGCGGATGTGGGTCATGCCTCGGCTGCCGAGCCATGTCGCCAAGTCACCCGCGACGTAGCTCGATCCGTTGTCGGTCAGCAGCCGCGGGCGATGCGCCACCGGCACCTGATCGAGCCCGGCCGCGGTCAGCGCCAGATCGAGCGTGGCGGTGACGTCGCTGGCCTGCATCGTGGCGCAGAGCTTCCAGGCCACGATGAAGCGCGAGAAGTCGTCCAGCACCGTCGACAGGTAGTACCAGCCCCAGCCGACAACCTTCAGGTAGGTGAAGTCGGTCTGCCAGAGCTGGTTGGGCGCCGTGGTCTTGTCGCGGAACGCGTCGGCGGCCTTGACGACGATGTAAGCGGGGCTGGTGATCAGGTCCTGGGCCTTGAGCAGGCGGTAGACGCTGGCTTCCGAGACGAAGTAGCGCCGCTCGTCGGTGAAGCGCACCGCCAGTTCGCGTGGGCTGAGTTCCGGCTCCTCCAGCGCGAGGGCGACGATCTGCTCGCGGATCTCTGTCGGTAGACGGTTCCAGACCCGGCTGGGCCGGGATGGTCGGTCAGCCAATGCCTCGGGACTGCCTCTCAGGTAGGCGTCGTACCAGCGGTAGAACGTCGATCGGGTGATGCCGAGCTTCTCCAGGGTGCGGCGCACCGGCAGGTGGGATTGCTCAACCAGCCGGATGATCTCCAGCTTCTCAGGGGCTGGGTACCTCATGCCTCGTCGTCCCCAGCCCCGCTCATGCTTTTTTTGAGCAGGCGGTTCTCCAGGAGGAGATCGGCCACAACCTCCTTCAGCGCGCCCGCCTCGCGGCGCAGCTCCTTGACTTCGTCTGCTGTCGCCGCCCGCGCCGTGTCGCCCGCCAGCCGCTTCTTACCGGCTTCCAGGAACTCCTTGGACCAGCCGTAGTACATCGAGCTGGCGATGCCCTCGCGCCGACACAGCTCGGCGATACTGTCCTCGCCGCGCAGGCCCTCCAGCACGATGCGGATCTTCTCCTCGGCCGAGAACTGCCGGCGGGTGGCCCGGCGGATGTCTTTGATCACCGCGTCTGCCGGCTTGCGTGCCAGTCCGGATGTCTGCTTCATCGTCGTGCCTCAGGACTACGATGAACCAGCCATCCTCCGTTCGTGAAGGGCCTCGATGTGTCTCAGGAGCGCTGACGGCGGACACCCTATACCCTTTTGAATTGGTGTTGGAGGGGACGCCCATTTCTCTGCAGGGAAGCAGCGCCTCAAAGGAGCGATGGAAGGCAGCCGTAAGAAGCAGAGGACAAGCTCGTGCCTATGAGACGGATGAGATAGGATTTCTCTACGAGTGCCCCGCAGCAATAACTATCTATTACTTTCCAACGGATCCAATGGTTGGCGATGTGGACAATATAGTAAAACCAATCATGGATGCGCTAATAAACGTTGGATATAAGGATGATAATTTTGTAGAAAGCGTTCATGTGCAAAAGTTTGAGCCTGGGATTGAATGGGTTTTTGAAGATCCAAGCGAGCAACTTGCTCAAGCTTTGGATTTAGATCCTCCTGTTGTCTACATCCGTGTAATTGACGACATGAGTTGGAGAAAAGCAAAATGACGATGGCTCAAGAGTTCCAGGAGACCGAGCGCCACTTCATCGAAAGGTTGAGGCCCCACTATGAGGCAAAAGGGTACGATTTTGTCCCATATCCAGGGCCAGACCGATTGCCTGAATTTATGGGTGGCTACAGGCCTGATGCGATTGCTTTAAAAGGTGATCATAAAATTGCTATAGAAGTAAAAAATCGGAAAACTCCACATGCTGATTTAAGTCTAAAGCGCATACAACAGCTTTTCGAACGCCATCACGATTGGCAATTACGGATAATGTTTGTTGGCGGAGACACACAGGCAGGTATTTCGATCCCTGCCAGTACGCCCGAAATCGTCCGGCGCCACCTAACTGAGGTGACCGAATTAATCAAACACGCGCAGCCTCGAGCGGCATTCCTTGTCGGTTGGTCTTTGTTGGAGGCGATTGCGCGTATCGTTGAGCCCGCGTCGGACAAACGCCCATATTCACCGGGAACGATTATTCAGACATTGGCTATGAATGGATATATTGATCCTGAGGTCGAAGGTAAGGTGAGAAGTCTTATTAGTATGCGGAATAGAATTGTGCATGGCGATCTTGAAACAGAACCATCTAAAATGGAACTCGATTTGCTGTTAAAAGTTATCGTTTCTATACTTGACCGACTACGTGTCAGTTCATCATAGTTAAAAGCTTCTTTGCATGGCGTGCGACTTGTCTTGAATGAAATATCTTTGTCATTCAACAAAGCTCAGGGAGGGCTTTTCGACGTCAGTAGTTTGGCGGGTGTTGGCTTTCCACCCTGAGCGATCCTCCGTACGGCCAAGCTGATCGGTTCAGGTCCTAGTCCGCCTCCTCAGCCAATTGCTTCCCTTGTAGGACGGGCGTGAGCCTAGGCTGCCCATGGCTCTCCAGGAAAGCGTTCCAGGGCCGAGTGCCCATACGCTGCAGGGACATGTTACCGAGGCTGAGCCCGAGAAGGCGCAGGCGGCGCCTGTCGCCTTTGGTCATGTAGATGGCAACCGGGCCAAGCTCATCGTCATCGTCGTGGGGAGTGGCGGGGTGTGGCCCCGCCAACAGGCGCTCAGCCTCCAGTGCCTCCACGGTGTGAACCGCACCGGGTTTCCCGGAGGCTGTTTGGTTTGGATCAGGCGGCCAAGGCTTGAACCTCGACCTCTGCATAGTAGCGCGCTTCCGCCTCGGCGGGAGGCACGTTGCCGATCGGTTCAAGCAGCCGACGGTGATTGAACCAATCGACCCACTCGAGCGTGGCGTACTCGACCGCCTCGAAGGATCGCCACGGCCCACGCCGATGGATCACTTCGGCCTTGAACAGGCCGATCACCGTCTCAGCGAGGGCGTTATCGTAGCTATCGCCAACACTGCCGACAGACGGTTCGATGCCGGCCTCGGCCAGGCGCTCGGTGTAGCGGATGCTCACATACTGCGATCCGCGATCTGAGTGACAGACGAGCCCGCTGCTGGCGAAGGGCCGACGTTGATGAAGGGCCTGCTCCAGGGCATCGAGCACGAAGTCTGCCCGGGCTGAGCGCGACACACGCCAGCCCATGATCCGGCGGGCGAAGACGTCGATCACGAAAGCCGCATAGACGAAGCCGCCCCAGGTGGCGATGTAGGTGAAATCCGCTACCCACAGCCTGTTCGGGCATTCGGCCTTGAACTGTCTGTTGACCCGGTCGAGCGGGCAGAAGGCAGCCGGATCGGGAATGGTCGTGCGAACTCTGCGTCCGCGGACGACGCCCTGCAGTCCTATCGCCCGCATCAGCCGCGCCACCGTGCAGCGCGCCACCGCGATCCCCTCGCGGGCGAGTTGCCGCCACACCTTGCGCACGCCGTAGACGCCGAAGTTCGCCGCGTGAACGCGCCGGATCTCGGCCATGAGCACGGCATCCCGCTTGGCTCGAGCCGGCAGTCTGCCGCGATCGGCCCGCCGCGCGGCATGAGCGTGGTACGTCGACGGGGCGATCGGCAGAACCCTGCAGATCGGCTCGACCCCGTAGGTGGCGCGATGATCGTCGATGAAGGCGATCATGACCGGGACCGGCGGTCGAGCTCCGCCTGAGCAAAATACGCCGACGCCTTCCTCAGGATCTCGTTGGCTTGCCGAAGCTCGCGGTTCTCCTGCTCCAGCGCCTTGATCCTCTCGCGCTCGTCCGTGGTCGGCCCGGCTCGTACGCCGCCGTCGCGTTCGGCCTGTCTGACCCAGTTCCGCAGCGTCTCACCCGAGCAGCCGATCTTGGCCGCGATCGATTGGATCGCCGCCCACTGTGAACCGTGCTCGCTCTCATGCTCCCGAACCAGCCGGACTGCCCGCTCGCGAACCTCAGGGGAGAAGGGTGGAGTATGCTTCGTCATGGCTCCAGTCTCTCAAGAGTTGGAGCCTCCGAAAATCCCGGAGCGGTTCAGTGCGCCGCAGGTCCTTTTTCTTCCCCACGCTCTACCTCCGCTATCTGCCACGCTTGCCCATGCGCGCCGGGCTGTGGCCGCTCCATTCGTGGTGCGGTAACGGCTTGGCTTTAGATGGGTGTGAGTGCGCGTGGCCCGCGACCATGCTTGACGGAAAGCGTCGGCCGCCTCAGCCAACGCGAGAACCCGCCCCTCCAAGGCGTCTTGGCGAGCACGAGGAATCATCTCATGTACGCCTAATAAACTGGATAACTCTTTGGCAGAAATTTGAAAGCTCAGCTCCATTTATCAAGACAGTTAAATTAGCAGTATTTGAGTCATGATGAAATGTGTTCGCATATTCCCTTAGATCATCAAGCTCAACTATGTCATTTCTATTTAGCACTTCGTTTGGAGTTCCCAATCTCTGCTTACATATATTTATGAATGGCCCAATCATTGCTCCAGGCTGGAAAAGATCTGGGTATCCTACTCGAAGGTAAGCCTCCAGCATCGGCCTAAGAGACTCGGCAACAGAACGCTCGATAGATGGATCGGCATTTTGAATATAAGACATCACAATTTCATGGCGGCGATCATTTTCTGAAACACAATCGTCGTGTACATTCCAAGAAGTAATCGTTGTTGAGTCCCGATTTTGGCCGTCGCGCACCCGATCTAACCTCAACTCTGATCGTTGACTAGGTGCAGCGTCTTTCCACAGCGGGCAAAGAAATGTCTTTGAGTGCGAAAGAACAATCATTTGACTGACACGATTTAGGAGTTTTCGCATCTCACTTATTGTATTTCTATTGCGATGCTCATCTAAGCTAGTCATTGGGTCATCAATAACCACAATTTTATCTCCGATATTATGGTCATGATCAAGAGAAGCGAAGAAGAATGCCAGAGCTAGGGTATTTCGGTCGCCCGCACTCAATGTATTTCGAAAACTTAGGCCACTGACTGAAGTAATGGATACAGGAACCGCATTAATGAGTACGCTATAATTACATGACGATCCGCCTCGGTTGTTGACGGATTGGACTCCGGTCACCCTAAAAGAAGCTCCGAGACGCCGTAGGTATTCATTGATAGCTGTCTCATATGTGGGAAAAATCGCGGTTCTGTATTGGTCAAGCGCCGCGCGTGCTTGGTCGCGCAAACGTTCAGTTGCAATTTTAGCAGCCTTTTCGTCGACATATGCCTGACACGCTGCAGTAATGTCAGGAGCGAAACGAGCTTTTCTCGCTCGCAGTTCCGCAAGATCAGCTTCCAGCACAGCTGCATTAGTACCCTCAGTCCGCTCTCTGACGAGAGCTATAGGCTCATTGTAGGACTGGTAAGCCGCCGACAGATCGAGAACTTCCTGCCTTATCTGATGATAAGTATCAATTGCAGCAACAATGTCCTCCGACATCTCTATACAATCGAGAGGTGCTGCATGTTTATCCCGGAAAATTTTTATCACACCTTCCCGGGCCACTTTCCAAGCTCGAGCCACTTCTACTGTATCTATTTCGATGGCGGGAATAGACGTAAATGCATTCCAAAATTCCTGTGTTTGTACAGCCACTCGAAAATCTCTTTCAAAAGCGGCAGGTACGTCTCTCCCATGTGTCGCGGTAATGGATTTGCCTTGGCTGACTATGGCAGCTTTTAGCTCTTGATAGTTTTCACTGAAATAAGCTTGATAATGCACTATTACAGGAGATAGAGTTAGATCTTGGGCGCAAAAAGGACAACTGTCGTCTGATATAAGAGATACGCCGTCTGCAATCCAAGCTTCGCCACCCACACCTAGCGTTTTGATGTGGGCCCGAACACGGGACGCCGCCTCTGCTTCTAGATCTGCGAGGCCACGCAGCAGGACGGAATTCAACTCCGCTACATCAAACGCCGGCAGGTTTAATGGCTCGAAGCCCGGCTTCGTGCGAACGGCGTCAGCGGCATGCGCAGCAGCTAGGCTGCGCTCCGCTTCTGCAATGGCTTCATCAATGTCTGCTCGCGCCTCAAGCGCGCAGAAGGCATCCACATTGAACCGGCCGCGTACATAAGCAGGGATTGCATCGGGAAGCGACCGAAGTCGCTTATTATGCCCTTCTATGGCTGCAACATGCCGTTGGAGTTCGGCATTTAAGCTGACCCCCTGGGCACCAAGAATAAACTCATGAATATTTTGCCGATGCTCGGCGGCAATTTCTATACCTGAACATATGTTATCAGAAACGAACTGGTCATCGAACACTGCAATTTGCGGCAGCAGTCTAGACCAAGTACCATTCTGAAATGCGATCGACCCTGTTTGATCGCGCAAAATAATGTGTGGGTCATGTGTTGCAGTAAGACGGCGACGCTCGTTTACAAGATTCACATCGCCGGTTGAGGCAGATTTCAATATGGCTGCTAAAGTTGTCTTTCCTCTCCCATTTTCAGCATATATCAATGTTAACTTAGTGAGATCAAATTGCCCTCCATTGACATTATCAAATTGTCCAATGTTTCTTATAAGCTGAATCTTCTTTAACAAATTCCGCTCCCCCAAATATTATAATTTACTTCTGATGGAGCGATACGAAATATGCGTGTCGCTTCATCTGGAAGGGGCTATAAAATATGCTGAACACTGAAAAATCCAGGCGCCGCCTTTATGGCAGCCAGATTAGTGCGGCTCCTGATCATAATTCGCAATCGAGTGCGGCTTTGCTGTAACAGTTATGTCGTCATACTCCTATATTGTGTTAAACTTACATTTTCATCTAGGAAATATTATAAGTACATCTTAGTATTTATGAATGAATATTCTCTAATGCTCGGAAAATATCGTCAGATTTTCTTATCGGTGCGCACGATGCGGAGTGCGCTCAGTGAGCTGAGCCGTCGCATCCTCTCCTTTGCGCTCGACTGCCTCGCCTGTCGCTGGACTGACGGGAGGTGGCCAGGACCTGCAGGATGAGTTGCCGGTGCCGATGGCCCTCCGCCAGCGTGCGCTGCGTCGTCGCTAGGAGGGTTTCGGCGAGCCGAGTGTCGTAGCCTTTCGCCCGCATGTCCTCGACGACGATCATCTGATCCAGCACGCGCCGCTTCCAGTCGGCCAGATGGCGCGTGGCCTGCACCAGGTGTGCGTGTTCCCGCTCCAGCCAGACGAGATAGCGCTCGTGGTCTGGATCAGGCCGTGGCTCGGACCAGCCCCGCGCTCTTCTGGCTCGCTTGCGTGGATAATCGGGCGCTTGGACCGGTGCTGATAACCTTCGCTTATCGGAAGCCAGGATCAACTTCATCCGAGGCTTCTGATCCGTCTCACCGTTCCAGAACGAATGACGTCAGGGGTTGGCCGAGACTGGGCATCCCGAGGATCTGGTGGCCAATCTGGCAACGGCGCCGGCAACACTTGGCTGAACGCGGCTCAAGCGAGTTCGAGCGAGTTCGAGCGAGCCTACCAGCACGAGGCAGGACGCACGATTTTTCCACCTTTGCACGAGCCACTTCAGACTGAGACGCACCCTTCTGCTCCGACGAAGTACAGCATTTAGTACAGCATGGAGGAACGATGGAGGTCATTTCCCCTTCACGCTACGCCTGCATCTGTCCAATCCATCTGGGGGCGACCGAGAAGCGCCAGGGACCGGAAGCGATGTCGTCTTCAGCGTCTGCGGTCACTCGGCCCTCGGCTTGACTGTTCCCCGTGCCATCCCGGCCCGCTCGGCGCGAAAAAACATCGGCCCGGCCGGTCCGGCGCCCCTCGCGCTGCACCGACAGCGAGGCGGGCGCGGGCACGATCCGGGAAGCCGATGGGAGGATGGACCGACGGGGTATCACGCGCAGGTGGTCGTGAAAACGGCCGCCGTCAATCACCGGGCGGCCCGGACCCGCGACCGCGGGCCTGCGGCGCCGCCATCGACGCCGTCCGCCTCCGGCTCTACGGGGAGCCCGTCCGGCGCCGAGCATCCTGCAGGGTCGCCCGCGCCGTCTCGATGGCGATGGACACGGCCGACATCGTGCGCGGATCCGGCTCCCGCTCGCGGGCGTAGCGGACCGTGTCCGCGGCCAGCGCGTCGATCTCGGCGCTCAGCCTGTCCAGTTCGAGCCGATCCCCCGTGCCGCGGGCGAGACCGATCACGTCGATCAGCCGGTCCATGATCTCGTCGATGCGCTCCCGGCGCAGGCCGGCCAAGCGCTGGCGGATCCACGCCAGGACCGAGACGAGGCCACCGGCGAGGGCGCCGAGGAGGTAGAGCGTGTCGCCGTAGCGGTCGACGAAGCCGTGCTGCTCGCGCTCGAAATAGTCGATCGCCCCCGGATGGATCGGGATGCGCGCGCTGGTGGCTGCCGCCGTCGTGTCGTAGGCCGGCGCCTGGACGTATTCGGCGGCCTCCGTCGCCCGCGCGGCCGCTGTCCGCTTCTCGAAGAGCTGCTGGGTCACGTCCGCGGCGACGGCCCGGCTCAGGGAGGCGCGCGCCATCAGCCGGTAGGAGGCCCCGACCGTCTTGACGTCGTCGGCCGGCAGCTTCGGGTCGCCGCCGAACAATCCGCCCGGCACCGTCACCGATTGGAGCTTCGGGAACCGCTCGATCACGGCACCGTCGTCCTCGACCGCGACGAACTCGACCCTGCCGGTGCGGGCCGCGGAGCGCACGGCGCCCACGAGGGCCAGGGCCTTCGGCGCCGAGGGCGCGATGATGCTGACGAAGGCGTCGATGCGGCGCTCGCGGAAGGCCGCCGCGACGGCCTCCTGCTCCACCCGGACGAGGCGCACGGCCCGGTCGCGGGCGGGTCCGCCGCCCGTGTCCGCCTCCAGGGCGAGCCCGTAATATCCGAGGATGGTCTGGAGCAGCGAGAAGTCGGCGTCCCGATGCGCGGCGATGCCGAGCCGCTTGCCGGAGAGCTTCGGGAAGGTCCTGATGGCGCCCGGGTCGGGCGAGGCGATGATCATGGCCTGGTCGCGCAGGATCGCCAGGGTCAGCCCGTTGGTCGGCAGCAGCACGTCGGGCCGGACGACGGCGAGATCGGCGCGCCCGTCTTGGAGGGCGGCGGCGCTCTCGCGCACATCGTCGAAGGACAGGATCCTGAACCGGATCCCCTCACCGCCGGCGTCGAGGGCGTCGGCGTAGGCCTTGATCAGCTCCGGCTCGGTCCCGTCGCGCGGGGCGACCGCGATCGTCAGGACTGTCGCCTGCAGCAGGGACCAGGCCGCCCCGGCACCGACCGCCAGGACGAGGGCCGCCGCCAGCAGGAGCGTCCGCCGGCGCAGGAGCCAGGCCAGCTTGGTCCGCATCGTCCCGGGCCGTCAGAACAGCGAGATCAGGGCGATGCCCGCCACCATCAGCGCCGCCCCGCCGAGGCGCGCGGGACCGGCCCGCACCTGCTTCATGCCGATCCAGCCGAAATGGTCGAGCGCCACCGAGGTCAGCAGGTTGGCGGTGATCAGAAGTCCGTTGAAGGCGCCCGCGCCGACCTTGTCCACGAACAGGAGGCCCGCGAACACCGCCACGGCGCCCGTGAGGCCGGCGAGCGGCATCCACCAGCGCATACCCGCGACGTCCTCGCGCCGCGGCAGCGGGTTCGGCCGCAACAGAAAGACGAGCACGAAGGTGAAGACGACGGGCAGGAACGAGACGAGGGCCGCGAGCCAGGGGTTCGTCAGGGCCGTGCGGAGCTGCGCGTTCCAGGCCACGCCGATGGCCTGGAGCGCGCCCGCGACGACGATGAAGGGATAGAGCAGCTTCGGGTTGAGGCCATGCCCCGCATCCGCCCCCTCCCCTGCCCCTGCCCCTGCCCCTGCCCCCTCCCCTGCCTCTGGCCCCTTGTCGGGCGTGACGCGCGCGATGAAGATCACGCCGACGGCCATCAGCAGGCCGCCGAGCCAGGGCATCGGCTTGAACCCGCTTCCCTGGAGGCCGAACAGGCCGAGGGCATCCAGCGCCAGCGAGGTCAGGATGTTGGCGGTCAGCGTCAGCCCGTTGAAGGGACCGGCCCCGACCTTGTCGACGAGGGCGAGGCCGCCGAAGACCGCGACGGCACCCGCGAGCCCGCCGAGCGGCGCGTACCAGGGCATGCGGCCGAGGCCGTCGAGGCCCGGCAGCGGCGTCGGCATGACGAGGAACAGGGTCGCGAAGACGAAGACGATCGGCAGGAAGGAGATCGCGGCTGCCAGGAACGGGTTGACGAGGCAGCCGCGCAGCTGCGCGTTCATGGAATTGCCGAGCGCCTGCAGGCAGCCGGCCACGATGATGAAGGGGTAGAGCAGCGCTGCGTTCACGTGGGGCACCCCTCCGGACCGGACGGTATCGGGATCAGACGAGGATCAGGCCCGCGAGCGCCAGGACGAGCGCCGGGGGCATCACGAGGAGCCCGAGCTTCAGGAACTGCCACGCGGAGACGTCCTCGCCCTCGCGCCGGATCGCGGTGAGCCAGAGGATCGTCGCCAGCGAGCCCGTGACCGACAGGTTCGGCCCGAGGTCGATGCCGATCAGGATCGCGCCCGCGACCGTCTGCGGGACCTGCGCGGCCTGCACAGAGGCGCCCGCCAGCAGGCCCGCCGGCAGGTTGTTCACGAGGTTCGCGCCGAACGCCACGAGGGCGCCCCCGGCCCAGGCGGTCGCGGACGGGTCGGCCCGCGCGGCGTCTCTCAGGAGGTCGGCCAGCATCCGCAGGACGCCGGTCTTCTCCAGGGCCTCGACCAGGACGAACAGCCCGGCGACCAGCGGCAGCACGCTCCACGAGACGTCCTTGACGACCGCGACGAGGCCGCCGCGGTTGATCAGGAGCACGACCAGCGTGGTGGCGAGGCCCGCGGCGAAGGTCGGAAGACCGAGGTCGAGCCCTGCCCACGAGGCGCCGATCAGGACCGCGCCCGTGGCAACGATGCCGGCGCCCGCGACCTTGCCACCGAGCGGGAGCGCCGGCGTCTCGACATCCGTCGCGACCGTCTCGCCCTGCAACTGCGCGTTCTGCGTGAGGCGGAGCGCCGCGTAGGTCGCCACGATGGCGAGCAACGAGGGAAGGCTGAAGGTCGCGAGCCACTGCCCCAGCGGCGGCATGTGCTCGGCGAAGACCACGAGGTTGGCGGGGTTCGAGATCGGCAGCACGAAGCTCGCCGCGTTGGCGATGAAGGCGCAGACGAGCAGGTAGGGCAGCGGCTCCTTCACTCCCGCGGCCTTGGTGGCCGCGAAGACGGCGGGGGTCAGCACCACGGCGCAGGCGTCGTTCGACAGGAAGACCGTCACCACCGTGCCGACGACGTAGACGAGCAGGAACAGCCGCGTCGCCGAGCCCCTGGCGGCCCGCACCGCGTGGGCGGCGAGCCAGTCGAACAGGCCCTCCTTCCGGGCAATCTCCGACAGCAGCATCATGCCGACGAGGAAGAGGTAGACGTCGGTGCCCTTGGCGACGCCTTCCAGCGCCACATGCCACGGCATCAGGCCGAGCACGACGAGGAGGATCGCGCCGAGCCCCGCCCAGATCGCCTCGGGCCAGGAGAAGGGCCGCAGGATCACGCCCAGCGTCGCCAGGGCGGCGATGATCCAGGTCGCGAGGTTGAGGGGGAGCCCCAGGGTGGCAGCCACGTTCGTCGTCTCTCATCGTCGGGAGGTCCGTCGGCCGCGGAGCGGCCGGCGGCGGGTCGGTCAGCGGAGGCCGCTCACCATTTGCGGCCGGCGCGGTTCGGGCCGAGCTGGTCGCCGCGCACGCCCCGGCCGAGCCAGGGGCCGATCCGGAAGGCATCGCTTCCCGGCTTGGCCGGAATCGCGGTCGCCGCGTGCGGAAGGGGGGCGGCAGCCGGCGGCTCGATCACGTCGGTATCGACGAAATCCGGCCCGTGCCCCGACCAGCGCGCGTCCACAGCCTCGACCTGGAGGCTGCGCGCGCCGGCCGGCCACCCGATCCGGCTCTCGAAGGTGCGCGGCGAGACGCGGGCCATCCGGACCCAGGCGCCCGTGTCCACGCGGCAATGGCAATAGGCCGGCTCCCGGTCCGAGAGGACGAGGGCGCGCACGCGGATGCGTCCGTTCGCGTCGCGGGTCATGCCGCTGGTCTCCTCGGTTGCCGGCCGCGTCGCGATGCGCCGGTCGGCGGGACTGGTGATGAGCACGAAGGGGGGTGCCCGGTCGAGGGCCCGGAAGCGCCAGCTCGTCACCGGTCCGTCCAGGGCCGCGACCGCGTAGCCAACCGAGCCGTCCTCGTTCTGGCCGACGGAGCGGGCCGCGGCGTAGAGCGTGCGCCCGTCATGGGCGAGCTCGTTGTAGTGGGTGTGGCCCATCTCCACGAGGCGCACCCGCCCGCCCCAGAACAGGCCGGCGACGTCGAGCCGCTCGTCCGGCTCGCGCAGGTCGTCGGGATAGGCGTGCATGAAGATTGCGCAGGGCCGGCCGGCCTCGGCCGCCGCCGCGATCTCCGCCGAGAGCCAGAGCGTCTGCGCGCGGCCGAGGCGGAAGTCGAGGCCGATGCCCTTGCGGCTGAATCCCGCGCTGACGACGTCCACGAACAGGCAGCGCACCCCCGAGACCGTCTCGGCGGCGTAGTATTGCGCGACCTCCCGCTCGATCTCGGGCTGCGGCAGGCGGTTGACGACCGGCGCGTGGCCGCCCCCGCGGGGGCTCCCCGCGAGGGCCGTGTACAGGTCGTGGAAGCCGGCGATCGAGCCGTGCTGGCGGTCGTGGTCGCCCGGAACCAGCCGGACCGGCAGGTCGGGATGGCGCGCCAGGGCCGCGCGCAGGATCGCGTATTGGCGGGCCGTCCCGTCCTCCGCGATGTCCCCAGGCAGGTAGACGAAGTCGAAGGCTGCGGCGGGGCGATCCCGGCGATCTGGTCGAGGATGGTCGCGAGATCGCGCGCGTTTGCCTCGCCGCGGCCTGTCAGGTGAAGGTCTCCGACGTGGAGGACGACGAACGGATCGCCCCCGTCCGCCGGCTCGACGTCCCCGCAGGACGGGGCGGCCGCCTCAGGCAAGGCTCGGATCCTTCGCCGGCTCTCGGGCTCCGTCCCGCGGGTCATCCCCGTCATCGTGCATCTGGCAGCGCTCCATCGGCCCGTGCCGCCGTCCCGTTAAGACGCGCCACCCGCGCGGACAACCGCCGCTCAAGTCTTGGTCAGTTACTAAGTTCCTCTTTAATCCATCACGAGCGCGTGAAAGCGTGCGATATATTGGATACGACCGGAGGATCCGCTCGGAAACACCGTGAATTCACCCCTGAAGGGATCGAATCGAAGATGCTCCGGGCAGACGCCCTCAGGCGGCATCCGCGCTCGCGTAGCGGCGGCAATGGTCGAGGTAGCCGACCTCGTGGCGCCCGGCGAGGGCGACGACGCTCGTCCAGAGCCAGGAGGGCGCCTCGCCGGCGCGCGACACGTCCGCGGCGACCTCCCGGCGCCAAGCGGCGCGCGCGGCCTCGTCCATCTGCCGGCCGTGCGCCTTGCCCACCACGTAGGCGAGGTAATGCGCCGCCCGCACCGCCTCGACGCGGCTGAACTGGTCGACGTCGAGCTTCAGGTCCTGCGGCGCGAGCTCGCGCATCACCACCGGCTTGTCCATGAGGTGCACAGGCAGCATGCGCTCGCCGAGGTTCGGCGAGAGCGCCCGCGCGCCGGCCACCACGCGCTCGGCAGGATCCGACGGCATCTCCGCCCCCGGCGCGGCGGGGGCGGCGGGGGCGACCGCCTCCTTCAGGTCGACGAGCGCCAGCTTGCGCTTGCCGTCCGGCTCGGCGATGCGCACGAGCGCGGCGTAGCGCAGGAAGCCGAGCGAAGAGCAACCCTTCATCCAGTAGGCCGCGTCGATCATGCGGATCTCGGCGCGCGCGCTGCGGCCGTTGAGCGCCAGGACGAGGCGGCGCACGTCCTCGGCGCGGAAGAGGCCGTCGAGGGCCTCGCGCTCCGCCCGGTCGAGCGCCCAGAACTTGCGCCCGAGCGGGATCGAGGGCTCCACGTCCTTCAGGCGCTCGCGGGCGAGGTGCTTCCACTGCCGGCCGAGGGCGCGGCGCCGGACCGTGCGCACCGCGTCGGGCTCGGGCGGAGCCTCGTCCGCCTCCGGCTCGCCCAGGCCCAGCGCGTAGCCCTGGATCATCTCGTGCAGCATCCGGGCCGTCACGACCCCCGGCAGGTCCGAGCCCCGGGCGGCGCTGGCGAGCGACAGGCCGAGGCGGACGAGATCGTGCGTCGGATTGCCGATGACGGTCTGGTCGAGGTCGCGGACCTGAATGTCGACGCGACCGTCGGCGTCGGCGAGGGGGCCGAGGTTCCCGAGGTGGCAATCGCCGCAGATCCAGACCGCCGGCCCCTCCGGCAGTGTGCCGCGGGCGAGGCCGTCCAGCCACTCGTAGAATTTCAGGGTGTTGCCCCGGACGTAGGCATGGGCGGATCTCGCCATCTTGAGGGTGCGTTGGCGCTCCAGCAGCGCCGCACGCGTTTCAGGACCCTGCGCGTCACGCTCCCACATCCACAGAACCTCGGCCGGTTGTCACCTGTCGCCGACGGCGCATCGCGCCGCGGCCGCCCCACCAACGTCCGGAACCGGCCGGCGTGGCGCGGCCGATCGTCTCTTCTGTGGATGACGGGAGCGTCCCGCGCGTGCGGTGGGTCTCCGCCGCAGGCCCGGCATCGGCGGCGTCGCGGTCCCGCGCGCCAAGGTCTAGCTTTCCGCACGCGTCTGTGCA
This sequence comes from Methylobacterium durans, assembly GCF_003173715.1. Lineage (NCBI taxonomy): Bacteria > Pseudomonadati > Pseudomonadota > Alphaproteobacteria > Hyphomicrobiales > Methylobacteriaceae > Methylobacterium > Methylobacterium durans. Next base: position 3,205,568 of record NZ_CP029550.1, on the reverse strand, counting down.
CTTGCGATGGATCGCGCGTCCCGGGTCGCCACGCGGTGTCGAAGGGCGGAAGAATGCGCATTCGGGGCCAGGACATCTCCCGCATGACGGATGCTGGTAGACGACGTGAGGGGCCGGACCGCGTCGGTGCGATCTGCCGGTCACTTCGCCGCGCGATCGTCGAGCGGGCGCTGGCGCCGGGCGACCGCCTGCCCGAGGACGCGCTCGGCGAGCGCTTCGGCGTCAGCCGCACGATCGCGCGTCAGGCTCTGGGACAGCTCGCCGCCGAGGGCTTGGTCGAGCTGCGCCGGAATCGGATCGCGGTCGTCGCGACGCCGAGCTGGGAGGAGGCGCGGGACGCGTTCGACGTCCGGATCGGGCTCGAACGCTTGGTCGTGTCCCGCTTGGCGGGGCGCCTGAGCGCCGAGCAGAAGGCGACCCTCGACACCCATATCGCGGGCGAGGAGGCCGCGGCGAGCGGGCCGGAAGCGACCTCGATCCGCCTCGCGACCGAGTTCCACCTCCTGCTCGCGGAGATGACCGGCAGCGCGGTGCTCCGGCGCTACGTGGCCGAACTCGGCTACCGCTGCGCCCTGATCCTGTCGCTCTACGCGCGCCCGCACTCGTCGGATTGCGCGGTGAGCGAGCACCGGGCCATCGTCTCCGCCCTGGCCGAGGGCGACGCGGCGCGGGCGAGCGCGCTGATGGACCATCACCTCGACGCCGTGGCCGAGCGGGCGCGGATCGCCGCCGCGCCGCTGCGCGACCTGGACCTCGTCCGGCGGCTGGCGCCCTACGTCGAGCCCTGATCGCGGCCGGCGCGGCGATCAGTCGGCGAGGCCCGCCCGCGTCAGCAGCCGCTCGGCGCTGTCGTTCCAGACCTCCATCGTGACGATCAGCCCGTCGCGGACGGTGAATCGGTCGACGTAACGGTTGCCCTCGAACGCGGTGCCGTCCGGCCACGCGCCGTAGAGCGTGCCGAGGCTGTAGACCGTGGTCTGCCCCTCGCCCGGCACCACGTCGAGGCGCTCCATGCGCTTCTTCACCCAGGCGTAGCGGCCGGCATTGAACGCCGTCACCTCCCGCGGATGCCCGAAGCGCCGGGCCCCCGTGAACACGATCTCCAGATCGGGCGCGATGTAGCGGGCGGCGGTCTCCGGGTCCGGGACCATCGAGGCTTCGAGATAGGCGGTGACGATCGCGGCGGCCTCCCGCGTCGCGTCGGCGGCGATGTGCTGGCTCATGGGTCGTCTGCTCCGGTCTCGTTCAGCGCGCGGCGCGCGGTCCCGGGCGAGCCTGCCAGGAAGCCGCCGATTCCGCCTGCGAAAAGTGTATGCATTTTCTCACGGAAGTGTGCACATTTTGTGCGGTGGCTGCACACGATTGGCCATGACAGGCGCGAATCCGCCTGTACTCTGCTGGCATGGGCGTTGCGGATCGCTCCCCAGCCCCGCCGGAGACCGAACCGCCATGTCCCTCCGAATCCCCGCCCCCCGTCCCGATGCCCGCCGCCCGACGCGTTCCCGGTTCTGCGGGCTCGCGCTCCTGTCGCTCCTGGCGGGCCTCGCGCCGCTCGCCCCGAGCCGGGCCGCGGAGCCGGTCAGGATCGGTCTCGTCACCGCCCTCAGCGGCCAGTCGGCGAAATCGGGGGAGGCGATCTCCCGCGGCATCGGGCTCGCCATCGACGAGATCAACGCGAAGGGCGGCGTGCTCGGGCGCCCGCTGGAACTCGTGGCGCGCGACGACGAGGCCAACCCGTCCAAGGGCGTGCTCGCCGCCCGTGAGCTGATCCAGCGCGCCGGCGTCGCCGCCCTGATCGGCGGGCTCGACACGCCGGTCTCGATGGCGATCGTCCCGATCGCCAACCAGATGAAGGTGCCGTTCGTCGGCCCCTGGGCGGCCGGCACCGGCATCACCCGCAACGGCGCCGCCGACAATTACGCCTTCCGGGTCTCGGCCGTGGACGCCCTCGTCGACGAGGCCCTCGTCGCCTACGCGGTGAAGACATACGGCGCGAAGAAGCCGGGCATGATCCTCGTCAACAACGCCTGGGGCGAGTCGAACCAGCAGGGGCTCGCAGCGGCGCTGAAGGCGGCGAACCTGCCGGCCGCCGGCATCGAGAAGTACGAGGCGAACGACGTCGACATGGTGCCCCAGCTCACCCGCCTCCGGGAGGCGGGCGCCGACACCCTGTTCCTCGTCGGCAATGTCGGCCCCTCCGCCCAGGTGGTGAAATCCCTCGATCGCATGGGCTGGAGCGTGCCGGTGATCTCGCATTGGGCCCGGCGGGCGGGCGCTTCGACGAGCTCGCCGGCCCGAGCGCCGCCAAGGTCCACTTCATCCAGACCTTCACCTTCGCGGGCAACGAGGCCCGAAGGCCAAGGCCGTGCTCGCCGCGCTGAAGGCGAAGTACCCGGCCATCAAGTCGATGGCGGACGTGACACCCGCGGTCGGCATCGCCAACGCCTACGACGCCACCCACCTGATCGCCCTCGCGATCGCGGCAGCGGGCTCCACCGAGGGGCCGAAGGTCCGCGACGGGTTCTACAAGATCGCGACCTATCCGGGCCTCATCAAGACCTACGAGACGCCGTTCGCGCCTGGCCGGCACGACGCGCTCGGGCCCCAGGACTACGTCTTCACGCGCTTCCAGAACGGCGAGATCGTCGCGGTGACGCAGTGACCGGCGCCGGGAGGGCACGCCCATGCTGACCAGCGTCCTCGTCAGCGGGCTCGGCCTCGGCAGCATGTACGGGCTGATCGCGCTGGGCTTCCACATCACCTACGCGGTCTCCGGGACCGTCAACTTCGCGCAGGGCAGCGCCGTCACCCTCGGGGCGGTGCTCGGTTACTGGCTCGCTGTCGGGCTCGGCTGGCCGATGCCGCTCGCGGTGGCGGGCGCGCTCCTCGGCTGCGCGCTCCTCGGCCTCGTCGTCGAGCGGATCCTGGTGCGGCCCTTCGTGGAGCGCGGCTCCGACGCGTGGCTGCTCGCCACCGTGGCGGGCGGCATCATCCTCGACAACGCCCTCCTCTTCACCTTCGGCAAGGAGCCGCGCAGCTTGCCCTCCGCCCTGGTGGCGAGCCCCATCGAGGTTCTCGGCGCCGGGATCTACCCGCTGCAGATCGTGATCCCGGTCGTCGGGATCGCGGCGGCGCTGGCGTTGCGGGCCGTATTCCGCGGGACCGATCTCGGCCGCGTCCTCCTCGCCGTGGCGCAGAACGCGGATGCCGCCCGGCTGATGGGGATCGACGTCCGCCGCACCGTGGCCTGCGCCTTCGCGCTCTCCGGGCTCCTCGCGGGCGCGGCCGGTCTCCTGATCGCGCCCCTGTTCTCGGTCTCGGCCGAGATGGGCGCGCTCTTCGGGATCAAGGCCTTCGCGGTCGCGATCCTCGGCGGCATCGGCTCGGCCACCGGCGTGGTGCTGGCCGGCCTGCTCTACGGGCTCGTCGAGGCGGGCGTCACGGCGACCCTCGGCTCCACCTACACGCAGATCGTCGTGTTTTCGGTGATCATCCTGGCGCTGGCGCTCCGTCCGGACGGCCTCCTCGGCCGGGCGGCGGTCAACAAGGTCTGAGCCCATGCGCCGCCTCACGCGCCCCCTCGCACGCCACCTCCGCGCCCCCGCGGCGATGCCGCTGGCGATCCTGGCTCTCACCGCCGCCGGGCTCGGGCTCGTCGGCCTGAGCCAGGGCTACACCCACTTCGTCATCGCCCTCGTCGCCCTGACCGTCGTGGCCGGCACCGGCCTCAACGTGCTGCTCGGCCTCGCGGGCCTGATCTCGTTCGGGCATGCGGGATTCTACGCGCTCGGCGCCTACGCGAGCGCGATCCTGACGCTCGCGGGGATCAGCTTCTGGCTCGCCCTTCCCGCCGCCGGCCTGCTGACCGCCCTCGTCGGCGCGCTCCTCGCCGTGCCCGCCATGCGGGTGAAGGGCCCCTACCTCGCGATGATGACGATCGCCTTCGGCTTCCTCGTGGAGCACGGGCTCGTCGAGGGCGGGGCGCTCACCGGCGGCCAGAACGGGCTCGTGATCACGCAAGGCCCGGTCCTGTTCGGCGAGACGCTGGCCGAGCGGGGCCTCGCGATCCTCTCGGTGCTCGGCGCCGGCCTCAGCCTCTACGGGTTCCACCGCCTGCGCCTCGCCCGCCTCGGCCGCGCCCTGCGCGCCGTGCGGGATTCGGAGGCGGCGGCGGCCTCGCTCGGCTTCGACCCCGTGCGGGTGAAGACGGCGGCCTTCGCGATCTCGGCCGGGCTCACCGGCCTCGCGGGGGCAGTGCTGCCGCCCCTGATGCTGTTCATCGCCCCGAGTTCCTTCCCGTTCTCGCAATCGATCCTGTTCGTGCTCTCCGTGGTGGTGGGCGGGGCCGGCACGGTGCTCGGGCCGCTCTGCGGCGCCCTCGTCACCGTGCTCCTGCCGGAGCTGCTCGCCGGCCTCGCCGAGTACCGGCTGATCTTCTTCGGGCTGACGACGCTCGTGGTGCTGTGGCTGGTGCCGGCCGGCATCGTCGGGACGCTGGCGCGGCTCCTGCCCCGGATGGCGGACGAGCGCGCCCCGAGGCCGGACGAGACGGTCGGCCTTCCCGGCCGGACGGAGGGCGACCCGCTCGTCATCGAAGGGCTCGGCATCAGCTTCGGCGGCATCCGCGCCGCCGACGGGGTCTCGCTCACCGCCGCCGCGGCCCAGGTCACGAGCCTCATCGGACCGAACGGCGCCGGCAAGACCACCGTCCTCAACATGGTCTCGGGTTTCTACCGGCCGGATGCGGGGACGATCCGCCTGGGACGCCGCGACCTCGCTGGCGCGCCGGCCCACGCGATCGCCCGGGCCGGCATCGCCCGCACCTACCAGACCACGCGCCTGTTCGGCTCGCTCAGCGTCCTCGACAACGTCATGCTGGCGATCGCGCCCGGCAGCCTGCTCCGGCGGAATGCCGCCGAGGATGCCCGCAGGGCTGCCGCTCTGCTCGCCTTCGCAGGCTATGCGGGCCCGCTCGGCAGACCGGCCGCGGAGCTGCCGCATGTCGACCGGCGCCTCGTCGAGATCGCCCGGGCCCTGGCGGGCGCCCCGAAGGTGCTCCTCCTCGACGAGCCGGCCGCCGGCTTGACCCGTGCCGACACCGACCGGATCGGCGGCCTCCTGCGGCGCATCGCGGAATCCGGCGTCGCGGTCATCCTCGTCGAGCACGACATGCCCCTGGTGATGGGCACCTCCGACCACATCCTGGTCATGGATGCGGGCCGCCCGATCGCGACGGGCCGGCCCGCCGAGATACGCCGCGACCCGGCCGTCCTGCGCGCCTATCTCGGCGGCGCCGAGACCCCGGCCCGGCCCCGGCCCGCGCCCTGGCAGGGACCGGCCGATCCGGTCCTCGCGAGCCATCGCCTCCGGGCGGGCTACGGCGCGGCGCCGGTGCTCGACGACCTCGCCCTCTCGGTCCGCCCCGGCGAGACGGTGGCGCTGCTCGGCGCCAACGGCGCCGGCAAGTCCACGGCGATGCGGGCCCTCTCGGGCCTGCTGCGCCCGGTCCAGGGCAGCATCGTCCTGGCCGACCGCGCGATCGCGGGGCTTCCGGCCCACGCCATCGCCCGCCTCGGCCTCGCCCTCGTGCCGGAGGGGCGGCAGGTCTTCCCGGAACTGACCGTCGTCGAGAACATCCGGCTCGGCGCCCGCAGCCGGCGCGGGCGGATCGACCCGGCCGAGGTCGAGGCCCTGCTCGACCGCTTCCCGCGGCTGCGCGAGCGGGCGCAGAGCCGGGCGGGCCTCCTCTCGGGCGGCGAGCAGCAGATGCTCGCCATCGCCCGCGGGTTGATGGCGCGGCCGCGCATCCTCCTCCTCGACGAGCCCTCCCTCGGGCTCGCCCCCGCGATGATCAACACCCTCTACGCCGTGGTGGCGGATCTGCGCGACCAGGGCATCACCATCCTGATCGTCGACCAGATGGCGGCGCTCGCCCTCACCGTCGCGGACCGGGGCTACGTGCTGGAGCAGGGTCGCGTCGTCACCGAGGGCAGCGCGGCCGAGCTCCAGGCGGACAAGGGCCTGGAAGCGGCCTATCTCGGCGCGGCCTGACCCCCATCTCGAACCCCGGCGGCCGCGGGCCGGGCAGCGGAGCACGCATGCGATCGACCTCGGACCCACGATCGACCTCGGACCACGGACGCTACGGCTACAGCGCCCTGCCCGACCGCCCGGTCTACGACTGGCCGGGGGGCAAGCGCCTCGCCGTCTATCTCGGGCTCAACCTCGAGACCTTCGCGTTCGGCGAGGGGCTCGGCGCCGAGCTCGCGCCGGGCGGGCCGCAGCCGGACGTCCTGAACTACGCCTGGCGCGACTGGGGCAACCGCGTGGGCGCCTGGCGCATCCGCGACCTGCTGGACGAACTCGGCCTGCCGGCCGGCGTGCTGGCCAACAGCAACCTCTACCGGGACTGCCCCGGCCTGATCGAGGCGTTCCGCGCCCGCGGCGACGAGATCGTCGCGCACGGACGCACCAACGCCGAGCGTCAGGGCGCGCTCGACGAGGCGAGCGAGCGCGCGCTCATCGCCGAGGCGACCGCCGTGATCGCGCGCGCGGAGGGACGGACGCCCGCGGGCTGGCTGGGGCCGTGGATCTCGCAATCTCCGGCGACGCCGGATCTCCTGGCCGAGGCCGGATATCGCTACCTGCTCGACTGGGCGCACGACGACCAGCCGATCTGGTTCGCGACCCGGGACGGCGGGCGCATCCTCTCGGTGCCCTACCCGCAGGAGTTGAACGACATCCCGGCGATCGTCGCCCGCAAGGAGACGGGCACGCATTTCGCCGAGATGATCGTCGAGACCTTCGAGGAGATGCTGGACCAGTCCCGCAGGGCGCCGCTGGTGATGGGCATCGCGCTCCACCCCTACATCGTCGGCCAGCCCCATCGGCTGCGCCCCCTGCGGCGGGCGCTCCGGCACATCGCGGAGCGCCGCGATGCCGTGTGGATCACGACGCCGGGCGCGATCGCCGAGCACGCCGCCAGCCTTCAAGGCTGATCCGGGACCGGACCACTACAGACCCTGCCCCCGGCCCGGCGGCCGCGCCCCGTCGGGCGGACGGGAGCGAAGCTGAGGAGAGACGCCATGCCCGAGCCGATTCCGAACCTCGACGCCGGCACGGCCGCGGCCGCGGAGATGCTCGGCATCCCGGTCGAGCCCGGTTGGGCGGAGGCGATCGCCGCCAACCTGCGGGTCCTGAGGGAGGCGGCGGCCCTGGTCGAGGGCTTCCCGCTGCCCGACGAGGCCGAGGCGGCGCCGGTCTTCACCGCATGAGCGCGGCGTTGGACTGGAGCCTCGCCCCGGCCTCCGAGATCGCCGCCGCCGTCTCCGCCGGCCGGGTCGGCGCCCGCGCCGTGACCGAGGCCGCGCTCGCGCGGATCCGGCGGATCGACCCGGGGGTGAACGCCTTCACGGATCTCCTGCCCGAGCGCGCCCGCGCCCGCGCCGACGCCCTCGACCGGGCCCGCGCCGCGGGCGAGGCCCTCGGCCCGCTGGCGGGCGTGCCCTTCGCGGTCAAGAACCTGTTCGACATCGCCGGCCTGCCGACCCGGGCCGGGGCGCGGATCAACCGGGAGCGCCCGCCCGCGAAGCGCGACGCCGCCCTCGTCCGCCGGCTCGAGGCGGCGGGGGCGATCCTCCTCGGTGGGCTCAACATGGGCGAGTACGCCTACGACTTCACCGGCGAGAACGTCCACGACGGCGACACGCACAATCCCCACGACCTCGCCCACATGTCCGGCGGCTCGTCCGGCGGCTCCGGCGGGGCGGTCGCGGCGGGCCTCGTGCCGCTCGCGCTCGGCTCGGACACCAACGGCTCGATCCGCGTGCCCTCCGCCTTCTGCGGCTGCTTCGGCCTCAAGCCCACCTACGGGCGCCTGAGCCGGGCCGGCAGCTTCCCCTTCGTCGGCAGCCTCGACCATGTCGGTCCGATGGCGCGCTCGGCCCGCGACCTCGCGCTGGCCTACGACGCGATGCTCGGGCGCGACTCGGAAGATCCGGCGCAGGCCGACCGGCCGCCCGAGCCGGTGGGGGACGGGCTGGAGCGGGGGGCCGCGGGCCTGCGCGTCGCGGTCGCCGGGGGCTATTTCGCGCGGATGGGCGAGCCCGACGCCTTCGCCGCCGTGGCGCAGGCCGCCCGCGCCCTCGGGGCGACGGCGACGGTCGAGATCCCCGAGGCCGCGAGGGCCCGGGCCGCGGCCTACCTGATCACGGCCGCCGAGGGCGCGGCCCTCCATCTCGACCGGCTGCGGACCCGCGCGGGCGATTTCGACCCGGCCGTGCGCGACCGCCTGATCGCCGGGGCGATGATCCCGGCGCCCTTCGTGGAGCGGGCGCAGCGCTTCCGGCGCTGGTACCGCGCCGCCTTGCTCGACCTGTTCGGCTCGGTCGACCTGATCCTGGCGCCGGCCACCCCCTGCCGGGCGCCGCGCGGCGGCCAGAAGACCTTCGTGCTCGACGGGATCACCCTGCCGGTGCGGGCCAATGTCGGCCTCTACACCCAGCCGATCTCGTTCATCGGCCTGCCCGTCGTGGCGGTGCCGGTGCGGCTCGACGGCGGCCTGCCGCTCGGCGTGCAGATTATCGCGGCGCCCTGGCGGGAGGATCTCGCGCTCCGCGCGGCGCATCACCTGGAGCGGGCGGGCGTCGCGCGGGCGCCGATTGCCGCCCTCGATTGAGAGGCCGTCATGCAGATCGACGATCCGGAAGTGAAGGCGGAGGTCGAGGCGGCGTTCCGCCGCTACGAGGCCGCCCTCGTGGGCAACGACGTGGCGACGCTGGAGGCCCTCTTCCGCGACGATGCCCGCACCATCCGCTACGGCGCGGCGGAGAACCTCTACGGCATGGAGGCGATCCGCGCCTTCCGCCGCGCGCGCTCGCCGCAGGGGCTCGCCCGCGACCTCGCGGGCACGGTCATCACCACCTACGGCCGGGACTTCGCCACGGCGATGACCCTGTTCCGGCGCGACGGAGCCCCGGGACGGATCGGCCGCCAGAGCCAGAGCTGGGTCCGCTTCCCGGAGGGCTGGCGCGTGGTGGCGGCCCATGTGAGCGTCATCGAGGCGTGAGGCTCACGGGAGCCGCCACGACGCGTCCCGGCACCGTCGATCCCGGGACCGCATCCCGTGCCAAGTCGGCCTCGGGACCGTGTCCCGTACCAAGCCCGCCTTGCGGAGGCGGCCGCGACGAGATCTAAAGGCCGGTGGGCACGCGAACGCGCGTGGAGAGCGTGTCGTCCCGGCGCAGACGATTGCGGCACGGCAACAGGCGGATGCGACGGATGCTGTCCAGACGCACGAGATGGGAGCGATTCTGGAGCAGATCAGACTTGGCGTCGTCCACGACCAGGAATTGCACGCCGTACGTCTCATCAACCAGAGAAACATTGTCGTCTACGACGTCGGCGCCAACCGGGGACAGTCGATCGTCAGCTTCAAGCTGATACCGGTCGACGGTGATAGCGACTCACGAGGTTTCGTATCGGCGGCGGATCTGGTTCGATGAGGCAAACCGGGAGGGTTTGCCATGTCCGCTGCGGTTGCTCTGCGTGAGGATTTCAACGCCGACGATCTTCGACGTCTGGCCAAGGCCAGCCGAGACGCGGGCCAGAGCCGCCGGCTGCTGGCGCTGGCCGAGATCTACGAGGGCGGCAGCCGCACGGATGCGGCTCGGATCGGGGTGGTAGGGTTGCAGACGGTGCGCGATTGGGTGCTCGCCTTCAACGCAGCTGGCCCGGCCGGGCTGATCAACCGCAAGGCCCCGGGCAACCCAGCCAAGTTGAGCGATGCGCAGCGTCAAGCGCTGGCGCAGATCGTCGAGAGCGGGCCGGACCCGGATCGACACGGCGTGGTGCGCTGGCGGCTGAAGGATCTCGCCGCCTGGATCTACGCCAGCTTCGGCGTGAGCCTGGACGAGAGCACGGTGGGCCGCACGGTGAAACAACTCGGCTTCCGCAAGCTGTCGGCACGCCCGCGCCATCATGAGCAGGACCCGGCCGCACTGGCAGCCTTCAAAAAAACTTGCCCGCCGAGGTGAGGGCGATCCGAACCCGGCTGCCGGCTGGCACGGCCATCGAGGTGTGGTGGTCAGACGAGGCTCGGGTCGGCCAGAAGAACACGCTGCCCCGCCGCTGGGCGCGCCGCGGCAGCCGGCCCTCGGCGCCCAAGGACCAACGCACGGCCCACGCCTACATCTTCGGAGCGATCTGTCCCGAGAAGGGCAAGGGTGCCGGCCTCATCATGCCGAGATGCGATACCGCGGCGATGAACGAGCACCTCAGGGAGATCAGCTGCAGCGTCGAGGAAGGCGCCCACGCCGTGCTGATCCTCGATGGGGCGGGCTGGCACGTCGCCCACGACCTCGTCGTGCCCGCCAACATCACCCTGCTGCCGCTGCCAGCCTGCGCCCCGGAACTCAACCCGGTCGAGAATGTCTGGCAGTTCCTGCGCGACAACTGGCTCGGCGACCGCGTCTTCTCGTCCTACGAGGACATTGTCGAGCAGTGCTGTCAGGTCTGGAACCGGTTCATCGACCAGCCTTGGAAGATCATGTCCATCGGCCTGCGTGACTGGGCCTATCAGTTATGATCACCACCGATTGGTATGATGCATCCGGACGCGACGATCCATTCCTTCGAGTTGAACGCTCTGTTCCATCCGATCCTCGACGAGATATCCGCGCGCTACGCCGACGTTCACGTCCACAAGCACGGCCTGTCCGACGTCGCGGGCGAGGTCGCGTTCCACATCCCCGTCGTCAACGGCATCCTCCACTACGAAGAGGCGTCCATCGACAACGTCGCGCTCGACCGACCGTGGGTCCGCGAGCGCCTGACCGCGCTCGACCCGAATTTCCGGGTCTCGCGGCACGGCGGAACCGTGCGGGTCGGCGACCGGCTCGGTCTCCCGGCGCCGGACCTCATCAAGATCGACGTCGAGGGCGTCGAATTGCGGGTCGTCAGGGGGTTCCTCGAGACCCTGAAGGCCAGCAAGCCCATCGTGATCGCCGAGAACAGCGACTGGCAAGCGGTCACGGACCTGCTCGGCAGCCTCGGATACAGGCCCTATCGGTTCGATGCCTCCGGCGACAGGTTGATCGACTTCCACGGCGAGACCACGAACACGTTCTACGTGCTCGGCGGCCACGACCGCGGGATGCTGTCCCGATGACCCCGTTCGCAGGGTCCCCTGCATCGACATCATCCGATGCCGGGCTCGGCCCGGCCCCGCCCCCGCAGAACCACGGTTCTTGCCAGGGTTCTTGCCAGGGTTCTTGCGCTCGGGGGGCCGCGCAGTAGAACCGGGTGAGCGCCGCGAGCGAGGGTATTCATGCGTGAGGTCCGCTACTGGCACAGCAAGCCGTTTCGGCAGACCTACGGCCGGGACCGGGCATCGAAGGGTTTCCCGAGGCAGGATGCCGAGGGCTACTTCCTGACGATGGGCTATCGGATTCAACTCGACGACGGTCAGCCGGAGGACGGCGAGCCGAGCCCGGAACCGTCCCGCGCGACGGGTCGCGCAAGGCCCTCGCCCCCGCGCGATCGTCCCCGTCCGGAGGGCGCCCCCCGGCCGCAGGCGCCCGCCCGGCCTGCGGAACGGCCGGACCCGCAGAATTCGTACCGCAGGTTCGGCCATGCGGGCGGGTTCGACGGGTTCGAGGGGCGGATGGCCACCTCCGAGCCGGGCGGCTCGCCGCGCCCGAAGAGCGGCCACCGCTGACGGATCGGTCGCTCGATCAGGTCCCGGCACAGCCGCCGCCCGCCGCTCCCTGGCCCTGCCATGCCACCCCTCTCTCATCGGCGCCGCTCGCAACCGCGCGCGCCGAACGCAGGGACAACAATTCCGGACGCTCGGTCATTCCCGCCTCGGCCAGGATTCTGTTCTTCTGACAGGGGTGGGCTGCCTATCTCTGCCTGCAGGTGACCTGATGAAGCGTGCGAAGCGGATCCCGGCCTGGTTGGAGCGACGGGGCTTCACGACCCGGACGAAGGCGCTGATCGCGGCGGCGCTGAAGCAGGCCGCGTCCCAGGACCGCGACGGCGCGGATGCGGGAACCTCGCCGTCGAGCGGCGGCAACACCGTGTCCTTCGCGCAGTTGCAGCGCCTGCGGGCCGCGCGGCACGCGCTCGGCCGTGCCTCGTCGGAGCTTTCTGACGATCAGGGCCGCGGGACGGCGGCCCCCGGTCAGCCCCTTCGGCTGATTGGATAGGCGAGCGTCGCCCGACACCGCTCACCGCCGCGTCGGGCGCACGTCCCGCGGGGCGAGCCCGAAGCGGCGGCGGAAGGCGCGGCTGAAACTCGCCGCATCCACGTAGCCGCAGGCTTTCATGACGCCCGCGATCGTATCCGCGTCGCCTGCGGCGGAGGAGAGGCGGCGATGCGCCCGGTCGAGGCGCGCGTCGCGGATCGCCGCGGCGATGCCGCCCTCCGCGGCGAAGGCCGCGTAGAGGCGGGTCCGCGAGACGCGCAGGGCGGCGCAGAGGCCGGCCGGGCCGAGATCCGGGTCGTGCAGCCGCCGCTCGATATAGGCCTGGGCGAGGGAGCGCAGGGCGGTGGCCGACAGGTCGGCCTCGCGGCGCTCGCCCGGATGCTGGAGGATGCCGCGCAGCAGGTGCAGGGCTCCCTCGAGGGCGGGGGCGGCCTCGGCCTCCGACATGCGCTCGACCGTGGCGGCGAAGGTGCCGAGATAGCTCGCGAAGAGGTCACCGAGCGCGCTCGCGGGGAAGCGGCGCCCGGCGACCTCCTCCACGGGGCCGACATGGGCGAGGAAGAGGGGGCGCGGGATGTTGAGGCGGAGTTCCTCGTAGGGCTCGCGCGCGCCGAGGACGAAGGGCCGGTCGAGGGAGACGAGGCCGATATCGCCCACGCCGATGATGCCGCCCCGATTGCCCTGCTCCTGATGGCCGCACCCGCCGACGATCAGGCTGAGGCAGACGTCGTCGTGGCCGTCCCGGCGGATCTGCTGCGGCTGCCGCTCGACGACGAGCGGGCTGCTGCGGGTACGCATCAGCATGCCGTGGTCGAACACCGCGAGCAGGCGGCTCGCCGCGAACCCCGTCTCCGATTCGAGC